>NZ_JAVDSL010000001.1:1263758-1579697 GCF_031455295.1 Leifsonia sp. 1010
CTAACATGTTCACGTCAACATGATGCAAGGTCGTGTGGAACACTCGTGTTGAACACCGAGAAGTGGAGACCATGGCAGAGTCGCTCGCCGAATCCCCGTCCGCCCGTGCAGCGGCACGCAAACGCGGTCCGTCGCTGGGCGATGTCGCGGCGCACGCAGGGGTCTCGACGCAGACCGTCTCGCGGGTGGCGAACGGCCTCACCAACGTCGAGGAGACGACGCGTCAGCGCGTCCTCGCCTCCATGCAGGTGCTCGGCTACCGCCCCAACCGGGCGGCGCGGGCGCTGCGGTCCGGCCGCTTCCGCAACATCGGCGTCGTCATGTTCACCCTGTCGTCCTACGGCAACATGCGGACCCTGGACGCCATCGCCGTGTCCGCGGCGACCGCCGGCTACTCGATCACGGTCGTCCCGGTCGAACGCCCGACACAGCAGGATGTGAGCGTCGCGCTCAGCCGGCTGCTCGAGCAGGCGGTCGACGGCATCATCGTCGTGATCGAGGCGCACATCGTCGATCGAGCCGACGTCGAGCTCCCGTCCGGGCTGTCCGTCGTGGTCGTCGACTCGACCGAGCGCTCCGACTATCCGCAGGTCGACACCGACCAGGCGGAGGGTGCGCGGCAGGCCACCCAGCACCTGCTCGACCTCGGCCATCGGACCGTCTGGCACATCTCCGGCCCGGGGGACTCGTATTCGGCCGCACGACGGGAGGAGTCGTGGCGCCGGACGCTCGAAGAGGCCGGCGCGCCGGTCCCGGAGGTCTTCCGCGGCGACTGGTCGACTGCCGCCGGATACCGGCACGGTCAGGAGATCGCCGCGCGCCCCGAGATCACGGCCGTGTTCGCGGCGAACGACCAGATGGCGCTCGGCGTGCTGCGCGCACTGCACGAGGCGGGCCGGCGCGTGCCGGAGGACGTCAGCGTCGTCGGGTTCGACGACATGGCGGAGTCGGACTCGTTCTGGCCGCCGCTGACGACCATCCACCAGGAGTTCGAGGCCATCGGCCGCCGCGCCCTCGAACTGCTCATCGCCGAGATCGAAGCGCGGCCCGAGCCGGTGCGCTCCTCGGTGCTGCACACACGCCTGGTCGTGCGCGCGAGCACGGCGGCCCCGCCGCCTCCCGCCTGACGCACGGCCCTGTCACCGTCGGAGATCCCGCCCCCACCGTCGGAGATCCGGCCCGACCGCCCCCGAATCTCCATCCGCACCGCGGTCCGTCGGAGATTTCGGCCACTTTCTCCGACGTTACGAGCGGGCCGCTACGAGGGCTCTTCGTCCGCTTCGAGCGACTCGTCCGCATCCACGAAGTCGTCGTCGGTCTCGGTCGCCTCGGTTGCCGCCGCGGCCTGCGCCTCCGCAAGCTCGCTCGCCTCGTCCTCGTGCCGGTGCCTCGCCATGGGTTCCCCTCTCGACACCTGCATCATAGAAGCTCACCGCGAACGGACGCCCGGGCAAACGAAAAGCCCCGGCCGTAGCCGGGGCTTCTGTACTGTCTCAACCAGTGGTGTGTGTAGAAACACAGTGCGCCACGAGGGATTCGAACCCCCAACCTTCTGATCCGTAGTCAGATGCTCTATCCGTTGAGCTAGTGGCGCATGACCCGCACGCGGACCGGATACGAGCTTACATGACGGCATCCAAGACCGCCAATTGACGGCGGAGGGCGACCTGGCGGTACGACGTCTCGATCAGCTCGAAGGTCTCCGACCAGTCCGGGGCACTCCGGTCGAGGTCGATGGCGAGCCAGCCGCTCGGGCCCCAGTACTTCGGGACGAACACGCGCTCGTCCTCACGCCAGGCCGGCGCCTCCGCGGGATCCGGCTTGAATACGAGTGTGTCGGGGCGGTCCATCGATGCCCCGAGCACGGCGAACGCTCGGCCCTTCTCGCCGGCTTTCCACGAGGGGCGGCCGTGGTTCAGCGTCTCGACGGCTTCGGGCAGGCCCAGGCAGAGGCTTCGGATGCGCTTCACCAGAGCATCGCCCTCCTCGAAGAGCAGTGGATGCTCCATCAGCGCGTCCTCCTCACCGGAAGACCTCGTCCAGGAAGCAGACCAGCGCCCGCCAGCTGCGAGCGTCGGCGAGCGGACGGTATCGGTCCGTGCCCGGAATGGTGAACGCGTGCGGCGCACCGGAGTACGTGTTGACCTGCCAGTCGACGTGCGGGGCGCCCCGCAGCTCCTCCTGGAACGCGACAACCGCCTCGTCGGGAACGACGGGGTCGTCGCCGCCGGTCAGCACCAGGAGGGATGCGGCGATCTGCGCCGCATCGGACGGGTCGTGCGCGATCAGGCCGCCATGGAACGAAGCGACGCCGCGCGCCGGGGCGCCCGTGCGCGCGAACTCGAGCGCGGCCGTCCCCCCGAAGCAGTAGCCGATGACGGCGAGGCGCGCGGGGTCGACGGCGGGATGCTGCTGCAGCCAGCTGAAACCGGCCGCGACCCGGGCGCGGAGCAGCGCCAGGTCGTTGTAATACTTGCCCGCCTCTGCGGGCGCCGCGTCTCCGGCCGGACGTACGCCGGCGCCGTAGAGGTCGGCGGCGAACGCGACGTATCCGGAGCGCGCCAGCATCTGGGCGCGCATCCGCACGTTGTCGCCGACACCGTGCCAGTCGTGCAGCACCAGCACCGCCGGGCGTCGCTCGTCGGCCTGCGCGTCGCGCGCCAGGTATCCCTCGAGGGGAACGCCCGCGTGTTCGTACGCCACCGTCTCGGCCTCGATGACCGAACGCTCACCGATCGGAACCTGCTCGAGCAGGGCCTGGAAGGCGGGGGCGAGAGCGGGCGACGGGCTGTCGTTCGTCACAGGGCGGCTCCTGGGTCGTCACGTCACGCGGACGGCAGGCGCCGTCGGCGGCCGGGTCTGCTGTGACGTGGTCGCGGAGTGCGCGCGGGAGCCCTCGGGTGCGGGTCGGGTTCCCACACCTTCACACTACCGCGGGTTCCCTCGGAGCACGACGGACGTACGATGGGCCACATGGCCACGGAGTTCAGCGATCAGACGGATGCGAGCCGCTTCGCGATGCACGTCGACGGCGAGCTCGTCGGCGTGCTCGACTACCGCATCCTCGGCGACTCGATTTCGCTGACGCGGGCCTTCACCGTGCCTCACCACCGGGGCAAGGGGTATGCCGCGCAGCTCGTCGAGTACGCGGTGGGCGAGACCGAGAAGCGTGGGACGCTGCGGATCGTGCCGATGTGCTGGTACGTGGCCGACTGGTTCGAGGCGCACCCGGAACGCGCTTCTCTCCTGCAGCGCCGGGCCGGCTGACCGCCCGATGACGGGGGAGGGAGACGCGGTCCCCAGCCGTCTGGTCGCGCGGGTGTCGCGGTTCGGAGATCCGACGGCCATGGTGCAGGCCCGCGAGGCGGTGCGTCCCCCGCGGGGCAACGAGGTCGTCGTGCGGGTCACGCACGCCTCCTTGGGCGCGACGGATGTGCTGGCCCGGCGCGGCGGGTACGTGCTGCAACCGGCTCCCGGCTTCATCACGGGATACGACTTCGTCGGCGAGCTCCTGACGGAGTCGGCGGTGTCGGTCGCCTTGGGCCTGCGCGTCGGCGCCCGCGTGGTCGCCGCGCTTCCGCGGATGGGCTCTCACGCGACGTTCGTGACGGTCGCCCCGACGCTGCTCGTCGCGCTTCCCGCGGGCCTTGACCCGGCGAAGGCCGCGGTGCTCCCGCTCGACGGGGTGACCGCGGGTCACGCCCTCGCGCTCGCCGGTGCGGGGGACAGCATCCTGGTGCAGGGTGCGTCCGGAGCCGTCGGGATGCTCGCCGCACAGCTGGCCCTTCACGCCGGACGGACCGTGATCGGCACCGCCTCCGCCCGCAGCCGCGACGCGATCGCCGATCTCGGTATCCCGCTGGTCGACTACGGCTCTCCCGACTGGCCCGCCCGGGTCCGCGAGGCAGCGGGCGGTGGCGTGGATGCGGCGATCGACCACACGGGCTCGCCGCGCGTCCGCGAGGTGCTCGCGCGCGAGGGCGTGCTCGTCCGCACGGGCTTCGCCGGACGCGCCGGGCAGGAACGGGCCGACGCCGTCCGCGGATTCGCCCGGGCGGCGCGCGACCGGTCGGAGCGTATCTGCAGCGCCCCGCTGTTCATCGCGACCCGACGCACCGCCTACCGCCGCCTCCTCGCGTCGCTCCTCGCCGACGTCGCCGACAGCGGGTTGCGCACTGCGCGGCCGGTAGTGATCCCGTTCTCCGAGGTGTGGGAGGCGCACCGGGCCGCCGAGTCCGCGCCACCGGGGCGTAAGGTCGTCCTCGCGATGGTCTGAGCCGACTCAGAACGCGAACATCTGCCCCAGCACGACCACGGCGATGATGAAGAGCACGACGATGCCCGCGATGGTGACCACCGCGCGAGCCGACAGGCGCGCGATCCCGAAGCCCACCAGGAACGGCAGGGCCAGGCAGCCGAGCGCGAGCACCCACCAGAAGGCGGCGTAGCCGCCGGCCGACGCGGACTCGAGGCGGCCCCCGAACAGCTTCTGCGTCGTGGGATGCGTCGCGAACGCGATGCAGGCCGACAGCGGATACGCGATCAGCACGGCGGTGATGAGGCCGGCGAACGCCCCCCAGAGCCCCCGCTTCTCGCCCAGCTGGAGCGTCTCCTCGTGGTGCGGCCCTTGGCGGCTCTTGGTGCTCATGGCGCACAGCATAGCCAGCGGCCCGGCCACCGGGAATGCAGCAGAACGACCGGCGCTCGGAGCCTCAGAAGTCGTCGTCGGAGCCGATGACGACCGGCACGCACTCCGAGAAGCGGTACCGGATCAGTTCGGGCCACAGCGTCGAATCGCACAGGTCGAAGACATCCATCACCGCCGCTCCGCCGATGTGCGACGGCAGGCGCAACTCGAAGGGCGGTTCGCTGGTCCGCTCGAACTCGATCTCGAAGGCATCGTCGTCGCGCTCCAGCACGGCGAGAACTGTCTTCATGGTGGCCCTCCCTCGACGGATGGATCGTCTGCTCCCACCGTTACGCCCCGACGTCGTCGTGGCAAGCCCTGGCGTGCCGGCATCCTGTCGTCGATTGGCAGCATTCTTTCTGGCACTTGGTGTCATAATCGGCTGACAACCCGACGAGGAAGGGACGACGATGACCGAATCGAAGCCGCTGACGGCGCACAGCACCATCGGCGAATGGCTGGATCACCCGAAGGGCGCTCCGCTCATCCAGGGGCTGCTCGCCCAGGCGGGAGTCGGTGAGGAGATGCTCGCGCCGGTGCGCGGCCTCCCGCTCCAGCAGCTGGTGGCGCTCAGCCAGGGGCAGCTGCCGCAGTCCGTCGTCGACGACCTGGTCCTTCAGGCCAACGACGGCGTCATGCCCGAGGATGTGGAGACCGGCTGGGTCGAGAAGGTCACCCCTGGCCGTTTCGACGGTCGCACGGTGATCGTCACCGGCGCCGCGTCCGGGATCGGCCGGGCGACCGCGTCCCGCATCGCCCGCGAGGGCGGCCGCGTGATCGCCGTGGACATCTCCGCGGAGCGCCTGGACGAGCTCGCGTCGAGCCTTCCGGCCGGTTCGGTCACCTCCGTCGTGGGCGACATCACCAAACAGGACGACATCGACGGCATCGTGGCCGCCGCCGGCGACCGCATCGACGCCCTGGCGAACGTCGCGGGCGTCAACGACGACTTCTCGCCGGCGCATGAGACCTCCGACGCGGTGTGGGACCGCACCATCGGCATCAATCTGACCGGCGGGTTCAAGCTCACGCGCGCGGTGCTCCCCGCGATGCTGCGGGCGGGCGCCGGCTCGATCGTGAACGTGGCGTCGGAGGCCGGCCTGCGCGGGAATGCCTCCGGCACCGCGTACACGGTCTCCAAGCACGGCGTCATCGGTCTCACCCGCAGCACGGCGTTCATGTACGGTCCGCAGGGCATCCGGGTCAACGCCGTCGCGCCGGGCGGAGTGGCCACCGGCATCCCGATGCCCGCGCACCCGTCGGAGGCCGGGACCGCGCGACTGACCCCGTTCCAGCAGCAGATCCCGACCATCGCGACCGCCGAGCAGCTGGCCGCGTCGATCACCTTCCTGCTCAGCGACGACGGCGTCAACATCAACGGCGCGGTGCTTCCGAGCGACGGCGGCTGGTCGGTCCAGTAGCCGTCAGGCGGGTTTTCGATCAGCCGCGCTGGTCGCGCCTCGACCGGATGACGTAGGCGGTGCCGGCCGTGAGAGCTGCGAGCAGCAGCACACGGCCGGTCTGCTTGCGCCGACCGCCCCAACCGCCGGTCACACCGAGCGGAGAGCCGGACGGGCTGTCGAGGTTGCCGGATGTCTGAGCGGCCGGTGCCTTCCGGAACTGTCCCAGCTCGGTCTGCCGGGCGATCGCCGCCTCCACCGCCTGAGGATGCCGGCGGTGCTGGCGCACCATGGCCCTGCCCGCCCCGCTGACCGTCCGTTCCGGGGTGCCCGGGCGCTTCCAGGCTGCGAGGATCTGCTTCACCGCATCCGTGGGCGGGTAGACGGGTGGCAGGGCCTGCAGAGCGCGACCGGTGCGGTTGCCCGCGTGCTGGAAGATCGGGGTGTCCAGCGTGGGCGGCAGCACCGTCACCACGTGTACGGGCGACTTCGCCAGCGACAGCTCGGAACGCAGGCTGCGTCCGAGCGCGATCACCGCGGCCTTCGACATCGAGTAGGCCGCGGAATACGGCTGCGGCACCTCTCCGAGGATGGATGCGACGTTCACGATCGTGCCGGAGCGCTGGCGCAGCATGACGCGCAGGGCGCTCCTGCTGCCGTTCGCGTAGCCGTGGATGTCGACGTCGAGGATGCGCTCGAACTCGGCCGGAGGCTGCTCCCAGAACACGCCGTAGCTGCTGACCGCGGCGGCGTTGATCCACACATCCAATCGGCCGTGTCTTGCGATGGCGGTGTCGACCGCGCGGTCTGCCGTCGCCCGGTCGGCCATGTCACCGGCGACCGCCACGACATCGCGTGCTCCCTTCGCCGTGCACTGGGCGACGACATCCTGAAGGGCGGCTGCGCCGCGGGCGACGAGCACCAGCTTCGCGTGACGCTTGGCGAACTCCAGGGCGGTGCCCCGGCCCAGCCCGCTGGATGCTCCGGTGATGACGACGACAGGGGATGCGCTCATGCCGCCGACGGTAGGCGCTGCGGCCGGAAGCCGTGAGGCCTTGACAGGGCCATACTCGCGCGGTGGCCGCTCGTGAAGGGTCTGCCGCGCGGCGGCCGCCGGTCCGACCATCGAGGGGAGAGAAGAAGGAGCACCCATGACCGCCACCGACAACGACAGCGGCTTCCGGCGCGCCAAGCGGCCCCGTTCCGTCATCGCGGGCCCCTACGGCCACCCGTTCCATGCGACCGTCGTCACCATCCCGATCGGCGCCTGGACGGCCGCCGTCGTGTTCGACATCGCGGCCCTGCTCGGCGCGGCCCCGGGAGCACTGGCCACCGGCGCTCTATGGCTCGTCGTGATCGGCATCATCGGCGGGGTGGTCGCCGCCATCTTCGGGCTCCTGGACTTCTCGCAGCTCCCGTCGGGCACGAAGGTGAAGCGCACAGCCGTCTGGCACCTGATCTTCAACTCGACGGCGCTCGTGCTCTTCATCATCAGCGCGATCGTCCGCGCGGGCGACCCCGACCATCCCAGTGTCGCGGGCTTCGTGCTGGCGCTGATCGGCATCCTCGTCGTCGGAGTCTCCGGGTTCCTCGGCGGCGAGCTCGCCTACCGTCACGGTGTCCGCGTCGCCGACGAACAGGACCAGCAGCGCGCCTACGACGCATGAGCGCGACCGGATACGGTTCTGATGTGTCGCGCATCCAGGAAGTCGCCCGCGAGTCCTTCGGCTGGGAGACGCTGCGCCCGCGGTTGACCGAGGCCATGGAGGTGCTCCTCGGCGGGGGCGATGTGCTGGCCGTGATGCCGACCGGGTACGGCAAATCGTCCCTCTACCAGGTGACCGGTACCATCCTCGACGGCGTGACGATCGTCGTGTCGCCGCTGATCTCCCTCCAGGAGGATCAGGTGCGCGCGCTCAGCGAGGCGAGGGGCGTGCCCCGTGCGGTCGCCATCAACTCCTCCGCCGGACAGCGCGAGCGCGAGCGCGACTGGGAGGCGCTGGAGTCGGGGGAGATCGGCTTCGCCTTCCTCGCGCCCGAGCAGCTCGCCAACCCGGAGGTGCGCGAGCGGCTGCGGGCTGTCGACGTCTCCCTGTTCGCGGTCGACGAGGCGCACTGCGTCTCCTCGTGGGGCCACGACTTCCGCCCCGACTACCTGCTGCTCGGCGACGTCATCGACGAGCTGGGCCATCCACCGGTCGTCGCGATGACCGCGACGGGAGCGCCTCCCGTGCGCGCCGAGATCTCCGAGCGGCTCGGGCTCCGCACGCCGCGCTTGTTCGCCACCGGGTTCGACCGTCCCAATCTCCGGCTGGAGGTCGTCCGCCACGAAGAGGATGCGGCGAAGCGCGCCGCCGTCGTGGAGCAGGTCCGTGAGCTGGAGGGGTCGGGGCTCGTCTATGTCGCCACCCGCAAGGACGCCGAGCTGTACGCCGGAGAGCTCGAGCAGGCCGGCATCCCCGCGGCGGCTTATCACGCCGGGCTGCGCCGGGCCGAGCGCGATGACGCCTATGAGCGTTTCATGGACGGCCGCGCCCGCGTGGTGACGGCCACCAGCGCCTTCGGGATGGGCATCGACAAGCACGACGTGCGCTCGGTGGTCCACGCGTCCGTGACCGACTCCCTCGACAGCTACTACCAGGAGGCGGGACGCGCGGGCCGCGACGGCGAGCCGGCTCGGGTCACCCTCCACTACCGCCCGGAGGATTTCGCCCTCACCAAGTTCTTCTCCGGCGGGGGACCGGACGCCGACGAGCTGGCTCGCGTGTTCGGCGCGATCGCCCGTGAGCCGGGGATCACCCGGGCGGACCTGTCGGAGCGCGTGGACATCAGCGTGCGCTCGCTCGGGCGCCTTCTCGGCCTGCTGCGGGATGCTGATGTGCTCTCCGGCACCGACGACGACTTACGCGCCGCGGACGTCAAGCCGGGTGAGGCCGCCTCGAAGGCGGTCGCCGAGGCGGAGTCGCGGCAGAGGATCGAGCACTCCCGCGCTCAGCTCATGCAGGAGTATGCCGAAACGGGAATGTGCCGTCGGCAGTTCCTTCTCGGCTACTTCGGCGAGGAGCTCCCCGAGCCCTGCGGCAACTGCGACACCTGCTCCTCCGGCAGTGCGCAGCGGTGGGCGGAGGAGCACGACGCGACCCGGGAGGAGCCGTTCCCGCTGTCGGCGCGTGTGCGCCACGAGACCTGGGGGCCCGGCGTCGTCATGCACACGGAGGCGGACCGGCTCACGGTGTTCTTCGACGACGCGGGCTACAAGGTCCTCTCGCTCTCGGCCGTGAAAGACGGCGGGCTGCTCGAGGTGGTCAGCCCCGCCGCCTGAGCCGCCCGCTCAGCTGCGGCCGATCGCTCGCGCCGAGGCGACAGCGGCCTCCGCGCCGTCCCGCCACGGCTCGCCGTGCCCGGGGAGCAGCACGCGGGCACCCGTCCCCGAGATGACATCGAGCGACGCGAGCGCCTGCTCCGAATCCGCCGTGGCCGCGCCCGCGACGATCTGAGCGCCCGGCACGCCCTTGTAGGGGTCGAGCGTCACGAGGGCGTCACCCGTGAGCAGCGTCTCGCGGTCGCGGAGCAACAGTCCGCAGTGCCCGAACGTGTGGCCCGGCGTGAACACCACCTCCGGGCGGCCCGGCAGGTCGAGCGTCCCGGAACTCGGGAGCTCCGACACCTCCTCGACCCCTTTCACGTTCAGGGCGCCCGCTCGCAGCATCCCCACCACCGGCGGGAGCGACCGCGGGTAGAGCAGGGGATAGACGAACGGCGTGTGCTCGCGCCGGTAGCGGTAGGGATGCGCGGCCAGCTCCCGGTCGCCGGCGTGGACGTATACCGGCACACCCAGCTCCTCGACGGCCCTCTCCGCGAAGCCGACGTGGTCGAAGTGCCCGTGGGTGAGCACGATTCCCTGCAGATCGTGCATGCGCAGGTCCAGTTCGTGAGCCGCCCGGATCAATGCGCCCCACGTGTTCGGGAACGCCGCATCCACGAGCGTCCAGGAGTCGCCCTCCACCAGCAGATAGCAGTTGGTGAAGGCGTGCTCGAGGCGGTGGACGCCCGGCACCACCTCCGGTGTGAGGCGCGGTGCGCCCACGCGGCGCCCACCGCTGAGAGTCATGGACCGGTTCACGAAGGCCTCCCGTCGATCTGCTCCGTGTCTACGCGTCCCCGCGAGGGCCGGGCAGGGCTTGACACGACGAAGTTCGCGCGACGGCATCACGATCCCGTCCTCGTCTCGTCTCCATTGATGTGCCCTCCTGACGCCGCGGCGTCCACCACGGCACGTCGAATGCCATCCATCTGACAGGGGTACCCGATGCCGGCTCGGTCCACCGCGAGCGATCCAACCTTCCGACGAGCGATTCTCTGCGCCCTCGCGATGCTGGCGGTGCTCGTCGGATTGTGGGCTTCTGCTGCGTCCGCTTCTGCCTCTCCGGCTCACGAGCCATGTCCAGCTCACCGAGATGCCGCTTCCTGTGACGCCGATGGCGACACGGTGCCGGACACCGTCGAGCGCGTGGTCGCCGGTACCGCGACGGGCGCCACCGGGCGCGAAGACGCCGACAAGGATGGCGTCCCGGACTGGACCGAGGTGATGGCCTGCGGGACGGCGCGCTGCGCGTCCCCTGCTCAGGACAGTGCCGGCGATGGGATCCCGGACTACGCCCGGACACTGACCTGCGGTTCGGCGAAGTGTTACACGGACAACGCCGACGCTAACCGCAATGGGGTGCCGCGCTGGGCGAGTGTGGTGATCTGCGGAACCACGGAATGTGCGACGGGGCACGAGGACTACGATGCCGACGGCGTCTCCGATGCCATGCAACTGGCGGCCTGCGTGAAGCCGCGCGGCGATCTGGCGTCGACGGGTCAGGCGATCGCGGTCTGGTTGATCATCGCGTTCGCCGCCGGGTTGATCGTGACGGGCGCCCTGCTTGCCCGGAAGCGCGCGCTGTTCGCCGCCGCCGTCCGTCCCACCGGGATCGCGTGATGCGTTTCTCGAGGCCGCACGTCCGCTGGGCTGCGCGCGCGCTGATCGGTGGCGCAGCGGTCGCAGCCTTGACACTGTCCGGAACCGTCACGACCGCTGAGGCGTCGCCGGCAGAGAGGGCGCGTCGCGTCGCGGCAGCCACGCTCGCCGAGGTCCGTGCTGCGGCTGCCGAACAGGAGGTCCGGGTCAGAGAAGAAACCGAGACGCCTGCACCGCAGACCGAGGGCACAATCCGCGCCGGAACCGAATCAACGGTTCGGGCCAAATCCCTGGGCGTGTCGGCCACCTTTTCGGGCAACGATGTCGCATCGCGGCTCACGGTCAAGGTCGGCGCGGCGCCGGCCAACGCTTTGCGCGCTGCCAAGGCCGAGGCGCCCGGCGCAGGTGCCCCGGTGTCGGACCCGGTCGAGATCACCGCCGCGAACGACGACGGCGAGCAGGTCACACAGTTTCCGGCTTCGACGGAGAACAGGCGGGGAGGGGGCGACAACGGCCCGGTCGTCTCAGACGTCATCCCCGGCATCGCTCTCGAAATGAAACCGGACCTCACGGCCGTCAAGGCAAAAGGCCTCGACCCTTCGACCCTGCAGATCTACACCCGAGAGGGTGCGGGCGAGCCTTGGACAGCGCTGCCGTCCTACTACGACGCGAAGGCTGGTGTCGTGAAGGGTGTGTCCACGCACCTCTCGCAGTTTGTCGTGATCGGCGTCCCGTTCCCGGTCCCGGCCGGTCCCGTGGTGGTGCTCGATCCGGACAACGACGAGGGACGTGCGTCGACCCCCGCGCCGCCGGTCACCGAGCTCGGATACAACATCCGACTTGCGCAGCAGGTCGCGGCACTCTTGGAGCAGGACTGCCGGGCGACCGTCACGATCACACGGCAAGACCCGAACCAGCCATTCGTCCCACGCGAGATCCGGGCGGGGATGGCGGCTGCCGCCGATCCCGTCGCGACACTGGGGATCGGGTTCAACACCAATCAGGGAACAGCATGGGGATCGCCCGGCGATGGCGGATCCCAGGTGTACTCCCGCGGCGGGGCGCCCGACGGCGCGCTCTCCAACGCGCTTGTCGGTGTGCTGCCCACCTATACCAACCGGCCCGCCAAGAGCCTCGGCAACAATGGGAACTTCCCGGGCGACGAGTTCGCGGGACTTCCGAACGCGTTCACTCACGTGGAGCCGCTGTTCCTCGACCACAACTACGACCGTCCCGTCATCAATGAAGGGATGACGGACATTGCCAATGGTGTCCTGACCGGACTCGGCGTCTACCTGGAATCGCAGGGCTTCGACTGCACGGATCCGGTGACCGGCGGCTGGCCATCCCCGCCGTCCGCGGCGGAGATCGCGCGGTGGCGCCAGTTAGGGCACCAGAACCACCAGACCTACGGTGGCGAACCGTTCTCCTTCTCCACGGGGAACCTCATCGAGGACGAGAAATTGTTCTCGCTCCCCGGCCCCGGAGGATCGGTGACCGACCTCACCCTCACGTACAACTCGCAGGACGGACGCCTGACACGCGTGGGTGCCGGCTGGTCATTCGAATGGGGTGCGCGCGCCCAACGCTTCATCGACGGCTCGGTGATGGTTGTCCGCGGCGATGGAGCGTCCTTCGTGTTTACCGCCGACGGCCATGGCGGGTATACGACGGTCGACGCCGGGCTGCACCAGACGCTGTCCGAGGCGCCGGGCGGGAAACTCCGATTGACCGACGTCTCGGGCGAATCCTGGGTCTTCGACGCCTCCAACATCGACGGCATCGGCAACCTCGTCTCATACACGGACGAGCAAGGACACGTGACGACGCTGGCATATGGACCACCAGCTGACCGGAAGACATCCCAGTTCTATCCGCTCGCCTCCATCACGGACTCGGCAGGCCAGGTAATCTCGGTCGACTCGGACGCTCTGGGTCGGGTCACGGGTTTCACGCGCCCGGGCGGTGATCGGTGGAGGCTCACGTACGACGGCTCCGGGAACCTCGCGACGATCGCCCTTCCCGACGGGCGGACGCACGCGTTCACCTACGACGATGCGCACCAGCTGCTGGCGGGGACCGATGCCACCGGCGCGCTGTACCTCAAAAATCAGTACGACAGCCAGGGCCGCGTGGTCAAGCAGT
The DNA here is from genome assembly GCF_031455295.1 of Leifsonia sp. 1010. Classification (NCBI taxonomy): domain Bacteria; kingdom Bacillati; phylum Actinomycetota; class Actinomycetes; order Micrococcales; family Microbacteriaceae; genus Leifsonia; species Leifsonia sp. 1010. The sequence goes on from NZ_JAVDSL010000001.1 coordinate 1,276,954, forward strand.
GGGACGCGCAGGGCAACGTCCGAACGCTCGACTACTCCACCCAGGGTCAGACCACCTACACGGACAACCTCGGACGCGTCTCGGTGTATTTCCACGACGCTCAGTCGCGGATCACGAAGGTCCAGCATCCCGACGGCACCACCGCATCGTTCCGCTTCGACGCGGACAACAACGTCACGTCATCAACGGACGAGAACGGCGCGCGGACGGCCTATACCTACGATCAGTCGGGGAACCTGACCTCGGAGACCGCGCCGGACGGTGTCGTGACGAAATACACCTACAGCCCCACGGGCCGAGTGGCCACCAAGACCGACGCCGGGGGACCGGACGGGTCTCCACGCACGTGGACATACGACTACGACGACGCCGGGCACATAGTCGCGGTGCATCAGCCGGACGCGACAATCGTGCGTTACGCCTACGACGCAGCCGGCAACCTGGTCTCGTCCGAGCAGCCGTCCGGAGCAACCACGACCTATTCCTACGACACGGCGGGGCGGTTGGCCACGCAAACCGATCCCGCCGGCGGCGTCACCCGGTACTCGTACGACGCGGCCGGACGGATGCTCTCGCAGGTCGACCCCGGCGGCCACTCCACCCGCTACAGCTGGGATTCGGGCGACCGCGTCGTCACGGCGACCAACGCGGTGGGAAGTGTGTTCCGTTATGGGTGGGAACCGAACGACCACCTCGCTTCGCTGACCGATCCCACCGGAGCCGTTACGAAGTACTCGTGGGACGCGATGTTCCACCTGACCGACTCGACGAGTCCGTCAGGGGCCGTGACCACGTATGGCTACACGGCTGAGGATTCACTGTCGAAGCGGTCGGACCCTCTTGGCGGCACGGCGTCCTTCACCAGCGACGCGCGAGATCGAACGGTGAAGACCGTCGACCCGAATGGCGGGACGTGGAGCTATTCCTATGACAGCGTCGGAAACCTGACATCCGTCGTCTCTCCAGAGGGCGGAAAGACGTCTTACGCGTATGACACCCACGGCAACCTGACAGCGGAGACGAGCCCCACCGGGAGCAAGACGCGCTACAGCTACGACAGCGTCGGCCGTCTCATCAAGCAGATCGACGCGGACGGCGTCACCACCTCGTACGCCTACGACCTGATGGACCGCGTCGCCCGTATCACCGATGGTCGTGGAAAGCACACGGACCTGGCCTACGACTCCGACGGCAACCTCACTTCGGTCACAGACCGTGGCGGAGCCGTCACGGCCTACCGTTACGACGTGGGGGGCCGGGTCGTCTCCCAGACGAGCCCCTTGGGCGACGTCACCTCCTTCGGCTACGACTCCGACGGCAACGTCACCTCTGTCACGGATGCTTTGGGACGGACCCGGACCTACTCCTATGACGCACTCGAGCAACTCATCGCGGCGACTGATGCCGAGGGAAACACGACCGCATACGCATACGACGCCAACGGTCGCACCACCTCCGTCACCGACCCGAACGGCAATGTGACGGCGTTCGCCTATGACGGCGATGGCAATCAGGTAAGCACCACGGATCCTCTCGGAGGGGTGACCCAGTATGAATGGGACGCCGCCGGAAACCAGACCTCCGTGACGGACGCGAAGGGCCACCGCACTCTCTACGGCTATGACCCGGCCGGCCAGCTGGTCAAGGTCACGGAAGGCCATAAGTCGGGAGCGAAACCCTCGCCCGACACGAACGTCGTCTCGACGTATACGTACGATCGCGATGGCAACCTTTCGACGATCACCGACCCGAACGGGCACACCACTCGGTACACGTCCGACGCATCGGGACGGACGACCTCCGAAACGAACCCCGTCGGCAACACGACGAGCTGGATGTACACACCGGCAGGGCGGATTGCCAAAACCACCACTGGTACGGGGGCGACCACCGCACTTGCCTACGACAAGCGAGGTGACCTCGTCAGGCAGGACCAGGCCGGCGCTGTGGCCACCTACGAGTACGACGCGGAGCAGCGTTTGATCACGATGACCGATCCCACGGGCGTCTCCGGCTGGGTCTATGACGATGACGGCCGCGTCACCACCCAGATCGACCAGTCGGGCGGCCGACTCGCGAACGCCTACGACCCGGCGGGCCAGCTCGCGTCCATGACGCTGCCGACCGGCCAGAAGCTGACGTACACGTACGATCGGGCGGGCAAGACGACGTCCCAGTCGTCGCCCTGGGGGTCGCTGGCCTACGCGTGGGATCCGGCGGGCAATCTGACCGAACTGCAACGCTCGACCGGCGTCACCACGATGTACGGATACGACGGTTCGAACCGCGTCACCGATGTGCGGCACTCCACGCCGGCGGTTGTCGCCGGGACGACATCCACGCCGTCGCCGAAACCTGCTGCCTATGCTTCGGGGGACGCCACGGCTGCCAAGTGCACCACGGTCGCCGGCTACTTGTCCGCCCGGAGCGCCCCGGCGGCGGGGGAGAGCACGCTGTGCACCCACACGAACACCTATCTGGAGGGTCGGACTCTCCCAACGGCGTCCAAACCGGTGCCCGACGGCGGTTCCCTCGCCTACCACTACGACTACGACGCCGACGGCAACCTCACAGAGGCGAGCCGCACCATCGCTCAGCCGACGCCGGACTTCGCTGCAAAGCCAGGCTCCACCCACCCGTCGGGTACGTCGGGGCGGTCTCCCGACTCGACGCCCGCCGCGAAGGCGGCACCGATATCGAACGTGACCTCCGTGACTTACGGATACGACCGGCTCGACCGGCTGGCGACGTCTCAGACGTCGTCGGCCGAGAAGAACATGTACGGCTATGACGCCGCGGGTAACCGGACGTCGTGGTCGCGGTCAGGCGCGAAGGACGGAGACTTCGTTCAGACGGCGACGTTCAACGACGCCAACCAGCTGACGCAATCCGTGACCACGGGTTCCGGTCGTGGAGTCTCCGCTGGCGTCGCCTCGTATTCGTACGACGGCGCCGGGAACCGGGTGTCGCAGGCGGTAGCGGGGACGGGAACTTCGTTCGCCTACAACGCGGCTGGTCAAGTCGATGCGGTACAGCGTGAGGGCCGGTCGACGACGTATGCCTATGACGGTCTGGGGCGTCAGGCGTCGGTGACGGATCAGTCGAGGTATGGCACGTCGACCACCCGCAACAGTTACGACGGTGCCGGGCTGGTGCAAGCGAACGTGTCCGGTCAGGGGACTACGACGCTGGTCCGGGATGCTGCGGGTGCGTTGGCTGAGCATGTGACCTCCACGGGTGAGGCGAGTTGGGATCTGCTGGATGGGCTGGGTTCGACGGTCGCGGCTGCTCGGGCGGGTTCGGTGACCGAGTTGTCTTCGTACGATGATTGGGGAGCTCAGCGTTTCGAGTCGGGTGGTTGGTCGGCCCCAGAGTCGTATACCGGTCATCCGCAGGATGTGACGCAGGGTCAGGTGCACACGTTCGCTCGCAGCTATGACCCGGCGACCGGTAGTTGGACGGCCCCGGACAGTTGGCGTGGTCTGCTGACGGAGCCGGCCTCCCTTGGCCGTTACCGTTACGTGTCGAGCAACCCCGCCACGTTCCTGGACCCGGACGGTCACAAGTGCGCGCCACGTACCGGTGCCAGCGATGCGCTCCCTCTCGGGTGCGGCGCACCGCCGCACAAGGCATACCAGGACGTGAAGATGCCGCCCGAGCCGCCGCCCTACACCCCCGCGAAGAAGGACCCGAAGACCCCGAAAGCCAAAGGCCCGAATACGAAGAACAGACCCTCCGCCCTCCACCCTGACTTCAACGCTTCCGCCGCTTCTCCCATCAACGTCAGACAAGGCGTCAAGTCGGCGGGCGACGCGAGGTGTTATTTCGTCAGCCCAGATCAGATCGTGCAATGTGCTCTCGCCGGTGACGACCAGGCCGTGCGGGACGGCATAGCTGGTATCCAAGAAGCCATCCGCGAGTTTATGAGGAGCCCAGCGATGCAGGCTATCGCGGGCGCCTTGGCCGGTGCGGGCCAGGTTCTGGGCGTGGTGGGCTGGGCACTAGATGTGACTGGAGTAGGAGCGCCACTTGGATTGCCGCTCGGGGCAATCTCCTTGGGTTTGACGTTCACGGCCACCCTGATTTACTGCACAGCCGACCCGCGGTCACAGTCCTGCGTTGGTGGCATGTTGGCCGGTCCGCAAGACGACACGTATGGAAAGAAACGATGATGCAAAACGCCAACAGAAGAGACGCGCTATTTGGAGCGGCCGGATTCGTCGTTGGCTCGCTCATCCTCGTCGGAATGGTCGCAGGAGCAGTGACTACGGGGCAGGCGTCACAGCTCCAGGCTTTCGTGATCGGGGGAGTTGCGGCGCTGTTCGCTGTCTCCAGTCTTATGCTGCTCTATCGCGCCTCTGTACGGCGCCAGCTGGATCGTATCCGGGCTGCCGAGGGTTCCGAAGCCATAGCGATCCAGTTGTCATCTCGTACGCGTCGCGACCTTGAATCGTGCGGACTCGCGCCTGTTTTCACTCTCCATAACCTGGCCGTGACGATCCGGTCGAACGACATCCGACTGTGGACCGGGTTGCGGGAACCCTTCGCCTTCGGGAGTATCGAGTCGTCAAGCGTGGAGTCCATCGAGGTCGTGGGTCGTGCCCTCCGACTCACGATGCGTTCCCAGCCGCGCGCCGCGTGCACGTTGGAGCTTGCCCCTCGGTCAGTGGATACCCCGATGCCGAAGTTCCTCACTCCGTCTGAGTTGACGGAGATCCGAGATCGGATGCTGCAGATTTCCTGACTACGTCGGATCACGTCTCAGCACACGATTCGCGAGACAGCGTCACGATCCCGGGTCTGTTTCGTCTTGCTGAAAGAGACGATCGAAAAGGAACAGCATGACGAGCAGCGAACAGCAGGCACCACCTGTCCAGGAACCGACTCCAGTCCGTCCGCGTAGCGGCTTTACTCGCATCATCATTGCGAGCGCGGCCGGCGTGGTGGTCTTCGCCGTCGGCGCCGGGGCGTCCGGTGCCGTCGCGATGAATTCGCAGCGGTCTGTGGAGAACGCGTTCGTGGCGGCCAAGAAGAACGCCGTCGCGTTGTACGAAGACGACAGGGCGGCGCAGAAGAAGCTGGCGACGAAGCAGAAGGAGGTCGAGGCGGCTCGTGGGGCGCTGACGCAGTTGCAGCGGCTGCTGGAAGGGTCGGAGGCGGTGTCCGACACCACGCGCGAACACCTCGCTGACGCCCTGGATGAGCTGACGTCGTACGACCCGGAGGCCGCACCGGCCGATGCCGTTCCACGGCCTCAGCCGAAGGATGCGGCCGGAATGTGGATCGGGGATCTCTCGGCCGAGGCGCACCGCTTGGTCGAGTTCTCGCTGGATCACGAGGAGGACCACGAGGCCACCGAGCGGGCCGTGGATTACCTGGAGGAGACGCTCGCCGACGCCAAGCAGGTCGCTCAGGAGATCATCGCCGAGAGTTGGTCGGCTGGGCTGAACCTTCCCGGCGCATGATCGCGAGCGGCACTCCTCGGGAGCGTCGCCGCGGCGTCCGCTTGACTGTCGCGCTGACCGTGGCTGGCGCTCTTGTGGCAGGCAGCGTCGGCTGCACGCCGATCGCCGAGCGGCCGGAGGCGGCCGTCCGGGCCTACCTGGACCGGATCGTGGCCGGGGACATCGAGGGGGCACTCGAGCTGGATGGAACCCGGCTGGCGGTGAGCGAGGTCCTTCTCACGAACGCGGCCTACCGAGCGGCGACCGACCGAATCACCGGCTACAGGATCATGACGACGAACGTCGACGGAGACGAGGCGCAGGTCCGGGTTCGGACCCTTCAGAAGAGCGGCCGAGCGCTGACGCGGCTGACGGTGAAGAGAACCGCGGGGCGGTGGAACCTTCTTCCCGCTTCGCTGGGCTACATCGAAATCCGGCCGGGGCCCGATGGCTTGGCTCGGACGATCAGCGGGCAGCGGATCCCGGATGAACGCGAGCTGACTCTTCACGCCTTCCCTGGCACGTACCGTCTGGAGGGCGTTTCGACAGGCGACATCACGGTGACGAGCGCCCCGGCCACCCTCACCGGGTTCGGCTCGCACTCCGGCCTGGTGCCCGCGGTCGAGCTGACGGCACAAGGGAAGGAGCGCGCTGTCGGGGCGGCGAAAGCCCACCTCGACGCGTGCGCCGCGCTCGGAGATGCGGCCAGAGGAGCGGAGTGCCCGTTCGAGATGGACACCACGGAGAAATGGTGGACGACGAGCCGGTGGAACATCGAGCGAGCGCCCACCTTCACGGTCAGTGAATGGGAGCCGGAGTGCGACCCGCCGGGTCGATCGAGCTTCCGGAGCGCCGGGTGCTGGATGGTCGACTCGGACAGCGTTCCGGTCACCTTCACGGCGTCATCGCCGGCATCACTCGGCTCGACGACGGAACCGGTGGACGCCCAACTCCACGGCTGGCTTCGTGGTTTCACGGATTCCGGGGCCGGGTTCCATGCCTTTCCCACGCGTTTCCGGTAGCAGGCAGGTTGAACGACGAAGGGCGCAGGGTCCGTGACCCTGCGCCCTCCTTCCGCGCCGCTCAGCCCTGGCGGGCCTTCATGCGCGGGTTCTTCTTATTGATGATGAACGTGCGGCCCCGGCGACGCACCACCTGAGCGCCGGGCATCGCCTTGAGCGAACTCACCGAGTTGCGTACCTTCATGACGGACCTCCCTTGTTGAAATCTATTCTCAATAACAATGGAAGACCGCGGTTTATTCACGGGTCGGGCGATCAGATCCCGAATGTGGCCAGCCAGGAGTCGACCACCGGGATGTCCAGGCGCTGGTAGCCGCCGAGGTATCGGCAGTTATCGGTGTAGCCGTAGCTCGTCACCGCGACCAGCTGGTCGCCGAGGAACACGGGGCCGCCCGAGTCGCCGAAGCAGGTCCCGCCGGTTCCGCGGGTGTCGTTCGGATTGCCGTTGGTCTGCAGGATCTGCGGGGTCAGCTTCTGGCCCGGCATGTCCACATAGCGACGGATGAGGGGGTAGCTCATCGGCTGCGGCTTCTGCGGGCCGGACTCCGGCTTGCGCACCTCTGTTCCGTAGCCGACCGCGGTGAACAGCGTCTTCGACAGGTTGCTCGTCTTGATCGCGTCGAGCGTGCCCACGGGCGCGATCTGCGGGTAGCCGGATCCGAACGAGGCCACGGGCTGGTCGAGCACGATGACGCCGACGTCGTTCCAGTTCGCGGTGTCCGTGAAGTCCGAGTAGTCCGGATGCGTGTACGCCGTTCCGGAGTAGTAGCCGGCTGCGGTGATCTCTGCCGCGGTGAATCCGACGGTCGGGTCGGCGGCGACCGGGAACGGAGCGGGCGGCTGCTCCGCGATCACGGAGTCGAACGTGACGAGCGTCTTGCCCAGTGTTCCCGAGGTGCAGTGCGCGGCGGTCACGACCACCGTCGGCGACACCAGTGTCGCCGAGCACCGGAAGCGCCCGTCGGCGTCGTAGAACAGGATCAGGCCGACGTCAGGATGCTTGTTCCCGTCGGCGACTCCTCCCGTGCTGGCGACGGCGGGTGTGCCGACGGCCAGTCCGGCGAATGCGGCCAACGCGATGGCGGCGGCCAGGATTCTTTTACGCATGGATCCCCCTTTGGATCGGTAGCGGTCAGTCCTCCGAGTATGCACAACCCCCGGTCGGGGGCCAAGGCTCCATATGTGGAGGATGTTCGCTCGAAACCACTTCGATGAGCCGCGTCACGATCAGGAGGCGGCCCGCGTCTTCATGGGTGAAGGGTTCGGGCGAACGGGCCGGACCCCTTCAGGCGATGTGGCGGGGAGTACGGGAACTGTCCCGCCGCATCGCCCCCACTCGCCGTCGAACCGATGATCGGGTGCGCCGCGGCCGTTCCGCGAAAAGGCGTCACCCCCTATGCTGTTCCGGGGGAAAGGGGAATCTGATGGGCGCGATCGCAGTGCACGAGTTCGTGTCGCTGGACGGCGTGTTCGAAGATCCGAGCTGGACGTTCGAGTTCGGGTTCGATCCTGACATGGGCGACGACATCGGCCGCATCACGCGGACGTCGGACGCGATCCTGCTCGGCAGGCGAACGTTCGAGATGTTCGCACCCGCGTGGTCCCCCCGCACCGCCGATGACGATCCGGGCGCGCCGTTCTTCAACGACAGCCCCAAGGGCGTCGTCAGCTCGACCCTGGACGACCAGACCGCGGAGCGCACCTGGCGCAACTCGCGGTCGCTCGGCGCGTACGACGCCGAGCGCATCCGGGCCTTCGCCGATGAGTTCAGCGGCGGGGTGTACATCAGCGGGTCCGGCTCGCTCGTGCGCGCCCTGCTGGCCGACGGACTCGTCGACTCGCTCCATCTGTTCGTCTATCCACTGGTCCGTGGGACGGGCGCACGCCTGTTCCCCGAGGGAAGCGCGCCCGCTAAGCTGCGGCTGCGTCACCACGACGCCTACGACAACGGCGTCCTGCACCTCCACTACACGGCCGCCTGAAACCACCCGCGAACGACCGTCCACTGCGGCCGCCGAAGCGACTTCCTCAATTGAGGCCGCTCATCGTCCGCAATTGCCGTTAGCCTCGCTCGTGGCGGGGTTGCTCCGCCATCACATCCACACACAGCACACCCGGGAATCACTGTGACTCTGCTTCGTCTCTCACTCCGCTTCGTGCGCCCCTACTGGCGCGCGGTGACCGCGGTCGTGGTCCTTCAGCTGATCGCGACCATGGCCGCCCTCTACCTTCCGACCCTCAACGCCCAGATCATCGACAAGGGCGTTGTCACCGGCGACACCGACTTCATCTGGCGCACCGGCGGCATGATGCTCGTCGTCTGCTTCATCCAGGTGATCGCCGCCGTGACGGCAACGTACTTCGGGGCGCGCGCCTCCATGTCCGCGGGCAAGGACATCCGGCGCTCCTTCTACCGCAAGGTGGATGCGCTGCCGTCGCTCGACCTCGCCCGTTGGGGGATGCCGACGCTCATCACGCGCAACACGAACGACGTCCAGCAGGTGCAGATGCTCCTGCTGATGACGTTCAACTTCATGGTGTCCACCCCGATCATGTGCATCGCGGGAATCATCTTCGCGGTGCAGGTCGACGCCGGGCTCTCCTGGCTGATCTGGGTCTCGGTCGCCGTGCTGTTCATCGTCGTCGGCGTCCTCGTGTCGCTCCTGCTGCCGATGTTCCGCATCATGCAGGAGCGCATCGACGGCGTGAACGGCGTCATCCGCGAGCAGATCGTCGGCATCCGCGTCATCCGCGCGTTCGTCCGCGAGCGCTTCGAGACGAAGCGGTACGACGACGCCAACGCTGCGCTCACGCGCATCTCGGTCAAGGTCGGAAACGTCTTCGTGCTGATGTTCCCGATCATCATGCTCATCCTCAACGCGGCGACCGTCGCCGTGCTCTGGTTCGGTGGTCACCGGGTCGACGCCGGCGACATCCAGATCGGTGCGCTGACCGCCTTCCTGCAGTACCTCCTGCAGATCCTGGTCGCGGTCATGATGGGCGTGTTCATGGCCATGATGATCCCGCGCGCGATGGTCTGCGCGGAGCGCATCGAGGAGGTGCTCGGCGCGACGCCCAGCACCGCTCAGGCTCAGGCCGACGCCGACGAGGTCCCGACGAGCGGCCGGGTCGAGGTGCAGGATGTCACCTTCGGCTACCCCGGCGCCGAGAAGCCGGTGCTCAGCGACGTGACCTTCACGGCCGAGCCCGGCAAGGTGACCGCGATCGTCGGCTCCACCGGTTCCGGCAAGACCACGCTGGTCTCGGTGATCGCCAACCTGTTCACCCCGCAGAGCGGGCACGTGCGCATCGGCGGCGTGGCCGTCGACGCGCTCACCCGCAAGCAGATCGCCGGGGTGCTCGGCTTGGTGCCGCAGCGGCCGTACCTCTTCTCCGGGACGATCGCCTCCAACCTGCGCTTCGGGCGTCCGGATGCGACCGACGAGGAGCTCTGGGAGGCGCTGCGCGTGGCCCAGGCCGAGGACTTCGTCCGAGCGAAGGAGCACGGCCTCGACGAGCGCATCTCCCAGGGCGGCACGAACGTCTCCGGCGGACAGCGCCAGCGACTGTGCATCGCCCGCGCGCTCGTCGCCCAGCCGAAGGTGTACCTCTTCGACGACTCGTTCTCGGCGCTCGACGTCGCGACCGACGCCCGCCTGCGGCGCGCGCTCGCCGAATCCATCGGAGACGCGGCGATGATCGTCGTCGCACAGCGCGTCTCCACGATCCGCGAAGCCGACACGATCATCGTCATGGACGACGGACGGGTCGTCGGACACGGCACCCACGACGAACTGCTGGAGACCAACGAGACGTACCGCCAGATCGTCGAGTCGCAGCTGAGCCTGGAGGTGGCCTGAGATGGCACGGACCACAGAACGCAAGAAGCGCGGCGGACGCCCCGAGGAGGGGCAGAACCCGACCGCGAAGGACATCGTCCTCGACGAGCTCGAAGAGGAATACGACTTCACGCCCACCGAAGCCGACGGCGACATGTTCGGCGGAGCACCGGCGAAGAAGGCCGAGAACTTCTGGCCGTCGTTCAAGCGGCTCATGGGACTCCTCAAGCCCGAGTGGCTCGGGATGGCCTGGGTCACGCTGCTCACCGTCGTGTCGGTCGTGCTCGTCGTGATCGCGCCCAAGATCCTCGGTGACGCCACCAACGTCATCTTCAACGGCATCTACGTCACGAAGCAGGGCATCGACTTCACGGAGCTCGGGCGCCTCCTGCTCATCGTGCTCACGATGTACCTGGTCGCGTCACTGCTGCAGTGGTGGCAGGGCTACCTGCTGAATGCTTTGGTCATGCGCGTGGTCTACGGGCTGCGCAAGGATGTGGAGACGAAGCTCAACCGCCTGCCGCTCAGCTACTTCGACACCCGGCAGCGCGGCGACCTGATGTCGCGCGTGACCAACGACGTCGACAACATCCAGACGGCCCTGCAACAGGCGTTCTCGCAGCTGATCCAGTCCGTGCTGATGGTGATCGGCATCGGGATCATGATGTTCATCGTGTCGTGGCAGCTCGCGCTGATCGCACTGATCTCCATCCCGCTCTCCGGCGTGATCGCCGGTGTGATCGGCTCCCGCTCGCAGAAGCTGTTCACCGCGCAGTGGGCTTCCACCGGTTCGCTCAACGGGCACATCGAGGAGTCCTACTCCGGTCTCGACCTGGTGCGCGCCTTCGGCCGCGACGAGGTCATGCTCGGCGAGTTCGACGAGCGCAACTCGAAGCTGCACCGGGCGCAGGTCGGCGCGCAGTTCGTCTCCGGCAGCATCATGCCGGCGATGAACTTCGTCTCGTACCTCTCGTACGTGCTCATCGCGGTCGTCGGCGGCCTGATGGTCGCCGGGCGCACGCTGACCATCGGCGACGCGACCGCGTTCATCCAGTACTCCCGCGAGTTCTCGCAGCCGATCGGACAGATCGCCGGCATGGCCAACATGCTGCAGTCGGGTGTCGCCTCGGCCGAGCGGACCTTCGAGTTCCTCGACTCGGAGGAGCAGATGCCCGAGACGCCGACCCAGCACCTACCGGAGCGTGCGGACGGCCGCGTGGAGCTCGACAAGGTGGAGTTCTCGTACGACCCCGAGACGCCGCTCATCCAAGACCTGTCCCTCAGCGTCCAGCCGGGCAGCACGGTCGCGATCGTCGGTCCGACAGGCGCGGGCAAGACCACGCTCGTCAACCTGATCATGCGGTTCTACGAGCTGAACGGCGGCACGATCCGCCTCGACGGGATCGACACCACGCACCTGTCGCGGGATGAACTCCGCGGCCAGGTCGGCATGGTGCTGCAGGACGCCTGGTTGTTCTCGGGGACCATCCGCGAGAACATCCGGTACGGGCGCCTCGAGGCGACGGACGACGAGGTGATCGAGGCGGCGAAGGCCACCATGGTCGACCGCTTCGTCCGGCAGCTGCCCGACGGCTACGACACGGTGATCGACGCCGAGGGCGGAAACGTCTCGGCCGGTGAGCGCCAGCTCATCACCATCGCCCGGGCGTTCATCGCCAACCCGTCGCTGCTGATCCTCGACGAGGCCACCTCCTCGGTCGACACCCGGACGGAGCTGCTCGTCCAGCACGCGATGGCGGCGCTGCGCACCGACCGGACCTCGTTCGTCATCGCGCACCGCCTGTCCACCATCCGCGACGCGCACACCATCCTCGTGATGGAGCACGGCCGGATCGTCGAACAGGGCGACCACGCGACCCTCCTGGAGAGGCGCGGGGCGTACTACGACCTATACATGACGCAGTTCCGTGGCGACGACGCGGGGAGCGAGGCCGACCAGCAGGATGCGGCCGGCGTGCCCGAAGAGGTCGCCGCTCCGTAAGGGGTGGCGCGCGGACCGCCTAGCGGGGTTGGGGCGGTCCGCACGCCGGACACCAGTGAACAACCACCGCGGCACCGGGTCACTCTCGTTGACACCGGTGCCGCGGCGTGCGGCTAGACCGAACGGTACAGCGGCACCAGGCGCCTAGCGCCGGGCCAGCTTGGCCACCGTTCGCACCGCCACGACCCCAGCAAGCACCCAGGGCCCCAGGACGATGATCGGGTCGAGCCAGGTGTGTTTCAGGTCGGCGCGACGCATCCCGAACCGCGAAGACACGGGACGGTGGCCGGCCTCGGCCAGCACGCCCGACTCCGTGATCGGGTCGTCGGGCCGACGGGACGCAAGCGACTTGACATGTGCGCTCACCGAATCCACCCGATCCCCCAGCACTAGCAGCAGCCAGTGCGCGGTCTGGCCCTCGCTGTAGCGGTCGTAAGCGAACCGCCGGACCGCACCCGAGATGCCGTGGAGCGGCTGCGCCGTTCCGAACACGGGAGTCATCCGGGTGTGCTCGATCGAGCGCTCACGTCCCTCCGCCGGCTGTTGCTGCGGCGGTACCTCCCAGTGGGCCCCCGTCGGCTCCAGGTCGAGACGCTCCCGCGGGTGCGACGGCCGGTCGGCCGGGTCGCTGTCCACCCCCCAGCCCGGGATGCGCCGCCGGAGCTCCTCCGGGTCGAACTTCTTCGTGTGATCGCTGGCGACGTACGGCATCTGTGATCCTCCCTGCGTTCGCGGTTACGCCGCGCTCGGCACGACGAGCGGCTTGATGATCCCGTCGAGCTTCGACGAGAACAGGTGGTACCCCTCTGCGATGTGCTCCAGGGGGATGCGGTGGGTGACGATGTCCGACGGCGTGAGGTATCCGTTCCGGACATGCTCGAACAGGCGGGGCCACTGACGTTTCACCGGGCACTGGTTGGTGTGGATGGTGAGGCCCTTGTTCATGGCGTCGCCGAACTTCACCGCGCTGAACAGCGGGCCGTACGCCCCCATCACGGAGATCGTGCCGCCCTTGCGGACGGAGTCGATCGCCCAGTTCAGCGCGATCGGGGAACCGCCCTGCAGCTTCAGCTTCGAGGCGGTGATGTGCTGCAGCGCAGCGCCGTCGGCCTCCGCACCCACCGCGTCGATGACGACGTCCGCGCCGAGGCCGTCGGTCGCCCGCTTGAGCGTGAGCACCACATCCCCCAGCTCGACGAAGTTGTACGTCTCGGCGTGCGCGAACTCGCGCGCCTTGGCCAGCCGGTAGTCGAGGTGGTCGACCACGATGACCCGGCCGGCGCCCATCAGCCACGACGACTTCGCGGCGTACAGGCCCACCGGGCCGGCACCGAACACGACGACCGTGTCACCCTCGACGATGTCGCCGAGCTGAGCGCCGAAGTAACCCGTGGGGAGGGCGTCCGTGAGCGTGACGGCGTCCTCGTCCGACATCCAGTCCGGGATGATCGTCGGCCCGACATCGGCGAGCGGGACCCGGACGTACTCGGCCTGGCCGCCGTCGTAGCCGCCGGTCGTGTGCGAATAGCCGTAGATTCCCCCGACCGCGGTGGCGTTCGGGTTCACGTTGTGGCAGTTGGAGTAGAGCCCCCGCTGGCAGAAGTAGCAGGTGCCGCAGAAGATGTTGAACGGCACCATCACCCGGTCGCCGACCTTCAGCGTCTCGACGTCCGGCCCGACTTCGTCGACCACCCCGATGAACTCGTGGCCGAACGTGTGGCCGATCCGGGTGTCCGGCATCATGCCGTGGTAGAGGTGCAGGTCGGATCCGCAGATCGCGGCCAGCGTGACCCGGACGATGGCGTCTCCCGGGTGCTCGATTTTGGGTCGGTCCTTCTCCTCCACGCGGACCTTGTACGGGCCGCGGTACGTCATCGCCAACATGGCTCTCCTCTCGTCCCGACCCACTTCATGCCGGATGCACGAGTGAATCGAGGAGTTGACAGCCCGGAGGGGCGGTGTAGCCCTACACCTTTTTGCTAGGCAAGTGAACGAGTTGCCGGGCGGGTCGGAGCGCCGTACAACGGGGACATGACGAAAGACGAGCGCGCCTCCCTGCCTCCCGGACCCGACTTCTCCTACGGCGGGTACACGGTGAAGCTGGAGCCCGAGCACGGGCAGACCGGGCGCTGGCGCGTTGTCGACGACGAGAACTACTACGGTCTGGTGGCCGCGGCGGAGCCGCTCCGGGGTGAGCCCGAGGTCCATTTCGCGGCGCACTTCCCGGGCGAGGAGGACATCCCGCCGATGAAGATCGTGCCGCTGTGGACGCTGGCGGTCGAGTTCCTGCTGGATGCGGGCAAGGGCGAGGCGCTGTGGGGCCTCCCCGACGACCGGACGGCGCCGCATCCGATCGTCGCGGACGCCCTTCCGGAACCGCCGGCCGAGCCCGAGCCCGAGCCCGAGCCCGAAGCCGAGCCCGAGCCCGAAGCCGACGCGAGCAGACAGGCCTGACAACGCACGAAGGCCCGGAGCCGAGTGGCTCCGGGCCTTCGTCGCGTCGCGTCGCGCTAGGCGGTGACGCCGATCGCGAAGCTGACGGCTCCCTGGTCGTCGACCTGTGCGTCGAGCACCTTGTCGTCGAGCACCTCGGCCGCCTGCGTCTCGAGGAAGATGCGGGCGCCGCCTGACTCGACCACCTGGTCCGAGGCCTCCGGCTCCGGGGTGACCGCCGCGGCGAACGCGGTGTTGTCGGGGTTGCTGCTGCTGATGCGCAGACCCGCGGAGTCGTCCGGGGACTGGTCGGTCAGCGTCTTGACGATGGTGCTGGCGTTCTCGGTGAGGGTGAGCATGTGCTCTCCTTCCTATCGATGGTCCAGGAGTCGACTACGTTCCCGCGCACTCCCGCCGGCCGCAACCGGCTCGGAGGCCATTGCCAGGGAACGCTCACGAGGCTCTACTCGAAGGCCTTCACGAGCTCGCGGCCGAAGGCGTCCAGGTCGTCGGGCTTGCGCGACGAGACGAGGGCGAACGGGCCGTCGTCGACCACCACCTCCTCGTCGACCCAGGTCGCCCCCGCGTTGCGGTAGTCCGTCTGCAGGCTCGGCCAGCTCGTCAGCGTCCGGCCGCCCACGACGCCCGCCTCGATCAGCACCCAGCCGCCGTGGCAGATGACGGCGATGGGCTTGCCGGCTGCGGCGAAGTCTTTCACCAGCGACACGGCCTCGGGGAACGTGCGGACCTGGTCACCGTTGGCGACACCGCCCGGAAGCACGAGGGCGTCGAACTGGTCGGCGCTCGCAGAACCGAGGGTGACATCCACCGGGAAGGTGTCGGCCGGAGTGAGGTGGTTGAACGCCTGCACCTCGCCCTCCTCCTTCGACACGAGCTTGGGCGTGCCGCCGGCTTCTGTCACCGCCTGCCAGGGCTGCACCAGCTCGGCCTGCTCGATGCCCTCGGGGCCCACCAGGAATGCGATCGTCTTGTTGTTCAGTGCCATCTTGTCGGTCTCCTTCCGATGCCCCACCTGTACGCCGGGGGCACGGCAGAATGAACCCATGGCGAGCATCCCGCAGCTGACTCTCAACGACGGCAACACCATCCCGCAGCTGGGCTTCGGCGTGTACAAGATCCCGGAGGCCGAGACGGCGGACGCTGTGGTGGCGGCGCTGGAGGCGGGGTATCGCCACATCGACACGGCGGCGTTCTACGAGAACGAGCGCGGGGTCGGCGAGGGCGTGCGACGCAGCGGGCTCGACCGGTCGGACGTGTTCGTCACGAGCAAGGTGTGGTGGACGGAGAACGGGTACGACTCGACCCTGCGGTCATTCGACGCCAGCCTGGAGAGGCTCGGCTTCGAGACGATCGACCTCTTCCTCATCCATTGGCCGGCGCCGCGCAGCGATCGCTACGTGGACACCTGGCGGGCGTTGGAGAAGGTGCGGGAGGAGGGTCGCGCGCGGTCGATCGGAGTGGCGAACTTCCACACGCATCACCTCGACCGGCTGGCGCGGGAGACCGCCACGGTGCCCGCGGTGAACCAGGTGGAGCTGCATCCCTGGCTCCCGCAGGCCGAGGTGCGCGCGTATGACGCGGCCCACGGGATCGTGACGGAGGCGTGGTCGCCGCTGGCGCGTGGGCGCGTGCTCGGCGACCCCGTCCTCGACGCGCTCGCCGCGAAGCACGGGGTGACGCCGGCGCAGGTGGTGATCCGGTGGCAGCTGCAGCTGGGCAACGTGGTCATCCCGAAGTCGACCTCGCCGGAGCGCATCCGGTCGAACATCGACGTCTTCGGCTTCGAGCTGGATGCGGAGGACCTGGCCGCTATCGCGACGCTCGAGTCGGGGGAGCGCACGGGCAAGGACCCGGACGACCTGGGCTGAGCGCGCTGCGACCTAGTCGGCGCGGGTGACCGGCTGCCGCAGGATCGTCCGCAGCTTCTCCGGCGCCGTCCTCCGGGCGTCGCTCAGGTAGATCTCGTGGTGGCGCCCGGTCATCGTGAGTCCCGCATCCGGGATGAACACGTCGTGCAGCTCGGCCAGCACCGGCGCCTCGTCGTCGTAGGAGCCGACGTGGAGGGTCTGCACACTCAGCCCTTCGTCGAGGGTCTCGACGCGCAGCTCGTCCAGGCGCGGGGCGCCGCCCTTGCTCCGCAGGGTCGCCGTCGCCTCCTCGACGTGCGCGTCGGTGATCCAGTCGGGGACGAGGGTGAGCGCGGTCCAGTGCCACTGGGACTTGTCGCGGGCACTCGTGAAGGACGCCATGTCGTCCGCCCACCACAGCGCCTCCAGCGGCATGACGGTGTAGTCGCGGTCGAGGCTGCGCTTGCTGAGGAACTTCAGCGCGTAGGCGAGCGGGAAGATCGTCTGGATCGCATCCCGGTACTCGTCCGAGGTGTTCGGGTCGCCGTGGCCGTCCACCATCAGGTAGCGCAGCGGCGGAACGGTGACGACCTCGAAGCGCCCGCGCCGGGGAGCGTAGAGCCCCAGCTCCTTCTTCAGGTCGGTCTTCACGGTCACTCGCCCGATGGATGCGCCCCGACGACGTCGAGGAGCCATGCCAGCGCGAACGCCCGCTCGCGCCAGGCGGCGTATCGCCCGGAGACGCCGCCGTGGCCGGCGGCCATCTCGATCTTGAGCAGCGGGTCCGCATCCACCTCGCGCAGTTTCGCCACCCACTTCGCGGGCTCGACGTAGAGCACGCGGGTGTCGTTGAGGCTCGTGATGGCGAGGATGCGCGGGTAGTGCGTCGCGTGCACGTTCTCGAGCGGCGAGTACGACTTCATGTAGTCGTAGACCTCCGGATCGTGCAGGGGGTCGCCCCACTCGTCCCACTCGATCACGGTGAGCGGCAGGGACGGGTCGAGGATGCTGGTGAGCGGATCGACGAAGGGCACCTCGGCGAGGATCCCGGCGAAGTCGCGGGGCGCCAGGTTCGCCACGGCGCCCATAAGCAGGCCGCCGGCGCTGCCGCCCTGTGCGGCCATGCGCGACGGATCCGTCCATCCGCGGTCGACGAGGTGGCGGGCGGCCGCCACGAAGTCGGTGAAGGTGTTCTTCTTGTGGAGCTTCTTGCCGTCCTCGTACCAGAGCCGGCCGAGTTCGCCGCCGCCGCGGACATGGGCGATGGCGAACACGACGCCGCGGTCGAGCAGGCTGAGGCGCGGGATGCTGAACGACGGGTCCATGCTCGCCTCGTACGAGCCGTAGCCGTAGAGCACGAGCGGGGCCGGCTCGCCGGGCGTGACCAGGTCGCGGCGGTACACGAGCGAGATCGGGACGCGTGCGCCGTCCGGTGCCGTCGCCCACTCCCGGCGCTGCTCGAACAGCGAGGCGTCGAACGCCCCGAGCACCGGCTGCTGCTTGCGCAGGGCGAGCTCGCGGGTGCGGACGTCGTAGTCGTACACCGTGGAGGGCGTCACGAAGCTGCCGTAGCCGAGGCGCAGGAACGGCTGCGTCCACTCGGGGTTGCCGCCGACCCCGACGGTGAAGAGCTCCTCGTCGAAGTGCAGCTCGTGCGGGGTGTCGTCCGCCGGTTCGTCGCTGTTCGGATCGGGCACGCAGGCCACGGCGACCCGCGTCATCCCCTCGCGGCGGTACTCGACGCTGACGAAGTCGCGGAACGCATCCACGCCCTCGATGCGCACGGCCGGATCGTGGGCGAGGAGCACCCGGCGGGGCCCCTGCGGGTCGTCCGCCGAGACGCTGACGAGCTCGAAGTTGACGGCGCCGTCGTTGTGGACGATGAGGAGGCGGTCGTGGCCGCCGACGATGGCGTGCTCGACGTCGTACTCGACGCCCTCCTTCCGCGGCCAGACCACGCGGAACTCGCCGGTGGGGTCGTCGGAGCGGAGCAGCCACGCCTCGCTGGTGATGTTCGAGCCGGCCTCGATGACCAGGAAGCGCCGGCTGCGGGTCAGCCCGACGCCGATCCAGTAGCGCTCGTCCGGTTCGTGGAACACCTGCGTGTCAGGGACCGCAGGAGCGTCGCCCACCCGGTGGCGCCAGACGGTGTCGGGGCGCCAGGACTCATCCACCGTCGTGTAGAAGATGTAGGCGCCGGTCTGGTCGAACAGGGCGCCGCCCGCGGTCCCCTCGATCTCATCGGGGAAGGTCACGCCGTCGTCGACGAGCGAGCGGACGCGGAGCGTGTAGCGCTCGTCGCCCTCGGTATCGACGGCCCAGAGCAGGCGCGTGCCGTCGGCGCTCACGTCGAAGCTGCCGAGCGCGTAGAAATCGTGCCCTTCCGCCTCGGCGTTGTCGTCGAGCAGGACCTGCTCGCCTGGAAGGCCGCTGCGCTGGGCCGACTCATCGAGCGTCGGGGGAACCCAGTCGTCGGCGGAGGCGATGGGGGCCCGGCAGTGGATGCCGTACTGCTTGCCCTCGACCGTGCGGGTGTAGTACCACCAGTCGCCCTCGCGGACCGGCACGCTCAGGTCGGTCTCGCGGGTGCGCGCCTTGATCTCGTCGAAGATCTGCTCGCGGAGCAGCGCGAGGTGCTCGGTGCGGGCGTTGGTGTACGCGTTCTCCTCGTGGAGGTGCGCGATGACCGCCTGATCGTCCTTCTCGCGCAGCCACTCGTAATCGTCGACGTAGACGTCGCCGTGGTGGATGCGTTCGACGGGCTTCTTGGCGGTGACCGGCGGGGTGAGCATGTGCCCAGGCTATCGGGCGGTGCCCACCCCGCACGCCGTCGCGGCCGTCGTCGCGGCCATCGTCAGGGGCGCAGCAGCACCTTGCCGACGCGTCCGGCCTCGCCGCTCGCGGCGACGGCTCCGGCGATGTCGTCCAGCCCGTGGACGCCTGCGACCGGGAGGGTCAGCGTGCCGTCCTGGAGGCGGGCGAACAGCTCCTGGAAGAGCCGCCCGCGCTGGTCGGCCGGCATCTCGCGGCTGACGACGCTGCCCCAGAAGCCCTTGACCGTGGCCTGCTTGAAGATGATGTCGCCGGAGGCGAGCTCGAGCGTCGGCGATGCCATCGCGCCGAACACGACGAGGGTGCCGTTCTCGGCGAGCGTGGAGAGCACATCCCCTGCCGACGAGCCGCCGACGGAGTCGACGCCCGCGGTGATCGGTGCGCCCCCGGTGATGTCGGCGAGTCGGTCGCGCCAGCCCGCGTCGTCGGTCGCGACGACGCGCTCGATGCCCTGGGCGCGCAGCTCCTCCACACCGGCGGACCGGCGGACGAGACCGACGACGTTGAGCCCGCGTGCGGCGCCGAGCTGGGCGACCATCCGGCCGACAGCGCCGTTCGCGGCGTTCTGGATGAGCCAGTCGCCCTCGCTCAGGCCGAGCGACTCGAGCAGGCTGATCGCGCTGAACGGCATCGACACCAGCTGGGCGGCGGACTCGTCGGGGAGCCCATCGGGCACGGGGATGAGGCCGGCGGCCCGGGTGACGAAGTACTCGGCCCACACGCCGAACGTCCCGCCGGTGACGACCCGCTGGCCGACCGTGAGCTGCTCGACGCCCTCGCCGACCGCATCCACGACGCCGAGCGCCTCGGTGCCGGCCTGCGCGGGAAGCTCGGGCTTGAAGCCGTAGGTGCCGCGCACGGTCCACAGGTCGTGGTTATGGATGGGCGAGAGCAGCATGCGCACGCGGACCTCGCCGGCGCCCGGCTGGGGGAGGGGACGCTCTTCGACCGCGAGCACTTCGGCGGGGTCGCCGAACTCGTGGTGGACCAGGGCGTGCATCGTGGTGGCGTCTGTCATGGCTCAGTCCTCCGAAACCGTGATGGTGACGTCGATGTTGCCGCGGGTGGCGTTGGAGTACGGGCAAACCTGGTGCGCCGCGTCTGCGAGCGCCTGGGCCTGCTCGGCCTCGATCCCGGGCAGGACGACCTCGAGCAGCACGGCGAGCTGGTAGCCGCCGTTGCCGTTCGGGCCGATCTCCACGCGGCCTCCGACCGACGAGCCGTCGAGCTTCACCTTCTGGCTGCGGGCGACCGCCTGCAGCGCCGAGTGGAAGCAGGCCGCGTATCCGGCGGCGAACAGCTGCTCGGGGTTGGTGCCGGCTCCCGATCCGCCCATCTCCTTCGGGACGGCGAGGTCGAGGGCGAACGAGCCGTCGCTGGTGGCGACACGGCCGTCGCGGCCGGCGCCGGTCGACAGGGCTTCTGCGGTGTAGAGGACGTTCATCAGTTCCTTTCGGAGGGTGTTCTGTTGTGCGCGGGGGCCTGCGGCTGCGCTGCAGCGTGCATGGTCTCCGTGAGCCGGTGGAGGGTGTCGATGAGGGCGCCCGCCGCCTGCTGGTCGGGCAGGCCG
This sequence comes from Leifsonia sp. 1010, assembly GCF_031455295.1. Lineage (NCBI taxonomy): Bacteria > Bacillati > Actinomycetota > Actinomycetes > Micrococcales > Microbacteriaceae > Leifsonia > Leifsonia sp. 1010. The sequence continues at coordinate 1,297,964 of NZ_JAVDSL010000001.1, forward strand.
GTGCCTGCCGCGATCCGGGCGGGGATGTGGGCGAGCTCCGAGCGCAGCTCCTGGCCGCGTTCGCCGAGCGTCACCGTCACGACGCGCTCGTCGCCCGCGCGGCGTTCGCGCCGGACGAGACCGGACTGCTCCATCCGCCGCAGCAGCGGGGACAGTGTCCCCGAGTCGAGTTGCAGGTGTTCGCCCAGCGACCCGACGGTCTGCTCGCCCTCGACCCAGAGGGTGATGAGGACGAGGTACTGCGGGTAGGTGAGCCCCCACGGCTCGAGGAGCGTACGGTACGCCTGCGTGGTGGCACGCGTGGCGGCGTAGAGCGAGAAGCACACCATCTCATCGGTCACCGGCATGACCTTATAGTTGCACACAATCAAGTTGTGCACAATCTAAGTGGCAGGCGATGGGACGCGACACGCCGTTATGCGGAGCGGATAACGGCGTGTCGCGACCTACGGACGTCAGGGGGCGGGGGATGCGCGCAGCGCGGCCGCGAGGGCGACGAGGGCCGCGCGGACGCGGGCGAGCTCCGGAGGGGATGCGAGGGTCGCGCGGGCGCGCTTGACTGCGGTGAGCGCGCGGTCGGCATCCTCCGGTCCGCGTCGGGAGAGATGCTCGTCGAGGGCGTCCGGGAGGTCGGCAGCGGCGTCGATGCAGTCGATCGGCAGCACGGGCCGCGACGTGTTCGTGCGGCCTGGGTGTCGGAGCAGCCGCCGCGCGCGATGCGCCGGCGCCAGTTGCTCGACGCGCGCCGCTGACGCCTGCACGGCGGCGACCGCGCGGGTCCGCTCCTCCTCGTCGTCCGACGGCGCAGCGATCGCCGCCCCAACCGTCGTCAGCAGCTCCGAGAGCCGGCGCCGCAGGACGTCGATGCTGCGCACGGGCAGCACGAACCAGCTGGCGGCGATGCCGAGCGCGGCGCCGAGGATGATCGCCAGCATCCGCTCGGCCAGCATCCCGGTCTCGCCGGTGAGCGATGCCGTTCCAGTCAGCTGCTGAAGAAGCGTCAGGACGAGCGTCACGGTGAGTGCCCAGAAGGCATAGCTGTACGCGCGCAGCCAGGTACCGGCGAAGAGCGCGACGAAGATGATGACGATGCCGCCGAAGCCGGAGGCGTGCGGGGCGGCAGCGGTCAACGCGACGGCAGCGATCGTTCCGGCGAGGGCCCCCACCACGCGGAGGGCGCTCTTGTGCACGACGTCCCCGCGCCCCCGGTTGCCCGAGCACACCAGGAAAGCGGTCAGCACCACCCACATCGCATGCTCGGGAAAGAGCAGCCAGCCGAAGAGAAAGGCGGCGGTGAGCGCGACGGCGAGCTGGATCGCCATCCGGGTGCTCGCGGGCAGACGCGCGCGGCCCGATCCGACCGCAGCGCCGCGGACTGCCGACGGAGAAGGGTCGGCCGGTGCGGCCTCCTGCCGCCGCCCCGGCAGCAGGCGCAGGATCTCGCGGGCGACGGCCACCCACACGGTTGCGATCACCCCGGCGAGCAGGACGAGCAGCGTCGTGACCCATCCGGGCTGGCCGGAGACGGGCGACACCGGCGCGATCAGCATCGCGGTGAACGGCAGGGCGACGAGGGCTCCCAGCCGGGAGAGGCGGGGACCGAACCGCCGGAGCCAGATCGGCACGCTCATCCCGGCGACGAAGAGCGCCGCGCCCACGGGAGGAGCGACGACGAGCAGCCATCCGACGCCTCCCGCCACGAGTCCGATGAACGGCAGCACGACGGCCGAGCGTGCGAACTCAGCCCGGGATGCGAAGGTCCGCCGACCGAGGCTGAGCGCCACGACCGTCGCCAGCACCGCGGCACTCGTCACGCCCGCGGTCGCGCCGCCCGCCAGCAGGGACCCGAGCCACCACACTGTCGCGCACGCGGCGGCGGCAGCGGCGGTGGCGACGAGCGCGGTCGTCCCGTCCGCCAGCATGGCGCCGATCTGCCGCGTGCCCACCGGCACATCCTCTCACCGCGTGGGAGGAGAAGTGGGTGGCGCGGCGAAGGTCGGCCCGGCTCAGCGCGGAACGCTCAGCGCGCGGCGTCGAACGCCAGCAGGGCGGCCCCGGCACGACCGGCGTCGCCGCCGAGGGCGCTCTGGACGACCGGCGGCCGTTCCCGCCAGGCCAGCCCCGCCGACATGCGCTCGCCGAGCGGCCCGAAGAGCGCGTCGCCGGCGTGCGAGACCCCGCCGCCGAGCACGATCAGTCCGGGATCGAGCAGCAGGGTCAGGATGTTGAGGCCCTGCGCGAGCACATCGAGCGCCTCCGACCAGATGCGGTCGGCGAGCGGGTCTACCCCGAGCCGCTCGACGATACGGCGGGTGCTGAGCGCCTCCCCGCCCGCCGCCCGGTACCGCCGGGCCACGCCCGCGCCGGACATGTACACCTCGAGGCAGCCGCGCTGGCCACAGGTGCACGGTTCGCCGTTCGGGATGACGGGGATGTGGCCGAACTCGCCGGCGGCGCCGGTCGCGCCGGTCACGGCGCCGCCGGACGAGACGAGAGCGGCGGCGACCCCCGTGCCGATCGGCACGAGCGCGAAGTCGCCGAAGCCTCGCGCCGCTCCGCTGTTGCGCTCCGCCAGCCCGGCGGCGCGCACATCATGACCGACCGCCACCGGCAGGTGCAGCTCGGAGCGGAGGATGTCGAGGAGGGGGACGTCGCGCCAGCCGAGGTTGGAGGCGTAGTGCACCAGACCGCGCTGCTCGTCGAGCATCCCCGGAGTGGCGACGCCCGCGCCGACGACGTCGTGACCGTCGTCGGCCGCGGTTCGGCGCAGCTCGCCGAGCAGGCCGACGAGCGCGGTGAGGATGCCGTCCGTCGGGGTCGCGAGCGTCGTCTCCGTCACGGTCGCGCCGTCCTCGCGGACGACCGCGCCCTTCATCGCAGTACCGCCGAGGTCGACGGCCAGGACGACCGGGAGGCCGCTCATGCGGACTGCTCGCTCGCCGTGTCGCGGACGGCGGCGACCACGGCGCGGACCACCTCGGCCGAGGTGACATCGCGCGCTCCCGAGTCGTACGCCGTCGGGGCGCCCGCGCCAGGAGTGGCGACAGCGCGCGGCGCCCGCAGATGGACCTCCGCGACGCCGGTCCGCCGCACGACCTCCGCGACGTTGGCGGGACGGACGCCGCCGCCCGCAAGGATCGTCACCCGGTCACCCGAGAGCTCCACCAGTCGCGCGAGCTCGTCTGCGCCCTCCAGCGCCGTCGCGGCGCCGGCCGAGGTCAGCACGCGTGTCACGCCGAGATCGGCGAGCTGCTGCAGCGCCTCCGCCCGGTCCACGACCTGGTCGAACGCCTTGTGGAAGGTCACCGGCGCATCGCCGCACGCGGCCACCAGGCGGCGGGTCGCATCCACGTTCACCCGTCCGTCGGCGCGCAGCGCTCCGACGACGAAGCCCAGGACGACGCCCGAGGGGTTGGGGAGCGCACGGATCGAGTGGATGTCGTCCACCATCGCCTGCAGCTCATCGTCGTCATACACGAAGTCGCCCGGCCGCTGGCGGATGAGCACGTGGATGCCGATCCGCGTCGCCGCGCGCAGCGCTCCTGCGACCGTGCCGATGGACGGCGTGATGCCGCCCTCGCCCAGCGCCGCGCACAGCTCGATCCGGTCGGCGCCGGCCTCCTCGGCCACCCGGACGCCGGCGAGGTCGTCGAGGCAGATCTCGACGACGGTCACGCGAGGCGCTCCAGCGCGGCCGTCAGGTCCGCGCCGAGCTCGATCGCACCGACCGGGACGCCGCCGCCCAACACGGGGAGGTCGGTGAGCGCGCGCGCGTCCGCGATCGGGGTCCCGAGCACCTCGAGCACGCGGAGCGCGATGAGAGTCGTAGCCCGTGGGCTGCCGTCCACGATCTTCATGGCGACGGCCGTGCCGTCCGCTGCCGCGACTCCGATCACGCCCTCGGCGCCGCCCTTGGCGAGCGCTCCGGGGACCGTCTCCATGAGCGTCGTGTTCTGGTGGCCCGTGCCGCCGACGTAATAGGGGTGCTCGCGCATCGCGTCGGCGACGGCGCGCTCGGGCGTGCCCGGCTCCGCCTGCACCAGCCGGCCGAAGGCGCGCGCGATCCCGCGGACGCTCGTGCCGAAGAGCGGTGCGCCGCAGCCGTCGATCGCATCGTGCCCGACCGGCACGCCGGTCAGCTCCGCCATGGTGGCACGAATGTGCTGCTGCAGCGGATGCTGCGGGTCGAGGTAGCCGTCGGTCGGCCACTCGTTGGTCGCCGCGGCGAGGAGCATCGCGGCGTGCTTGCCGGAGCAGTTCATCCGCACGCGCGAGCGTCCCTCGCCGTCGCGCAGCATCCGCTCGAACGTCGCCTCGTCCTCGGGCCGGTCGACCGGGCAGCCGAGCGCAGCGTCGTCGACGCCCGCGCGGGTCAGCAGCTCGCGCACCAGCCGGACGTGCTCGTCCTCGCCCATGTGGCTGCCCGCAGCGATGGCGAGCTCCGGACCGGCCAGCGGCGCGCCAGCGGTCAGGCAGCCGAGAGCCTGCAGCGGCTTCACGGTGCTGCGCGGCAGCACCACGGCATCCGGGTCGCCGAGCTCGATCAGCGGGCGGCCCGCGGGGTCGAGTGCCACGAGGCTCCCGAAGTGCCGGCTCTCGATGAGGCCGGAGCGCCGCACGACGGCCAGCTCGGCCAGCTCGGTCGAGGAGTCGGCGGCGCGGACGGACACGGTGGGGGCGTCAGACATGGTCGGCTTTCGTGGAATCGGTGCCGTCGTCGACGTGCTCGACGGCGACGACGGCGGGAAGCGTCGGGAGGACGGGCTGCGGCGAGGTGCGCCGACGCGAGCCGCGCTGCAGCCGCGACGCGAAGGCCGAGAGGCTGCCGTTGACGATGAGGTAGATCACCGTCACCGCGACGTAGGTGGGGATGAGCAGGTGCAGGTACGAGGCGAGCACCTGCCCGCGGTACAGCAGCTCGGTGAAGGCGACGATGTAGCCGAGCGAGGTGTCCTTGAGGAGGCTGACGAACTGGGTCACGAGCGACGGTGTGACGTTGCGCACCGCCTGGGGGAGCACCACGTACGTCATCGCCTGGACCGGACGCATCCCGAGGCTGAGGGCCGCCTCGCGCTGTCCGCGCGGGAGGCTGAGGATGCCGGCGCGGATGATCTCGGCGAACACCGCGGCGTTCGCGATGGTGAGCGGCACGACCAGCTTCCAGAGCGTCGGCAGGTTGATGCCGATCTGGGGGAGGCCGAACAGCATCAGGTAGATGACCAGAAGTACCGGGACGGTGCGGGCGATCTCGATGTAGAGCCCGCAGATGAAGCGGATCCACCGCACCTGGCTGACCCGGCCGAGAGCGAGCACGGTTCCGAACGCAGCGCCGAGCACCGCGACGATCGCAGCCGCCTCCAATGTGCCCAGGAGTCCGACCAGCAGGTACTGCCAGATCGCCCACTCCGTGAACGGCGCCCAGCGCTCGACCGCGAGCTGGCCGTGGGCCGCGAACTGCCAGAGACCCAGACCGACGATCATGGCGAAGACGACGACGCTGACGATCGACCCGATGAGGATGTTGCGACGGCCGCGCGGGCCGGGAACGTCGTAGATGAAGGAGGCGCCGTACTGGCGCTTCGGGCGGCGAGGGCGCGCAGGAGCCGGCCGGTCCGGGATGAGCTGTGCGGTCATCGGGCGATCGCCACCTTCCGCTCGACCCAGCCGGCGGCAAGGCCGATGGCGAGGGCGATGGCCATGTAGATGAGTCCCGCGCTGGAGAAGATCAGGATGGGCTGCGCGGCGACGAGGTTGACCTTGTTGACCTCGGCGGTGAGCTCGACGACGCCGACGGCCGCCGCCAGCGCGGTGTTCATGGCGAGCGCGATCATGACGTTGCCGATGGGCTGCACGACCGCCCGAAGCGCCTGCGGGACGACGACGTAGCGCAGCGACTGCCACAGCGTGAGTCCGAGCGCACGGGAGGCCTCGACCTGGCCGACAGGGACGGTGTTCACACCCGATCGCACCGCCTCGGCGACGTACGCCGCCTCGTAGACCGTGAGCACGATGATCGCGGTCGGGGTCAGCGGAAGGAGGATGCCTGCGTCCGGCAGGGCGAACACCGCGAGCAGCAGCAGGGCCAGCAGCGGGACGTTGATGAAGAACTGGACGTACAGGAACGCAGCCGCGCGGAGCACCGGGATGGGGCTGACGCGGGCGATCGTGACCAGCACGCCGAGCACGATGGAGCCGACGCCGGCCACCACGGCCATCAGCAGCGTGGTGCCGAGTGCCTGGGCCAGCGGCCCGAGGTTGTCGATCAGGGGATTCATCGTTCTCTCGTCGAGTGGTCGGGAAGGAGCGTCAGCGGAGGGGCCGGATGCGCGCGGGCCTGTGTGGGTGCCTCTCGCGCGCATCCGGCCGGTCTGGTGCGGTCGGATCAGGAGCCGGGGACGGACCCGATCTCCGGCGGCGTCGGGATCTCCGAGTCGGTCACGGTGCCGAGCGTGGTCTTCCACGCCTTGCCCCACTGGCCGTCCTTCTGGATGGTCTTCAGCCACTCGTTGACGAACTTCTTGAAGTCGTCGTCCCCGTGCTTCAGGCCGATGCCGTACGGCTCCTTGGTGAAGGGCTGCCCGACGACCTTGATCTGCTTCTCGCTGGCGGCGTCGCTCGCGAGCAGCGTGTAGTCCTGCACGTAGGCGTCGCCGCGGCCCTGAATGAGCGCCTGGACGGCTGCCGGGTCGGTGCCGAACGCGGTGACGGTCGCCTTCGGGGCGATCTTCGGCACCTCGGTGACGGCCGGCGTGTTGGCGCCGACGATCACGTTCTTGCCGTCGAGGTCCTTCTCGCTCTTGATGTCCTTGTTGTCGCTCTTGACCGCGACGGCGAGGCCGGACTCGAAGTACGGACCGGCGAAGGCGACCTGCTTGGCCCGCTCCTCGGTGATCGTGTACGTGTTGAAGACGACGTCGACGGTGTCGTTCTGCAGCATCGCCTCGCGGGTCTCGGAGGCGGGCGGCACGATCTCGACGTTCGGCTTGCCGATGATGTAGATCGCGAGCAGCTTGGCCAGCTCGGCGTCGAAGCCGTTGACCTTCTGCGGGTCGGTCGGGTCCTGCTGCGACAGCAGCGGGGCGTCGAGGGCCTCGGCGACGATGAGCTTGCCGCGCTTCTTGATCTTCTCCATGGTCGAGCCGGAGAGGATCAGGTCGGCCTTCGCGACGGGCGCGCCGGCGAGGACGGAGTCCCCCGACGCGGTCGAGCTCGCGTCGTTGCCGGGCAGTGCCGTGTTGCCGGAGCAGGCGGTGACGGCGAGCGTCACGGCCGCGAGCAGGACGCCGGCGACGGCGCTCTTCCTGCGGATGCTGCGGGTCATGGGATGCATCCCTTTCTGATTGGACTTCGGTGTGATGTGGAACGGTGGTGCGCGGCCTCGTGCGGTGCGGGTGCTAGTGCGAGAGCACGGAGGCCAGGAACGACTTCGCCCGCTCGGTGGCGGGGGAGTCGAAGAACTGTGCGGGAGGGGCCTGCTCGACGATCTGCCCGCGGTCCATGAAGACGACGCGGTCGGCGGCGCGGCGGGCGAAGCCCATCTCGTGGGTGACGACGATCATCGTCATGCCCTCCTTCGCGAGGGAGGTCATCACATCGAGCACCTCGCCGACCATCTCGGGGTCGAGGGCGCTGGTCGGCTCGTCGAAGAGCATGACCTTCGGCTGCATGGCGAGAGCGCGGGCGATGGCCGCGCGCTGCTGCTGGCCGCCCGAGAGCTGCGCCGGGTGGCTGTCGGCCTTGTCGGCGATGCCGACCCGGTCGAGCAGCTCCATCGCCTGGACGCGTGCGGCATCCTTGCTCAGCTTGCGCACCTTGAGGGGAGCGAGGGTGACGTTCTCGAGGATCGTCCGGTGGGCGAACAGGTTGAACGACTGGAACACCATCCCGACCTCCGCCCGGAGCTTGGCGAGCGGTGCGCCCTCTTCCGGCAGCAGCTCGCCGTCGACGCGGATCTCGCCCGAGTCGATGGTCTCCAGGCGGTTGATGGACCGGCACAGCGTGGACTTGCCGGATCCGGACGGCCCGATCACCACGACGACCTCGCGCTCGGCGACGTCGAGGTCGATGTTCTGCAGCACGTGGAGGTCGCCGAAGTGCTTGTCGACCGCGCGCAGGCTCACCATCGGCCGTGCGTCCGTTGCTGTCATCCGGGTCCTCGCATCGTCGTCGGGAAGGTTTCGATGAGCGTACTAAGTATCGACGCTTGGCCGCAATATCGAAATTAGTTAATCCGATATCGAACGAAGTCGGTACAGTATCCTCGACGCAGGACGGCGGGCAGCAGGCCCATCGCCGCAGAGGGGATGCCGCGATGACGAGCACGATGGAGGGGACGTCCGTCCTTGCCGGGCCGGGCAGTCCTGGCGGCATCCTGGAGCTCGTCCGCTCCGGCCGGTCCCGTTCGCGGGCGGATCTCGCCCGCAGCACCGGCCTCTCGCCCTCGACGGTTTCGCAGCGCGTCGACGCCCTCATCGCCGCCGGTTACCTCCGCGAGGCGGGTGCGGGCGTCTCACACGGCGGCCGCCGCCCGCGCGCCCTCGAAGTGGATGCGTCCACCGGCGTCGTCTGCGCCGCCGACCTCGGCTCGCATCACGCCACCTTCGGGCTCATCGACCTGAGCGGGCGCGTGCTGGCCTCCCGGACCGAGCCGATGGACATCTCCACCGGCCCCACCGCCATTCTCAGCTGGATCGCCGAGGTCGGCGCCGAACTGACGGAGGCGCACGCGCAGCCGGGCCAGACGCTCCGCGGATTCGGGATCGGACTCCCCGGCCCTGTCGACTCCACCACCGGCCGTATGGTGTCGCCTTCGCGCATGCCCGGCTGGAACGGTGTGGATGTGGCCGCCGAGCTCTCCGCGATCACCGGGCTCCCCGCCGCGGCCGATAACGACGCCAACCTGATGGCGCTCGGCGAGTACGACACCCTGGGCGGCAATGTCGGCGAGCTCGTCTTCGTGAAGGCGGGATCGAGCATCGGCTGCGGCATCGTCGCCTTCGGCGGCGTCTACCACGGCCACCACGGCATGGCGGGCGACATCAGCCACGTCACCGTCCCCGGCGCCCCCGCGGTGCTCTGCTCGTGCGGCCGGATCGGCTGCCTGGATGCGGTGGCCGGCGGCGCCGCGATCGTCCAGGCGCTGCGGTCCTCCGGCGTCGAGATCTCCGACACCCGCGAGGTGCTCGCACTGGCCCGGGACGCGCATCCACGCGCCACGCAGGAGCTCCGGGAGGCGGGCCTCCGCACGGGTGGAGTGCTCGCGACGATCATGAACTTCTTCAACCCGCAGCGGCTGGTGCTCGGCGGCATCCTGGGCGAGGCCGAGGCGTTCGTCGCCGGCGTGCGCTCGGCCATCTACTCGGACTGCCTGCCGATGATCACCGACCAGCTCGACATCGCGGTGAGCGTCGCCAAAGAGCAGGCGGGCATCCGCGGGGCCGGGCGGCTCATCCTCGACTCGGTGTTCGACCCGGCGCGCGTCGACCTCGTCGTCCGATGACCCAGGCCGTCGCCATCGTCGGCGCCGGCCGGATGGGCCGGGCGCACGCGGCGGCATGGGCGGCCAACGACGTCCCGGTGCTGTACGCGGTGTCGCCGCGACGCCGTCCGGATCTCCCGGAGGCGCCCGACGCCCGCTGGGCCACCCGGCTGGCGGAGGCGCTCGACGACCCCGCCGTCACCATCGTCTCCATCTGCACCCCGACCCCGTCGCATGCCGACCTGGCCATCCAGGCGCTCGAGGCGGGTCGTCACGTACTGCTCGAGAAGCCCATCGCGCTGACCGTGGAGGACGCCGAGCGTGTGCAGGCCGCGGCGGCCCGGGCGCGTGGGACGCTGATGGTCGCGCACGTCGTCCGGTTCTTCCCCGGCTACGCGGCACTCGCGGAACGCGTCGCGGCCGGGGCCGTCGGCCGTCCACGCGTGGTGCGCGCGTCGCGGATCTCGGCGGCGCCGGTCGGCTATGACTGGCTGGAGGACGAATCGCGGTCCGGCGGGATGCTCGTCGACTTCGCGATCCACGACATCGACCAGGCGTCCTCCTACCTCGGTCGCGCTGTCGCCGTGACCAGCATCCCGTCGGCGGGTGCGGGCTTCGGCGTCCCGGTCATGACGACGATCGAGTACGAGGGCGGCGGCGTCGCCCAGGTGCTCAGCGTGTCCGACCTCCCCGAGGGCCAGGCCTTCCGCACGACGTTCGAGGTCGTCGGCGACACGGGGGTGGATGCGGCGGAGCCGGAGGCCGGCGACGCGTTCGCCGGGCAGGCGCGCTACTTCCTCGACTGCGTGACCGCGGGCGTGCCGACCACCCGAGCGCCCGTCTCCTCCGCGGTCGAGGCACTGCGTGTGGCCGTCGCGGCGCGGGAGTCCGCGCGCACCGGGCGACGAATCCTGCTGCCCCGGTAGGGTGGGCGCGTGAGCGACAAGTGGTGGCAGTCGGCGGTCGTCTATCAGGTCTATCCGCGCAGCTTCGCGGACAGCGACGGAGACGGGATCGGTGACCTGCGCGGGGTGATCGAGCACCTCGACTACCTGAACGAACTCGGCGTCGACGTGGTCTGGCTCTCGCCGATCTACGCGTCCCCGCACGACGACAACGGCTACGACATCAGCGACTACCGCGCGATCGACCCGCTGTTCGGCACGTTCGACGACTTCGACGAACTCCTCGAAGGGATGCACGCCCGCGGCATGAAGCTGGTCATGGACCTCGTCGTCAACCACACGTCCGACGAGCATCCGTGGTTCATCGAGTCGGCGTCCTCCACCGACAACCCCAAGCGCGACTGGTACTGGTGGCGTCCGGCGCGCGAGGGCACGCAGCCGGGCGAACAGGGCGCGGAGCCGACCAACTGGGGCTCCTTCTTCTCCGGACCGGCCTGGCAGCTCGACCCGCAGACCGGCGAGTACTACCTCCACCTGTTCTCGCGCAAGCAGCCGGACCTCAACTGGGAGAACCCGGAGGTGCGCGACGCGGTCTACGAGATGATGAACTGGTGGCTCGACCGCGGGGTCGACGGCTTCCGGATGGACGTCATCAACTTCATCTCCAAGGTCACCTCGCTGCCCGACGGGGTCGTCCCGGAGGGCGCCCTCTACGGCGACGCGTACCCGTACTTCGCGCAGGGCCCGCGCATCCACGAGTTCCTGCACGAGATGCACGAGCGCGTGTTCGCCGGGCGCGAGGACCGCTACCTGACCGTCGGCGAGATGCCGGGCGTCGACATCGAGCAGGCACGCAGGTTCACGGACCCCCGCAACGGCGAGCTCGACATGGTGTTCCAGTTCGAGCACGTCGACCTCGACCACGGACCGGGCGGCAAGTGGGACCACCGCCCGCTCAGCGTCCTCGACCTCAAGCGCAACCTCTCCACGTGGCAGGAGGGGCTCGCCGACCTCGGCTGGAACAGCCTGTACTGGAACAACCACGACCAGCCGCGCGTCGTCAGCCGCTTCGGCGACGACGGCGAGCACCGCATCCCGTCGGCGAAAGCGCTCGGCACCGTGCTGCACCTCATGCGCGGCACGCCGTACGTCTACCAGGGCGAGGAGCTCGGGATGACGAACGTCCCGTTCTCCTCGATCGACGACTTCCGCGACATCGAGTCGCTGAATCACTACGCGGAAGCCGTCGACATCCTGGGCGCTCCCGCGGAGGACGTGCTGGCGGCGCTGCGGCGGACCAGCCGCGACAATGCCCGCACGCCGATGCAGTGGACGTCCGGTCCGCACGCCGGCTTCACCACCGGGACGCCGTGGATCACGGTCAACCCGAACGCGGCCGAGATCAACGCCGAAGCCGAGGTGGCCGATCCGAACTCGGTGTTCGCCCACTACCGGGCGCTCATCGACCTGCGCCATCGGTCGGAGGTCGTCGCGACCGGGGACTACGCGCTCGTGCTTCCGGAGCATCCCCAGGTCTTCGCGTACACCCGCAGTCTCGGCGAGCGGTCGTTGCTGGTGCTGGCGAACCTCAGCAGCGAGCCGGCGACGTTCGATGCTGCGCAGCTTCCCGCCTGGGCGGTCGGTGGTGGCGATGCGCGTGCGGCCGAACTGGTGCTCTCCAACCTGGGCTCCGCGACCGAGGCGACGAGCGGATCGCTGCGCCCCTGGGAGGCCGTGGTCTACTCCCGGGCCTGACGCTCAGGTGAGGTCGTCCTTGCGCCGGCGGCGTGCCGGGTGTGGGATGGGCGACACGACCCGGGAGGCGACGATGGGCAACTATGTGGCGCGTGCGGAGATCGACGTGGCCGCACCGCGGCGTGCGGTGTGGGATGTGCTGACCACGAACGGCGCGCGGCCGGAGATCCTGTTCGGCGCCGAGGTGGTGTCCGACTGGCGCCTGGGGTCGGAGATCGTCTGGCGCGGCGAATGGCAGGGCAAGGCGTTCGAGGACCACGGGCGGGTGATCGAACTGGAGGATCGCGAGGAGCCGTGGCGCGTGGTGCTGACGCATTTCAGCCCGTTGAGCGGCCTGCCCGACGAGCCGGAGAACTACCACACGCTTCGGTTCGAGCTGGATGAGATCCCCGGCGGAACGCGGGTGACGCTCGACCAGGACAACAACCCGACGCGGGAGGCCGCCGAGCACTCCCGGGCGAACTGGGCGCAGATGCTGGAGGGCGTGAAGACGGTGGCCGAGCGCGACGCGCGGTAGGCGTCCGGTCGCCGGTTGGTCGGCGCGGGCGTCCGATCAGGCGTCGAAGGCTTCGCGGAGGAACGCGACGAGGAACACGTCGAACGCCTGCACGGTGCCGTTCCGGTCGCCGGTCATCAGGAAGCCGAAGTGGAGTCCGGCCGCGGAGTCGACGAGCCAGGTGGCGAGGATGCCCGCCCGCCGGGTCTCGACGCCCTGCTTCTTGAGCCACGCTTTGACCGTGTCGCGCCACTGCATGAAGGACGTCGTCACGCGCTTGCCGATGTCGGGGTCGATCGGCTCCAGCGCTCCCGCCTCGAACTGCAGCCGCAGTCCGGTGCGGTTGCTCTCGCGCAGGGAGTGGCGGAACGCCTCCTTGTACCAGTCGTGGAACTGGTCGCGGTCGAACGCCGTCACGTCGACACCGGCGAGCGACTCGGTCTGCTGACGGACGCCCTCTTCGAGGATGGCGTCGATCATCTCCTGGCGGGAGCCGAAGTGGTACACGAACGAGTAGGTGCTCACCCCGAGGGCGCTGGCCAGGCTGCGGAAGGTCATGCGGGAGAGCGGCTCCGTCGCCACGTGCTCCATGATGCGGCCGAGCAGTTCCGGTTTGCGGTTCGGATCTGGTGTGCGTCCCACGCGATAACACTAGTCCGGATATCGGGCCGGATGGCTAGACAGCAGTGGGCTTTCTCGCTGTCGATCGGCCGGCCGGAACTGCCCCTCCGGGTCGCCGATCAGGGCTTGCCGGGCTTGCCTGGACCGCCGCCCTGACCGCCGCCGTTACCGGGGTTCCCACCGGCTCCCGGAGCGGGTGCTGTGGGCGCTCCCGGAGCGGTCGGCGGCTTGGGCGCGACCGGAGCCGTCGTGAACTTGCCGCTCGGCGACGGGAAAGCCCCACCACCGTAGGCCGCGTTCAGTGCGGTCAGGATGCGCTTGGCGATCGAGAACTTGACGTTGCCGCCTCCGACGCCCTGGAAGCCGACGCTCCGGAGCGCCACCCCGCCCTGGACGTTGCCGACCCAGGTGGCCTGGGCGACCTTGGTGGTGGAGGTGACGAGCCAGTTCTCGACGGAGTTGTCCGTCGTGCCGGTCTTGCCGAAGATCGGGATGCCGTCGCCGGGGTTGGCCGACGCCGCTGTTCCGCCACCGCGCAGCACGCCCTGCAGGGCGTAGATCGCGGCAGCGGCGACCTGCGGGTCGATCGGAGTCGGCGAGCACGTCGACTTGGGCACCGCGTGCTCAGCGCCGTCGGCGTCGACGATCTTGTCGATCGCGATCGGGCTGCAGGCGACGCCGTTGTTGGCGAGTCCCGCGTACGCGGTCGCCATGGTGATCGGGGCGATGTAGTTCGTCCCGAGCACGGCCGACGGGTTGGCCATGAACCGGTTGGCCGACTCGTCGGCGCCGTGGACCAGCAGATCCTGTGCGCGCTGCTTGATGCCGCAGAGGTCGAGCTGGGTCGCCATCTTCGCGAAGACCGTGTTGATGGACTGCGCGGTCGCGTTCATCACGGTCGTCGCCGTGACGCTCTCGCCCTCGTCGTTCGACACGTTCCAGGGGGCGCCGCCGATGTCATTGCACGGGTCGCTCGCGTGGAACTGCGTCTGCGGGAAGACGTGCTGGGTTCCGCTCACCGTCTGGTAGAGGGAATGCCCCTCCTGCAGCCACTCCAGCAGGTCGAACACCTTATAGGCCGAACCGGTCTGGAAGCCCTCGGAGCCTCCGTAGTCGTAGTCGGTGTTGTAGTTGACGGCCGTGGTCGCCGGAGCGGGATTGGCCGTGTTGTCGTACGGGCGGTTCTGCACCATGGTGACGACGCGCCCGGTGCCGACCTCGACCGAGACGTTCGACGATCCGACGTCGAGGCGCGGGTCGGCGGGCGGGATGTACGCGCTGATGGCCTCCTGCGCTTGGCTCTGCAGGTCGAGGTTGAGCGTCGTGTAGATCTTGAGGCCGCCGCGGGTGAGGAAGTTGGAACGGTCGTCCTCCGTCTTGCCGAAGATGGGGTTCAGTTCGATGGTGCGCTCGACGTAGTCGCAGAAGAACGCGGCGTTGTACTGCTGCGCCGTCATGCAGCCGTTCTGGGTCGGAGTGATCTTCGGCTCCACCTTGGTGGCGCGCGCAGCGTCGTGCTCCTCCTTGGTGATCTTCCCGTTGGCGAGCATCCGGTCGAGCACGTAGTTGCGCCGGTCGAGGGTCTCCTTGTACCCGTTGGCCGCGCCGTTCTCCTTGTCGTCCGGACGGTCGATGCGCAGGTTGTCGGGGTTGTTGAGGATGGCGATGAGGGTCGCCGCCTGCTGGATGTTCACATCCTTCGCCGCGACACCGAAGTAGTACTCGGCGGCGGACTGGACGCCGTACACACGGCCGCCGAAGAGCGCGATGTTCAGGTAGCTCTGAAGGATGTCGTTCTTCGAGTACTCCTTCTCGAGCCCGATCGCGTAGCGCATCTCCTTCAGCTTGCGCGACGGGTCCACCTTCGTGGCGTCGTCGTAGCAGGCCTCGTAGATGGTCAGCTGCTTCTTCTGGACCGCATCGCTCGCGGTCGGGTCGGGCTGCTTGTTCTCGCAGCGCTGCACGAGGATGTTCTTGACGTACTGCTGGGTGATCGAGGATCCACCCTGCACGGATTTGTGCAGCGCCGTCAGGACGGCCCCGCGCACGGTGCCCGTGACATCCACGCCTCCGTGCTCATAGAACCGCGGATCCTCCGTGGCGATCGCGGCGTCCTTGAGGTTCTGCGAGATGCCGTCCCAGCCGACCTCGACGCGGTTCTGGGAGTAGAAGCTGGCGATCGGGACCTGCTGGCCGTGGCTGAGCGCGTACATCGTCGACGCCTGCGCGAGCGGCTCGACCTTGATGTATTCCGGCAGCCCGTCGAAGACGCTGATGGTCGAATCGGCCGCGCTGCCGGTGAGCGCGACAGCCGGTGTCACAGCCGCCGCAGCCAGCACGCCGGCAAGCCCGCTCAGTGCCACGAAGCCGGCCAGGGCAGGCGCCCATCCCCATCTCATGCGTCTTCTCCCTCAGTGGAACTACCGTTCGTCCGTGGCGGCAATGATACGCGTCGCATCCGACGCGTCCGGGACGCGCACGCTCAGGTTGGTGGATGGAACGAAGACCGCCGAGCCTGTGGAGAACTTCCGTCAGGACGGGTCGCGCAGCTTGTCGCAGAGCACGGCGAGGGTCTCCAGCTCTTCCGGGGTCAACCGGCCGCCGACCCGATCTGTGATGGTCTTCATATGATCGACGGCGACACGGCGGAACATGTCGTATCCCGTGTCGGTCAGCCGGATCACCGTGCCGCGCGCATCGGACGGCTCAGGGCATTTCGCCACCAGTCCGCGTGCGACGAGCCGATCGACGAGACGGCTGACACTCGGCTGGGTGAGCAGCACGTGCTTGTTCAGATCGCGCAGACGCAGTTGACGGTTCGGCTGGCGCGACAGGTTGAACAGCACGTCGTACTCGTTGAACGAGATGTCGCGGGTGGGGAACTCGGCCGCCAGCGTCCGCATCACGGCCACCTGGGCCCGGAACAGAGACTCCCACGCGGAGACGGCGCTGATTCGGGTACGTTTCGTGGGCTCCGCCGCCGTCGCGCTCTCGGCCATGACCCGTCCTCCCTACGCGAGCTCAATGCATTCGCATCTTCCCATCATGCGCGCGCGACCGACATCCGTGCCACCACGGGGGAGCGGCGAGGGCGGAAGGAGAGGACGGGCGAGAAAAAGATTGAGGGCCGGCCGCAGAGGCTAGCGGCCGGCCCTCTCCCTTGCACCAAGAGTGTCCTGCAATCACATTCCGCGATGGCTGCCACAGCAAACAACCATTGCTCTTGAACTATATAACGAAGAGGTAACGGCATCTAGTTATCAAGTCGTTATTTTTTCTGCGAGTTCGCTATGCGTACGTGAGAACCGTCGACGGAACGACATCGCCGATCCCGCACGCCGCGGTTTTCCCTCGAACTCGACCGACCGGGCTCAGGCCGCCAACGGCATCCGCCCATGCAGGACGGCCGCGTGCAAGGACAGGCGTCCGGGACCGGTCAAGGCGAGTGCGACGGCCGCACAGGCCAGCAGCAGCGGGAACTCGAATCCGCCGTCACTGGCGAAGAACCCGGCGGAGAGGTGCGCGGTGAATACCGCGCCCAGCATTGCGACCGCGGCGAAGAGCCCGGCGATGCGTGTGCCGACTCCCGCCACGATGAGCGCGCCTCCGAGCAGCTCGATGGTCGCGACCGCCGGCGCCACGAGTTCCGCGGCGGGGACTCCCATCCCTGCGAAGGATTCCGTCACCCCGGGCAGGGTGTAGACGAACAGCTTCTGGATGCCGTGGGCGATGAGTATGCCTCCGACGGCGATGCGGAGCAGGAGCAGACCGAGGTCGCGAGTCGACGGTCGAGACGTTGCACGTGGGCTCATGGAGTCCTCCAGGTCGTGGTGACTTCCGGTGTGGGATGCACCGTGCGGTCTACCCTCGCAACGCTTTCTGGAGCGCCGGTGGACATGCTCCGGGAATCGGCGGACAGCGGCGTGTCAGGTGAACCGATCCGATCGCGATCTCGTGTCGCCGAGCGCACCGCACCCGCTCAGGCGTGCGACGCGCCCGGGAAGGCCGGGTTCCCTGGGCCGTGGTGGCGGCCGGTCGCCGGGTCGATCCAGTTGCCCGAGCCGGTGAGCCGGTGCCAGCGTTTGTGGAACGCGAGGTCGGTGCCCTCACCTTCGACGACGGCCGCACCGCACAGATCACAGATGCGGAGGATGACGATGTCGCCGTCCGCGGTCGTGACTGAGATCATCCCCTCTGGGAATGCAACGCTCATGGTGCTCCTCCTCCTGCCGCCATCGCGCCCCGCATCCATGTTCCGGAACTTCTGTCAGGGTACGTGATCGACCCCGTCTCACCTTCCAACCCGTTGAGTCCCGACACCCGACAGGCTCTCGAGATAACGGTTCACTTCGTCGAGTGCTATCCGTACGGCTCCGCGGTAGAACACGGTCCGAATTCCGCCGGCAGCGATGAGTTCATGCACCTGCAACTCTCCGACGCCGAGCCGGGAAGCGGCCACCTCGGGGAGGAGAAAAGTCGGGTCGTCCACACGAAGACCGTAACCGCGTGCGTCGAGGCGGGCAGCCGCGAGTACGGGTAACCGAACCCCGTGGGCTGCGGGGGTGGACAGCGTTACTCTGAATCGAATACTCTACTCAGAGTAATCACCGTTCGGAGGAGACGTCATGGCGAAGCGCGCGGTATCCAACCCGCTGGCGTTGGCCGTTCTGGCCTGCCTCTGGGAGCGGCCGATGTACCCGTACGAGATGACGACGACCATGAAGGAGCGCGGCAAGGAAGACAGCATCCGCCTGAACTTCGGGTCGCTCTACGCCGTCATCAAGTCGCTCGAGAAGCACGGCTTCATCGAGGTGGCGCAGACCGAGCGCGAGGGCAACCGGCCGGAACGCGTCGTCTACGCGATCACTCCCGCCGGGCGGCAGGAGGCCGAGGAGTGGCTGCGGGAGCTCGTCGAGATCCCGGTCAAGGAGTACCCGGCGATCGAGACCGGGCTCTCGCTGCTCCCCATGCTGCCGCCGGACGTCGCGGCCGAACTGCTCGAACGTCGCCGCGACCGGATCGACACCGACCTTGCCGAGCGCACCGTGCTGCTCGCAGAAGCGGGCAGCCTCCCCGAACTCTTCATGGTCGAGTTCCACTACCGGATGGCCGTGCTGCAGGCGGAGCGCGCGTTCGTGGCCGACCTGGCCGCACGCATCCGTGACCGCTCGATCGGCGGCTACGACTGGTGGGAGCAGCTGCATGAGCTGCTCGCCCAGGGGATCGGCATGGAGGAGCTGCGCGAGCGCATCGCCGCGGGCGCCTTCGGGAAGGAGGCGGCCGAGCTGTTCCTGTCGTAAGGCCTCGTGCCACAGAACGATGGCCGGAGAGCGGCAACTCTCCGGCCATCCACACCTTCAGTCGTTCCGTGAGGAACCTGCGTCAACAGTCACCGAGGGCTGTCTTCAAGGATATCCCCGTCGGTGGCTGCCTACCTGAAAGAGAGAAGCCACCATGGCAACCGCAAACGGTCCGGCGCTCGCCGCCGACCACCTCGTGAAGACGTATCCGGGAGGGCGGGGGAACCCTCCGCTCCGCGCCCTCGACGACCTCGGCTTCGAAGCCGAGAAAGGCACCGTGTTCGCCCTGCTCGGCCCCAACGGCGCCGGCAAGTCGACGACCATGAAGATCCTGTCGACGCTCACCCGCCCGGACTCGGGAACGGCCTACGTCGCGGGAATCGATGTCGCGCGTCATCCGGCACGCGTGCGCCGAGCCCTCGGGTTCGTCGCCCAGAAGCCGGTCTCCGATCCGATGGACACCGGAGTGGAGAACCTCGTGCTCGCCGGCCGACTGCAGGGCATGTCCGGCCGGGAGGCCGCGGCCCGCGCACGCGAACTGCTCGACCGGTTCGGCCTGACCGATCACGCCCGCCGTCAGGTCAAGACGTACTCGGGCGGCATGGCGCGAAAGCTGGATGTGGCGATCGGCCTCATGCACCGGCCGGAGGTGCTGTTCCTCGACGAACCGACCACCGGCCTCGACCCGGAGGCGCGCGCCGAGCTCTGGCTGGAGCTGGAGCGGATGACCACCGCCGAGAACCTGACGGTGCTGCTGACGACGCACTACCTCGACGAGGCAGACCGCCTGGCCGACCGGCTGGCGATCGTCGACCACGGCCGGGTCGTCGCCGGCGGGACTCCCGAGGAACTCAAGAACGACCTCCGCGGCGATGCCGTGATCGTCGAACTGGCCGGCGACGCGGATCCGTTCGCGGGGCTCACCGCCCTGCAGCGGGTGGATGCGCTCCGCGAGGTGGGCGGAGACGGCCGCACCCTGCGCGCCCGCGCCGACAACGGCGCTGCGACGCTCCCTCTGGCACTCGCCGCGCTGGAGGCCGCGGGCGTCGCCGTCGCCTCCGCCACTGTCGCCCGACCGAGTCTGGACGACGTCTACCTGCGGCACACCGGCCGCACATTCACGCGGGCGCAGGAGTCCGCCGAGTTCGTCCTGGAGAACGCATCATGACCACGACCGCCCTTCCCGCATCCCGCCCGCAGCGGCGGAACGGCCCCACGTTCCTGACGCACACGCTGCTGCTGACCGGACGGCAGCTGCGCGCCGCCTGGCGGATGCCGGCCTTCCTGGTGATGAACCTGGTGCAGCCGGTGATCTGGCTCCTGCTGTTCGGTCAGCTGTTCAAGTCGGTGATCGACATCCCGGGCTTCGGCGTCGGGCAGAGCTACCTGGAGTACCTGACGCCCGGCGTCGTCATGATGCTGGCGTTATTCGGGTCTGCGTGGTCAGGGACCGTCTACATCCAGGACATGGATCGCGGCGTGATGGACCGCTTCCTCACCTCGCCGACGAACCGCGGGGCGATGATCGTGTCGACGCTCGTGTACCAGTCTCTGCTCGCGGTGGTGCAGTCGCTGGTGGTGGTCGGCATCGCGTTCTGGGCAGGGGCTCGCTTCGAGGGAGGTGCCGTCGGCATCCTGCTCCTCCTCCTCGGAGTGGTGCTGCTGACCGCGGTCTTCTGCTCGCTGTCGAACGCGGTCGCGCTGCTGGCTCGTGAGCAGACGGCGCTGATCGGCATCTCGCAGCTCATCACGCTGCCGCTGATGTTCCTCAGCTCGGCGATCATGAACACGAAGCTCTCGCCGGAGTGGGTGCAGAACGTCTCGGCCTACAACCCGTTCGAGTGGGCGGTGATCGTCGGTCGCCAGGCGCTCAGCGCACATCCCGACTGGGCGACACTGTGGGCGCACGCCGGTCTGCTGGCGGCACTCGCGGTCGTCATGGCCGCCTGGGCGACCAGCGCCTTCCGCGTCTACCAGCGCTCCGCCTAGCTCCCAAGCCGACAGCTCCTGAGTTTTTCGCGTTAACGGGGTCGAAAACGCGGAAAAACTCAGGAGCTGTTGGCTGGGCTGCGGGGCGGGGGCGAGGCTCAGAAGAGGTCGGGGGAGGGAGCGCTCGCGTAGCGGATCGAGACGTCGGCGTGACGGTCGAAGCGGTAGCCGACGCCACGGACGGTGCGCACGATGTCCTCGTAGCGGCCGAGCTTCG
Organism: Leifsonia sp. 1010; assembly: GCF_031455295.1. NCBI lineage: Bacteria > Bacillati > Actinomycetota > Actinomycetes > Micrococcales > Microbacteriaceae > Leifsonia > Leifsonia sp. 1010. Next base: position 1,318,725 of record NZ_JAVDSL010000001.1, read on the forward strand.
CGCGCAGACGGCGCACGTGCACGTCGATGGTGCGCTCGTTCGGGATCTCGTCCTCATCGGCGCCGCTCCACAGCGACGAGATGAGCTCGGAGCGCTCGATGGTGCGGCCCTCGCGCAGCACGAGGTACTGCAGCAGCTCGAACTCCTTGTACGTGAGCGCGACGGTCTGGTTGTCGAGCACGAGACGCTTCCGCGAGATGTCGACCACGACGCCGGATGCGGCGCGGTCCTCATCCTCGTCGACGGTGACGGCGTGGCGGTGCTTCGCGATGGCGGCCGGGTCCTGCAGGGCGAGGCGCACCACATCCACGTCGCGTCCACCGGCGCCGGCCGGGGCGAGGGCGACGGCGGCGTAGGTCTCGGCGGTCGGGGCGATCTCGGCGGTGAGGCGCTTCAGCGCCTCCACGATGCGACCGAGGTCGGTGCCTGCGGCGGCGGCCTTCGCCTCGTCGATGCCGACGTAGAGCACGAAGCCGCGGGCCTCGGTGCCCTCGGGGACGGCGCGGATACGGGGGGCCGGCTCAGCAGCCGGTGCGGGCGCCGGGCGGACCGGGCTGACCGGAGAGACGGCGGAGGTGCGGGGGAAGGCGGTGTCGACGGTGGCCAGAGACATGGGAATCGAGTCCTTAGTGATGATGTTCCGGATCCCGATGCGATGAGGCTCCGCGGGTACGGCGGAGTGCGGGGATTTCCGGGGAATGTCGTGTTGTGTGCCCCTAGACGGTGGGGCGGATGCGCGGGAGCGTGAGTGTGGCGCTCCCGGGGAGCGTGCGCCCGGTCACGACGAGATGACGTCGGAGGGCTGCTGCTCGGCGAAGGGTCGTCAGATCAGCGACACATTCGGCAACACATGACGGAGTCGCGGCCGGCCATCATCATGCCGGCATCCCCAAGGGCCTCGAAGGAGGTCAGGGTACGCGAGTTGTCAGTCATGCAGGTTAGTAAAACCGACGATGACTCGACGTGTCAAATCATTACGCAATGTTTCGTGCTGGCTAGACCGTGCCGTAGAGGCGGTCTCCGGCGTCTCCGAGGCCCGGGACGATGTAGCCGTTCTCGTTCAGCCGCTCGTCGAGCGCGCCCAGGACGATGGTCACATTGCGGCCCTCTGTCGCCTTCTCGAGCGCCTCCAGGCCCTCCGGGGCGGCGAGCAGGCAGATGGCCGTCACGTCGACGGCATTGCGCGCGAAGAGGAACTCGATCGCTGCGCCGAGCGACCCGCCCGTCGCGAGCATCGGGTCCAGCACGAAGCACTGCCGGTCGGACAGGTCCATCGGCAGGCGCTCCGCATACGTGGTGGGCTCGAGCGTCTCCTCGTTGCGGACCATGCCGAGGAAGCCGACCTCGGCGGTCGGCATGAGCCGCACCATCCCCTCGAGCATCCCGAGGCCCGCACGCAGGATCGGGACGACGAGCGGGCGCGGCTCGCTCAGGGCGACGCCGGTCGTGGTGGTGACCGGGGTCTGGATCTCGACGGGCTGCACACGGACACCGCGCGTCGCCTCGTACGCGAGCAGCGTCACGAGCTCCTCGGTGAGCTGGCGGAACACCGGCGACGGCGTCCGCTTGTCACGGAGCACCGTCAGCTTGTGGGTGATGAGTGGGTGGTCCGCAACGTGCACTCGCATAGGCTCAAGGCTAGCCGAACCCCGAACAGCCGAACCCCCGAACGCCGAGAGGACCGCCGTGAGCCTGCCCGTGCCCAGCGACTACGAGCAGTGGATGCGGCGCGCGCTCGACGACGCCCGGCTCGCCTTCGACACGGGCGACGTACCGGTGGCCGCCCTCGTGCTCGATGAGCGCGGCGAGGTCATCGGACGGGGCCGCAACGAACGCGAGCTCCGGCACGACCCGACGGCGCACGCCGAGGTGCTGGCCCTGCGGGAGGCTGCGGCGACCCGCGACGACTGGCACCTCGAGGGATGCACGCTCGTGGTCACGCTGGAGCCGTGCGTGATGTGCGCGGGCGCCGTGCTGGCGGCACGCGTGCCCACCGTCGTGTTCGGGGCGTGGGACGAGAAGGCGGGCGCCGCGGGATCGGTGTACGACGTCCTGCGCGATCGCCGCCTCAATCATCGCGTCGAGGTGTTCGCGGGCGTGCTCGCGGAGGACTGCGGCGAGGTGCTGCTCGACTTCTTCCGCGCAAAGCGCTGAACGCTCGGCGCTGAACGCTGGGTGCTGACGGCACGACCCGTCAGGCGGGAAGGCGCTCCAGCCACTCGGAGAACGCCGCGCGCGACGCCTCCTGCATCCGCGCCGAGTACGCCTCGCGGTCGCGCCGCAGGGCGTCCGGGTCGATGGCCAGCTCATCCAGCTCGTTGTATCCGTCCGCGACCCACGCCTCGTGCATCTCGTCCGTGACCTCGGGATGGAACTGCACGGCGAGCGTGAAGTCGCCGATCGCGAACGCCTCGTTGGAGTAGTCGCTGGAGGAGGCCAGCAGCGTCGCCTGCTCGGGCAGCTCGAATGTGTCGCCGTGCCACTCGACGACGGGAACACCGTCGAAGTGGCGGATCGGCGAGTCCGCGCCGGCCTCCGTCGGCTCGACCCGGCGGTAACCGATCTGGGTGGTGTCACCCTTGTAGACCCGCTCGCCGAGCGCACCGGCGATCAGCTGAGCGCCCAGGCACACGCCGAGCACGGGCCGCTCCGCGCTGATGCGCTCGCGCAGCAGCTCCTTCTCCTGCTCGAGGAACGGGAACCGGTCGGTCTGGTAGGCGCCCATCTCTCCCCCGAGGACGACGACGAGGTCGGCCTCCGCCGGGTCGATCGCCGATACGTCCTCGGTGGTCACATCCACGATCCGCAGGTCGTAGCCGTGCTCGGTGAGCACAGGGCCGATGTTGCCGAGGTGGATGCTGGGGTCGTGCTGCAGGATGACGGCGGTGCGGGTCACTCGAGTCCTTTGATCACGATGGTGTCGGTGGCGGGAGCGGCGTCGTTGGGGTCGACCCAGACATCCGGCTCGATGTAGATGACGCGCGCGGCGGGCACGGCCTCCCGAATGCGGCGTTCGACGACGTCGATCGCGGCGGCGACATCCGCCAGGCGATGCTCGCCCGAGAACGCCAGCTTCGCGGCGACCATCAGCTCGTCCGGGCCGAGGTACAGGGTCTTCATGTGGATGATGCGCTCGACCTCGGGGCCGGCGGTCACCGCGCCCTCGATCGCGGCGAGATCGGCGTCCGACGCACCCTCGCCGACGAGCAGGCTCTTCGTCTCGATGCCCAGCACGACGGCTACCGCGACCAGCAGTGCGCCGATGAAGAGGGTGCCGATGCCGTCCCAGACGCTGTTGCCCGTGATGATCGTCAGTCCGACGCCGATGAGGGCGAAGACGAGGCCGGTGAGTGCCGCAACATCCTCCAGCAGGACGACGGGGAGTTCGGGAGCCTTGGCGCGGCGGACGAACTGCGGCCACGACATCCCCTTTTTGTGCGGGCGGGACTCGTGGACCGCGGTGCGCAGCGAGAAGGACTCCAGACCGATGGCGATGAGCAGCACCAGGATCGGTAGCCAGGCGTTCTCGAGCGGATGCGGGTGGGTGAGCTTCTCGATCCCCTCGTAGATCGAGAACACGCCACCGACCGAGAACAGGATGATGGAGACGACGAAGGCGTAGACGTAGCGCTCGCGCCCGTAGCCGAACGGATGCTCGCGGTCGGCCTTGCGGCGCGACTGCCGCCCGCCGAGCAGCAGGAGCAGCTGGTTGCCCGAGTCGGCGACCGAGTGCACGCCCTCCGCGAGCATCGACGACGAGCCCGAGAACGCCCACGCGATGAACTTGGTCAGGGCGATCCCCAGGTTGGCCGCGAAAGCAGCGATGATCGCTCTGTTACCGCCGGATGCGCTCATGCCCTTCATCCTAGGATGGCCGCATGGACGACGCGCAGAACGTGACCCTTCCGACCATCGCGATGCTCGGCGCGGGCTCCATGGGCCGCGCGATCCTGAGCGGTCTGCTCGCGCCCGGCGTGCAGGTCGCCGGCATTCGGGTCACGAACCGGTCGGAGGCGCGGGCGGCAGAGCTCGCCGGGACGCCGGGCGTGACCGCCTACGCGACGGAGACGAAAGCGGACGCCAACCGGCTCGCCGTCGATGGAGCGCAGGTCGTGATCGTTGCGGTCAAGCCGGCGATGGTCCGGGAGCTGCTGGCGGAGATCACTGACTCGCTGGCACCGGGGACCGTCGTGGTCAGCGTGGCGGCCGGGGTCACCACCCAGACGATGGAGTCGCTCCTGCCGGACTCGGTTTCCGTCATCCGCTCGATGCCGAACACCCCCGCCGTCGTCGGTAAGGCCGTGACCGGCATCAGCGCGGGTTCGCGCACCGACCCGGAGGATCTGCAGGTCGTGCGCGCCCTGTTCGAGACCGTCGGCGAGGTCGTCGAGGTCCCGGAGTCGCAGCTGGATGCGCTAAGCACGATCTCGGGATCCGGCCCCGCGTACGTGTTTCTCCTCATCGAGGCGCTGACCGAGGCGGCCGTGCAGAAGGGCTTCACGCCGGAGCAGGCGGCGACCCTGGTCAACGGGACGTTCCTCGGGGCGTCCGAGCTGCTCGTCTCCTCCGGAGAGGACCCGGCGGAGCTGCGCCGCCGCGTCACCAGCCCGAACGGCACCACCGAGCGGGCGATCGCCGTGCTCTCCGAGGCTGACCTCCCGGCCCTCTTCGCCCGCGCGACCGACGCCGCCCTCGCCCGAGCCCGCGAACTAGCCGCCGGCTGACCCCCGCCCCTCTCTCAAGCCAACAGCTCCTGAGTTTTTCGCGCGAAACGCCGCGGCCCGCGCGAAAAACTCAGGAGCTGTTGGCGTGGGCGCGCGCGAGGGCTCGGCGGACAAGCATCACCGCTCGAGGGACGGGCTCGCGCACGTCGGCCGACGTGATGAAGACGGTGTCCCATCCCGCGCCGGTGAGCCGCTCGCGCCGGTTGATGTCTTCTTGGTAGGTCGCCTGATCGGTGCGGTGATGGTCACCTAAGTACTCGATCGCAATCCGTTCGATCGGATACGCAAGGTCGACCATGGCGACGCGACGTTCGCGATCGAAGACCCGGTAGTTCAGCTCCGGTTCGGGTAGCCCGGCATCCACGAGCATCAGCCGGAGCCGGGTCTCCTGCGGGGACAGCGCTCCGAACCGCACGAGCTCGATCGCCTGTCGGAGGCGTTGGACACCGGGCCGCCGACCATGATGGCGGAGTGCCCGCTCGAGGTCCTCTCTCGTTCCGTGGGCCGTGTCGCCTGAGTACGGCTCGTCGCCCGTGACGATGTAGTCGCCGATCACGACGAGCTCGGCGACAGAGAGGGTCGATGACAGCTGCGCCCAGGCGTCCTCAGCCGAGAAACAGCGCAGCTCATCCACGCGCGTGATGCGGTGTCCTGCGGGACGGAGCTCGTGCGCGGCGACTCCCTTCATCTGCGGCGGCTTCGTGGGTGTGAACGTCGCGACATGCACGTCGTCGGGAACACGCGAGCGCGATAGGGGGAGGCCGTGGATCAGTGCGGCGGAATGGTGGCTGAACAGGTGCGCGTCTCTCTCGAGCAGCGCGTAGGCACGGCACTTGGCGAGATGGTCCGTCAAAACGCCCGATCGCGCTCGCACTCCGCGGAACGGTCGTGTGGACGCATCCCGATACAGCCGCGTGCGCGACATGCCCGATTCCAGCGCCGCGCGAATGGTGAAGCTCTCCTGCATCCGGACATCATCGCCGCCCGCCGCCGGCCCGAAGCACTTATGCACACCCCAGCCAACAGCTCCTGAGTTTTTCGCTCGATTGGCGCGCGAAACGCAGAAAAACTCAGGAGCTGATGGCTTGTGTCTGGGGGGAGGGGTCAGGCGTCGAGGGCGGCGAAGCGCTCGATGTCGGCGGAGGCGCCCGAGACGATGACGAGGTCGTGGTCGGAAACGACCGTGTCCGGCGTCGCGTAGGTGAACGGCTTGCCGGGGCTCTTCACGCCGACGACCGTGATGTTGTACTTGGAGCGGACACCGGATGCGCCCAGGCGCAGGCCGCGGATCGGCTTCGGCGGGTACATCTTGACCAGCGCGAAGTCGTCGTCGAACTCGATGAAGTCGAGCATGCGGCCGGACACCAGGTGCGCCGCCCGCTCGCCCGCCTCCGCCTCCGGGTAGATCACGTGGTTGGCGCCGATGCGCTCCAGGATCTTGCCGTGCGACTTCGAGATCGCCTTAGCCCAGATCTGCGGAACCTTCAGGTCGACCAGGTTGGCCGTGATCAGCACGCTCGCCTCGATCGACGACCCGACGGCGACGACCCCGATGGAGAAGTCCTCCGCGCCGATCTGCCGCAGCGTCTCGATGGAGCGCGCGTCGGCCTGCACGGTGTGGGTGACGCGGTCGGCCCACTTCTGCACGAGGTTCGCATCCGTGTCGATCGCGAGCACCTCGCGGCCGAGGCGGTCGAGCTGTCCGGCGGTGGCGGCGCCGAACCGCCCGAGTCCGATGACGAGGACGGGCGCGTTGTGTCTGATCCGGTCAACCAACGAGCGGCCTCTCCTCCGGGTTGTGGTACAGCTGGCGGCGTTGGCTCTGGGCCAGCGCCGCGGCGAGAGTCACTGTACCAACGCGCCCGCAGAACATCGTCGCGGCCATGACGTACACCCCGGCGTCCGGAAGACGCTCGGTCAGACCGGTGGACAGACCGCAGGTGGCGAACGCCGAGATCACGTCGAACAGCACATGGTCGAGCGGCGCCTTGGTGATCTGCAGGATGAGGATGCTCGACACCGCCACGATCGTCGCGCCCCACAGCGCAACGGCGACCGACAGCCGCAGCACGTCGATGGGGATCCGGCGGCGGAACGCATCCATCGACTCCACCCCGCGCGCCTCGGCGAAGGCGGCCAGGAAGAGGACAGCCAGCGTCGTGACCTTGATGCCGCCGGCGGTGGATGCGGACCCGCCGCCGATGAACATGAGCATGTCGGTGACGAGCAGGCTCGACCCGTGCAGGTCGTCGATGGGGATGGTCGAGAAGCCGCCCGATCGCGCCATGGTCGACAGGAAGAACGACTGGAACACCGTGTGCCCGGCATCCAGTCGGCCGAACGTCTTCGGGTTGTCGTATTCGAGCACGATGTAGAGCACGGCCCCGGCGACGAGCAGGATGACCGAGGTGAGCAGCGTCAGCTTCACGTGGATGGACCAGCGGCGACGCTTCTGACGCAGATTGGATGCGATGGCCAGGATGACCGGGAACCCGATCGCGCCGAGGAAGACGCCGATCATGAGCGCGCTCAGGAACCAGTAGTCCGTCGCGAACGCAGCGATGCCCTCCCGGTTGGGGGTGAAGCCGGTATTGGTGAACGCCATGGCCGAGTAGTAGAGCGACTCCCACGCGGCGGTGCCGACGTCGATGCCCGCGATGAGCATCCGCGGGAAGAGCAGCAGGGCGACGGCGCCCTCGATGACCACCATGCTGATCGCGACGGTGGTGAGCAGCTTGCCGACCTCGCCCAGCCGGACCGCCTGTCCTTCGGCGACCGGGCCGCCGTGCACGCGGAGCGGGTTGCTGTCGCTCGCCGCCATCAGCTTGGCGCGCAGCCCGAGCTTCCGCGAGATGACCAGCCCGAGGATGGACGCCATGGTCAGCACCCCGACGGCGCCGACCTGAACGCCGATGTAGACGAGCAGGTGTCCGAACACCGACCAGTGAGTGGCCATGTCGACGGTCGCGAGCCCCGTGACGCAGATGACGGAGACCGCGGTGAACAGGGAGTCTGCCAGCGGCGTCCACCGCCCGTTCGACGACGAGATCGGCAGCGAGAACAGCAGCGTGAAGACCAGGATCAGGAGGGCGAACACGAGGATCGCAAACCGGGAGGGGCTGCGTGCCGCGAAGCCGTTGAGGGCGGCGCGGATGCGCCCGACGGCCGACGCGGGCCGTCCGGGGACCGCCCGGGTGGTGGCGCTCATGTCTCGTCCTTCCCGTCTTCGGCTGTCGGGCGGGCTTCGGACATGGTACTGCGTCGGGGGAATGGCTAGCCTGGGGACATGGCCGACATCTTCGACGTGATCGCCGATCCGACGCGGCGCGACATTCTGCGCGTGCTGCTCGATCGCAATACGGACGCGGCGCATTCCGTGGGCGAGATATCCGTTTCCGAGATCGTCGCGACGCTCGAGCTGAGCCAGCCGACGGTGTCCAAGCACCTGAAAGTGCTGCGCGAGGCAGGCCTCGTGTCCGTGCGCGAGGAGGGTCAGCACCGCTATTACAGCCTGGACGCCCGCCCCCTGGTCGCGGTCGAGGACTGGATCATTCCGTTCACGGCATCCGACGAGGACATGGAGTTGAGCGTCCGGCTGGCGGAGGAGACGCGCGAGTTCGCGAGCACGGTCGGAAAGGTGCTCGCCGACACGCGTCACCGGGTGTCGTCGGCGACCGAGCGCGTGACGCCGAAGAAGTGGCGCAAGGACTGACCCTCCGCGAGTACGATGACCGGAAAGAGGAGGACGGACTCATGGCACACGATCTGAGGGACGTGCGCTTCCTGACGGTCGCCGAGGTGGCCGACATGATGCGCGTCTCCCGTATGACCGTGTACCGGCTCGTCCATTCGGGCGAACTGCCCGCCATCCGGTTCGGCCGATCGTTCCGGGTTCCGGAGTCCGCGGTCGACCAGCTCCTGCAGGCCGCGACGTTCCGTGAGGGCGGCGTCGCGGACTCTGCGTGACGTCAGGTAGACTGGCTGCTCGTGTCGCCGCGCGCCCCGCGGCATGCCCCCGATTCTTTGTGAGGTCCACGTGGGTTCCGTTATCAAGAAGCGTCGCAAGCGTATGGCGAAGAAGAAGCACCGCAAGCTTCTTCGCAAGACGCGCCACCAGCGTCGCAACAAGAAGTAGACCTCGAGTCTGCGGCTCCAAGCGTCGGTCCATCCGGTCCGGCGCTTTTTGCTGCGTCTAGAGTGGATCCGTGTCCAGCGTCTCCGTGACTCTCATCGGCAAGCCCGGCTGTCATCTGTGCGATGACGCGCGGGAGGTCATCCACTCGGTCATCGGCCAGCTGCCGGACGGCTCGCCCACGGTGACCGTGGAGGAGCGCGACATCCTTCAGGACGCCGAACTGCACGAGAAGTACGTGGAGGAGATCCCCGTCGTGCTCCTCGATGGACGCGTCCACACCTATTGGCGGGTCGACCCGGCACGCCTGCGCACCGCACTCCTGGAGGCCGAATGACCATCCGCCACGTCGTCTCGTGGAAGCTCGCGACCACTGACGAGTCGGAGCGCGCCGAGCAGGCCGCCGAGATCAAGCGCGGCCTGGAGTCGCTTCCCGCTGTCATCCCGCAGCTGCGTTCGCTACAGGTCGGTGTCAACGCCGTGCCGGGGGACAACTTCGACGTCGTGCTGATCAGCGATTTCGACGACCTGGATGGCATCCAGGCGTACCTCGACCACCCCGCGCATCTCGAGGTGGCGGGATACATCCGCTCCGTCGTGGGCTCTCGGGCCGCGGTCGACTTCGAGGTCTGACCCCGCAGGGCGACGCTGCAGCGCGACGCCACAGCGCGACGCCCGCAGGGGTCAGAAGACCGGCGTCTTGGTGATGTCCGCGTCGCGGCGGCGGTAGTCCTCGAGGAACTGCGCGAGGGTTCCGGCGTAGAGCTCCTTGACGAGGTCTCCCGCCTTGGCGCCGTCACGGTCCTTCGCGGCGGTGAGGATGTCGGCCAGCGCACCCGGGAGGTCGTCGATCCCGAACGGCTTCTCCCAGACCGAGATGTAGCGGAGCAGCTGCGGGCTGAGGCCCTCGCTGACGGAGGCCAGGACGTCGTTCCCGCCCGCTCGGGTCAGCTCGAGGAAGAAGTCGTTGAATGCACGCCCGAGAGCGGGGAGGTCGCGGGCCTTGGCGGACTTCTTGACCTCCTTCTGCGCTTTGTCGAGGCGCGTGACGACCGCGTTCTCGAGCTCGGGCACGTTCGCGCGAGCCGCGTGCTCGTGGAGCAGACCGGTCGTGTAGATGGCCTCGTCGATCGCCTTGAGGTCGATCGGCGCGACGCGGGTGTACCGGTTGGGCGCCATCTCAACGAGGCCGATGTCGGCGAGCTTCATCAGGGCTTCGCGGATCGGGGTCCGCGAGACGCCGAGCCAGGCGGTGAGCTTCTCGTCGAGGAGGGTCTCACCCGGCTCGAGGGTGCCGTCGAGGATGCCCTCGTACAGGCGGTTGTAGACCACATCGCGCAGCAGCCGGCGCTCGACCGGTGCGGTGTCGCTCACGGGCAGCGGCATCAGCGGGCCTCCTTCGATGACGTGCCGAACTCGTCGGCGATCGAGACGATCGACTTGTCGAACAGGTCGCCGGCGGCACGGGCGGCCTTGTCGGCCTTGCCGGAGACAGCGGCGTCGATCAGGGTCTTGATCGCGGGGAGGGCCTTGTCGAGCGGCGCGGAGGAGGGAGCGGCGTTGAGCGCTCGCTGCACCTCCGGAAGGTGTCGCTTGAGGAGGCGCGCGACGGTCGCGTTGTCGAGACGGCGGACGAAGACACCGAGGAAGCCGTCGGCGGAGAGCCCGGTCCGGACGGCCTCGGATGCGTCGCCGGAATCGAAGGAGCGGAGCGTCTCGCGGTCGCCCTCGGTGAGGAGCGGCGTCGCGTCGCGCACGACACCGGCGACGAGCACACCGACGGTGGTGAGCAGTTCGCGGAGCCGGCGCGACTCGATCGGCGTGACGCGGGTGCGTCGCTGGGGCAGGATCTCGACGAGGCCCATGGCCGCCAGCTGGTTGAGCGCCTCACGGACCGGGGTGCGGGACACCCCGACCCAGCGTTCGATCTCGGCGTCGTAGAGCTGCTCGCCGGGGAGCAGGTCGCCGTCGACGATGGCGTCGAGCAGGCGCAGGAAGACTTCGTCTCGGATCAGCCGCCGGGGGCTGGCGGCTCCGGTCACGGGCACGGGCATAGTTGGATGTTACATCCAGGTGGATCGGTCATCGGGCTGATGTACTGAGTGTCGAAAGCGCGCATTGCGTGCTCTATTTATCTGGTGGAGCGGCTCCTTCGTCGGCCGGCGTCCATGCAGTCCCCATCCGCTCCCCAACGGGCGCACAGCATCGCGGGCGTAGGCTGGCTCCGTGAGATCAGCCCCGACCGCTCGGCGGGATACGGGCGTTACGGTGCTCGTGGCCGAGACCGCACCGCTCGACGACGTCCGCCAGCTCATCCCGTTCCTCGACTCCCGCGCACCCCTGCTGTGGCTTCGCAAGGGCGAAGGGATGGCGGCGATCGGGGAGGTGCTCCGGCTCGACTTCACCGGCCCGGACCGCATCCAGGAGGCGTCCGCCGCCTGGCGGGCCACCGCGGCCGCCGCGGAGGTCGACGACACCGTCCGCACGCCCGGAACGGGTCTCGTCGCATTCGGCACTTTCGCGTTCGACGACGAGAGCACGGCGACGAGCACGCTGATCGTGCCGGAGGTGGTCATCGGCCGTCGCGGAAGCCGCAGCTGGATCACCCGCATCCGTCGCGCCGACGCACAAGCTTCGGCATCGCTGCCGCGGCCGACCGCGTTCGGCGACGAGTACCGGCTCGCCCTCCTCCCTGGTGAGCTGGGCGGCGATGGCTACCGTTCGGCTGTGGCGGCCGCGGTCGAGCGCATCCGCGAGGAGGATCTCTCGAAGGTTGTGCTGGCGCGCGACCTCCGCGGCCACCTGCCGGTCGAGTCGGACCTCCGCCGAGCGCTGGTCGAACTCGCGCTCGGCTACCCGGACTGCTGGACGTTCGCGGTGGACGGCCTGGTCGGCTCGTCCCCCGAGACGCTGGTGCGCGTCCACCACGGAACGGTGACGGCACGGGTGCTGGCCGGCACGATCTCGCGCGGCTCCGACGCCACCCTCGACGCCGCCGCGGCCGCCGAGCTGGTGGCCAGCGCGAAGGATCAGGGCGAGCACCGCTTCGCCGTGACGAGCGTGATGGATGCGCTCCGCCCGCACAGTGCGGACCTCGCCGCGAGCGACGAGCCGTTCACGCTCAAGCTGCCCAACCTGTGGCACCTCGCGACGGACATCGCCGGGATGCTCAGCGACGGATCCAGTTCCCTCGACCTCGCCGCCGCGCTGCACCCGACGGCCGCGGTCGCCGGGACGCCCCGCCGCGAGGCGCTGGAGCTGATCCGCGAACTGGAGCCGTTCGACCGCGGACGTTACGCGGGCCCGGTGGGCTGGGTCGGCGGGGACGGCGACGGTGAGTGGGCGATCGCGCTCCGGTGCGCGCAGGTGACGCCGAGCGGTGACCTCACGGCGTATGCGGGTGCCGGCATCGTCGCGGACTCCGACCCCGAGCGGGAGCTCGCCGAGACGACGATGAAGTTCCGGCCGATCGTGGAGGCGTTCGGCTGAGCGGCATCCCTGCGCTCGTCTGACTCCGGCGGTCAGGAGTCGGCCAGGCGGCGCTTCTGCTCCTGCACGTTGTAGTCGGGCATCGGCCACTCGAGGTCGAGCCCCTGGAGTGCGCGGATCAGCAATTGCTGGACGGCCACGCGGGCGTACCACTTGTGGTCGGCGGGGACGACGAACCACGGCGCCTCCGCCGTGCTCGTGCGCTCGAGGGCGATCTGGTACGCCTCCTGGTAGTCGTCCCAGCGGAGCCGCTCGTCGACGTCTGCGGGGTTGAACTTCCAGAGCTTGGCACGGTTCTCGAGCCGGGCGGCGAGGCGCTTCTTCTGCTCGGCCTTCCCGAGGTGCAGCATCACCTTGACGATCGTGGTGCCGGAATCGGCCAGCTCATGCTCGAATCCGGTGATCGCGCCGTAGCGGCGCTCCAGCTCCTCCGGCGGGGCGAGCTGGCGCACACGACCGATCAGGACGTCCTCGTAGTGGGAGCGGTCGAAGACGCCGACCTGGCCGGCGGCCGGGACCTCGCGCCAGACGCGCCAGAGGAAGTCGTGCGAGAGCTCCTCCGGGGTCGGCTTGCCGAAGCCCGCGTAATGGACGCCGCCGGGGTTCATCGCTCCGATGACGTGCGAGACGATACCGCCCTTCCCGGCCGTGTCCATCGCCTGGAGCACGAGGAGGACGGACAGCGGGGCGCCCTCCCTGCCGCACGCGAACAGCTTCTCCTGCAGTTCGGCGAGCACGTCCTTGCCCGCCGAGAGCGCATCCTTCCCCTCGTCCTTGCCGCCCGCGAAGCCGGGAGTGCCGTCGGTGGGCTGGTCGGCGAGGCGGAAGCCGGGTCTCACCCGGAGCAGCTCGGAGGGATCCGTCGTCCAAAACGTGTCGTGGGACACCGTCGCTCCTCACCCGTGAGGCGGCCGTCCGCCCCGCGATCTCTGGGATCGCCATGGTAGTCCCGCTGGTTCAGATGTGGTCTAGCCGTGGGTCGGCGCGCAGCATTACGGTGTGCGCGATGAGAGGCGGCTGAGATGGGCTCTTTCTGGAATGTGTTCTTGTACGTCTTCTGGATCTTCGCGTTCGTGGCATTCGTGATGATCCTGTTCACCGTGCTGGTGGACCTGTTCCGCGACAGCGCGCTCAACGGATGGTGGAAGGCCCTGTGGGTGATCTTCCTCATCTTCGTCCCGCTGCTCTCGGTGCTGGTGTACCTGATCGCGCGCGGACGGGGCATGGCGGAGCGGAGCATGGCGCGTCGCGCGCAGGTGCCGGAGGACGACGACTGGGGAGCGAGGCCGACGGCATCCGCGACTCCGGCGGCCGACATCCAGCAGGCGCAGGCCCTGCTTGACCAGGGCGTGATCTCGCGGGGCGAGTTCGACGCTCTTCGGGCGAAGGCGCTGGGACAGCGGTTCTGATGGCCGGATGCGCGCTGTTGCGCCGGGTCGCCTGGCTGACCGTTCGGCGTGCATCCTGTCGTCGGCATGCACCCGCTGACGGCGCAGCCTAAGCTGGTGGGGTGAGTAAGGCCGACCTCAGCAAGCAGCCCGCGCAGGTCGCCGCCATGTTCGACCAGGTGTCGACGCGCTACGACCGGACCAACAACGTCCTGTCGGTCGGCAATGCGGCCCTCTGGCGCGTCGCGACAACGCGTGCGGTCGCCCCGCGCGCCGGCGAGACGATCCTCGACGTCGCGGCCGGGACGGGCACGTCGAGCGCCTCCCTCGCCCGCAACGGGGCCTCGGTCGTCGCCGCCGACTTCTCGGCGGGGATGATCGATGTCGGCCGGCAGCGTCAGTCCGGCAATCCGTTCATCCGTTTCGTCCAGGCCGACGCGATGGACCTCCCGTTCGACGACGACACCTTCGACGCGGTGACGATCTCGTTCGGCCTGCGCAACATCGTCGACCCGAAGAAGGCGCTCGCCGAGTTCTTCCGTGTCGTGAAGCCCGGCGGCCGCGTGGTGGTGTGCGAGTTCTCCCAGCCGCCGCTCGCTCCGGTTCGTGCCGGATACTCGGCCTACCTCAAGTTCGGCATGCCGATGCTGGCGCGTGTCGCCAGTTCGAACCCGGCCGCCTATGAGTACCTCATGGAGTCCATCCAGGCGTGGCCGGACCAGCGGGCGCTCGCCGGGTGGATGCGCGAGGCCGGTTTCGAACGCGTCGCGTACCGCAACCTGACGGCCGGCATCGTCGCTCTGCACCGCGGTTTCAAGCCAGAGCGCCAGGCAGCGCCGGTGGCGCCGGTGGAGCCGGTCGCGGCGACGCCCGCCGTGAATGCGCAGCCCGAGGCGCCGGCCGAGAAGCCGGCTGCCCCGACGAAGCCCAAGGCCGCTCCGAAGCCGAAGGCCGCTGCGACGAAGGCGAAGCCCGCTGCGGCGAAGCCCGCCGCTGCGAAGCCTGCCGCTGCGAAGCCTGCCGCTCCGAAGCCTGCCGCCGCCAAGCCCACGACGCCGAAGCCCGCGGCACCCAAGCCGAAGCGCTCGACCTCCGCCGGCTCCGCGTCGCGTCCGGCATCCGCCGGACCCGCCGGCTCCGAAGAGTCAGCGTCCACCATCCCGTCCGAGGGGGAGTAGTGCCACGAAGTGTCCCGGCTGTGCGGCGCCCGTCGCTGACCAGCCAGCTCGGCTTCACCGAGCGGATCTTCCTCCGCGGTGACGACCGCGAGCTCGCGAACGCCGTCGACGCCGGTCTCGCGCAGGTCGAGGAGAGCCTCCACCGCGAGATGCACTTCGCGGACAACCTCGCCGACGTGACCGCCCGGTACCTCCTCGAGGCCGGCGGCAAGCGGGTCCGTCCCATGCTGACGCTGCTGGCCGCCCAGCTCGGCGACGGCACGAACGCCGACGTCATCCAGGCGGCCGAGGCCGTCGAGATCACCCACCTTGCCTCGCTGTACCACGACGACGTCATGGACGACTCCCAGATGCGCCGCGGGGTGCCGAGCGCGCAGTTCGTCTGGGGCAACTCCGTCGCCGTGCTGACCGGCGACCTGCTGTTCGCCCGCGCCAGCAAGCTGGTCTCCGCGCTCGGTGAGCGCGCCATCCAGCTGCAGGCCGACACGTTCGAGCGGCTGTGCCTCGGCCAGCTTCACGAGACCATCGGACCCCAGGAGGGCGAGGACCCGATCGAGCACTACATCGGGGTGCTCGAGGACAAGACCGGCTCCCTGATCGCGGTCGCCGCACAGATGGGCGTGCTGTTCTCGAACGCTCCGAAGGAGTTCGAGCAGCCCGTCGTGGTGTTCGGCGAGAAGATCGGTGTGGCCTTCCAGCTCATCGACGACGTCATCGACCTGTCGTCGGAGGGGGTGGCCGAGACCGGCAAAACCCCTGGCAACGATCTGCGCGCCGGCGTCGCGACCCTCCCCGTCCTGCGCCTCCGCGAGCGCGCCTCCACCGACCCCGAGGCCGCGGCCCTGCTCGAGCGTCTCGAGCGCGACGTCATCGGCTCGGCCGAGGACGGCGAGGTCACTCCCGCCGCCATGGAGGCGATCGCCGCGCTCCGTGAGCACGATGTGACCCGCCAGACGCTGGAGGAGGCGCACCGCTGGGCGCGCGAGGCGGTCGAGGCCCTCGAGCCCCTTCCGGACGGCCCGGTGAAGAAGGCTCTGATCCGGTTCGCGGACACGATCGTCGAACGCTCCAGCTGAGCGACCAGTAACCCCAGAAGGAATCAACGAATGACCAAACTGCGACTGGCCATCGTCGGCGCCGGACCGGCGGGCATCTACGCCGCCGACATCCTGCTGAAAGCGGAGCGGGGCTTCGACGTATCGATCGACCTGTTCGAGCAGCTTCCCGCCCCGTACGGCCTCGTCCGCTACGGCGTGGCCCCCGACCACCCGCGCATCAAGGGCATCATCACCGCGCTGCGCGAGGTGCTGGACAGCGGTGACATCCGGATCTTCGGCAATGTGCAGTACGGCCGCGACATCACGCTCGACGACCTCAAGCGCCACTACAACGCCGTCATCTTCGCCACGGGCGCCGTGCGCGATGCCGACCTCGAGATCCCCGGCATCGAACTCCGGGGTTCGTATGGTGCGGCCGACTTCGTCAGCTGGTTCGACGGGCACCCCGATGTTCCGCGCACGTGGCCGCTCGACGCGACGTCCGTCGCCGTCATCGGCAACGGCAATGTCGCGCTCGACATCTCCCGCATGCTCGCGAAGCACGCGGACGACCTCCTGCCGACGGAGATCCCCGACAACGTCTACGAGGGGCTCAAGAACTCGCCGGTCACGGACGTGCACGTCTTCGGCCGTCGCGGCCCGGCGCAGGTGAAGTTCACGCCGCTGGAACTGCGCGAGCTGGGCGAGCTGCGCGACGTCGACATGATCCTCTACGACGAGGACTTCGACTACGACGAGCAGTCGAAGGCGGCGATCGCGAGCAACAAGCAGGTGATGGTCATCGACCGCGTGCTGCAGCAGTGGCGGCAGCGCGAGGTCGGCAGTGCGTCGCGCCGACTCCACCTTCACTTCTACGCGAAGCCGCTCGAGGTCGTCGGCGATGAGAACGGCCACGTGCGCGCCTTCCGCTGGGAGCGCACCGAGCCGGACGGCGAGGGCGGCGTGCGCGGCACGGGGGAGATCCGGGAGCTCGAGATCGACGCGCTCTACCGGGCCGTCGGCTACTTCGGCTCGCCGCTGCCCGGCATCCCGTTCGACCGGAAGCACGGTGTCATCCCGAACCACGAGGGCCAGGTGCTGCGCAAGGGCGATAACGAGCGCATGTACGGGGTCTACGCGACCGGATGGATCAAGCGGGGGCCCGTCGGGCTCATCGGTCACACCAAATCGGATGCCATGGAGACGATCAAACATGTCATCAACGATCAGGGAAACTGGTGGTCGCCGTCCGACCCCGACGAGCAATCTGTGGAGAACCTCCTCCACGAGCGGGGTGTGGAGTACACCACGCTCGACGGCTGGCACAACCTCGACGCGTACGAGCAGTCGCTCGGCGCCGAGCGTGGCCGGGTGCGAGTGAAGGTCGTCCCCCGGGACGAGATGGTGCGGGCCTCCAACGGGGAGCCGGTCGGCAGCGGCCCGGCGAGCGGGCAGGCCGCCGAGTAGGCGTGCCGGCGGCATGGCGAACGCGCGCGAGTGGGTCCCCGACGTCCTCGGGGAGCCGTTCGAGCAGCTGACGCTGCCACTGCAACCGGATGCGGAAGGCGACGTCGTCGCCACTCTGGTCCGGTACTCGCCGCCGCCGCGCCTCCACCTGCATCGTCGGCCCGCGGCCGACACCGACGTGCTGTACGTGCACGGCTGGTCGGACTACTTCTTCCAGACCGAGCTCGCCGAGTTCTGGAACGACCAGGGCGCGCGGTTCCACGCGCTCGATCTGCGCAAGTACGGCCGTAGCCTCCGGCCGGGGCAGACTCCGGGGTTCGTGGACGACCTGGCCGTCTACGACGAGGACATCGCGGCGGCCCTCGACGCGATCGGCCACGGCGAGGCGCCGACGGCGGACGCGGCACACCGCCCGCGGTCGCGCCGCCTCATCCTGCTGGGCCACTCGACCGGCGGCCTCACCCTCAGCCTGTGGGCCGACCGCCACCCCGGTCGAGCGGATGCGCTCATCCTGAACAGTCCCTGGCTCGAGTTCCAGGCCCGGTCGGCGGGTCGCGCCGCGCTGACGCCGCTCATCGACCTGCACGCGCGCATCGATCCGAAGGCGGCGATGCCCAACGTCGACCTGGGCTTCTACAGCCGGACGGTGTCACGCACCATGGACGGCGAGTGGGACTACGACCTGGCCTGGCGCCCGATCCGCGGCTTCCCGGTCCACCCCGCCTGGCTGGTGGCCGTTCTGGCCGGGCATGCGCGGGTCGCGGCCGGTCTGCACATCGACGCACCCGTGCTCACCCTGCTGTCCGAGCGTTCGACGCTGCTGCCGCACTGGACCCCGGACATGCTGACCTCCGACGTGGTGCTCGTCGTCCGCGACATCGCCCAGCGCGCGCTGCAACTCGGGCCGACGGTCACCGTGTCGTGGCTGGAGGACGCCCTCCACGACGTCTTCCTGTCGCGACCTCCGGTGCGTCAAGCGGCGTACGCATCCATCTCGCAATGGATGCGCGGGTACCTCAGCGGAAGTTGACGAACTGGACGGCCACGTCCAGGTCCGCGTTCTTGAGCAGCGCCATGGTGGCCTGCAGGTCGTCGCGGCTCTTGGAACTGACGCGCAGCTCGTCGCCCTGGATCTGCGATTTCACGCTCTTGGGCGCCTCATCGCGGATCAGCTTGTTGATCTTCTTCGCCGCATCCTGCTCGATGCCGTTCTTGAGTCCGACCTCGATGCGGAACTCCTTGCCGGACGCGTACGGCGCCCCGGTGTCGAGCGACTTGAGGGTGATGCCGCGCTTGATGAACTTCGACTCGAGCACCTCGAGCACCGCCTTCACGCGCTCCTCGGTGTTGGCCTTGAGCAGGATCTTCTCGCCGCTCCACTCGACGGATGCGCCGACGTTCTTGAAGTCGTAGCGCTGGTCCACCTCTTTGCGGGCCTGATTGACGGCGTTGTCCGCCTCCATCTTGTCGACCTTGCTGACGACGTCGAACGAGGAGTCTGCCATGGTGTCCGTCCTTCCCGTAGTGAGCTGCTCCCAGTCTACGAGGCGGGGGCGAATCCCTCCGCGGTAGGGGTCTGACCGGTACTCCCGGGGGACGCGCGGAGGGCACTCCGATTCCTATCGTCGGGACCATGGACGCCATCAACGACTTCATCGCGGCAGCGGCCGCCTCTCCGTGGGTCTATCTCGTCGTGTTCGCGGTCGTGCTGGTGGACGCCTTCTTCCCGCCCGTTCCGAGCGAGTCGGTCGTGATCGGCGCCTCTGCTGCGGCGGTCGCCGTCGGCATCCCGAACCTGCCCCTGGTGCTTGCATGCGCCGCGGCGGGGGCGGTCGTCGGCGACAACCTCACCTTCGCGCTCGGGAGGACGCTGGGGCTCGACCGGTTCCGGGTGCTGCGGAGGCCTCGGATGGCCGCCGCCGTGGAGCGCGCACGGCGCGGCGTCCATGCCCGCGCCGGCGTGCTCATCCTGTCGGCGCGGTACGTCCCGGTCGGCCGGGTGGCCGTGAATCTGGTGGCCGGCGCCTCCGGACTGGCCTGGCGTCGGTTCGTCGGGCTGTCGGTGATCGCGGGCGTCTCGTGGGCGCTCTACTCGGTTACAGTGGGGGTGGTCGCGGCCCAGTGGCTGCACGGCAACGCGTTCCTCGCGATGGTCGTCGGCATCGCGATCGGAGTCGGCACGGGGGTCGTGGTGGATGCGCTCCTGCGCCGCGCCGCTCGCCGGCGGGGATTGCGGGAGGGCGACGAGTCGTCGTCCGTCGTCTCATCCGAGCCCGAGCACGCCGGAGCGCGAACCGCCGCGCTGGAGGGAGAACGCCGATGACCGCGAACAGTCTCCCCACCACGGCACGGGTGGACCGGTGGCTCCTGGTGCTGTGGATCGCCGCCGCGGCGGCGTCTGTCGCCATCGTCGCGGTGTCCGCTTCCCTCGCTGCGGCCGTCTACGGCGTGCAGGTCGCCCTCGCCCTGCTTCTGGCGCTCCTCCAGGGCGCGTCCATCGTCGGGGCTCTGCTCTGGCCGCGCGTCGCGGCCGCTGCCGCCGCTGTCGCACTGCTCGGCTTCGCCGTCGCCACACCGGCGACGGCGACCGCTCCGTGGCCGGTGTCGGCCCCATCCATCGTCGCGTTCTCGGCCACGATCGCACTCGTCGTCGTCCGGGGCGCCTGGCGTCCCGGACTGGGGGCGTGGGTCGTCGCGGTCGCGGGAGTGGTGATCGTCGGAGTCGTCGGCGGAGCGGCGGCAGGCGCGGCCAGCGGGGTCGACGGCACCGCGACGGCCGACCTGATCGTGTTCGCGTCCGTCAGCGGAGCGGTGCTCCTCGCGGCGCTGCTCGTCTCACGCTGGCAGGACGTTCGCCGCCAGTTGGTGCGCGAACGCCAGACCTCCGCGGGCGAGCTCGCGCGGCGTGAGGTCGCGGAGGAGCGGACGCGCATCGCGCGCGAGCTGCACGACATCGTGGCGCACGGGATGTCGGCGATTCAGGTGCAGGCGTCGAGCGCGAAGTACCGCATCCCCTCGCTTCCGGACGAGGCGGTCGCCGAGTTCGACGACCTCGCCGCGACCGCGAGGACCGCGATGGGCGAGATGCGGCGACTCCTCGGGGTGCTCCGCAGCGACGACAGCGGGGTGGAGACGGCGCCGCAGCCGGGCGTGACGGACATCCCGGCGTTGGTCGCCGATGCGGCGCGGCGCGGACGGGTGGAGCTCGTCGGCGCCGACGTCGACACGAGCGGCATGGACGCGATCACCTCCCTCGCCGCCTACCGCATCGTGCAGGAGTCGCTGAGCAACGTCGCGCGGCACGCGACCGACGCCGCCACCGTGGTCCGCCTGGACCGGGTGGACGACTCGCTCGCGATCGAGGTGCGCAATGCCCCGGCCCCCGGTCGCCCCGCCTCGCCGCCTGCTCCCGACGGCGGAGGGCACGGCATCCGCGGGATGCGGGAGAGAGCCGAGCTGCTGGGCGGCACGCTGACCGCCGCCGCCCAACCCGACGGCGGGTTCGTCGTGCGTGCGGTCCTCCCGCTCGCCGGGAAGAATGGGACGCCGTGACGATCTCCGTGCTCGTGGTCGACGACCAGGCGATGGTCCGCGCCGGCTTCGCCGCCATCCTCGCCGCTCAGGACGGGATCGACGTGCTCGGCCAGGCGTCGGACGGCGCTGAGGGTGTCGAACTGGCGCGCCGGCTGCGACCGGATGTCGTGCTCATGGACGTCCGGATGCCCGGCATGAACGGCATCGACGCGACGCGCGAGCTCGTCCACCCGTCGCGCGGCGAGCCGCATCGACCGCTCGTGCTCGTGCTGACCACGTTCGACGCCGACGAGTACGTCTACGACGCGCTCGCCGCCGGGGCGAGCGGGTTCCTGCTCAAGGACGCGCCGCTGGACGACCTCGTCCACGCCGTCCGTGTCGTTGCAGCCGGCGAGGCGCTGCTCGCCCCGCGCGTCACCAAACGACTGCTGGAGCGGTTCGCGACCCAGCGGCCGGCAACCTCCAGCCGTGCGCTCCTGCTCGCCGACCTGACCGAGCGCGAGCGCGAGATCCTCGTGCTCATCGGGCGGGGGATGTCGAACGCCGAGATCGCGGCGCAGTTGTTCATCGCGGAGCAGACCGTGAAGACGCACGTGAGCCGCATCTTCACCAAGCTGGGCCTGCGCGACCGGGTGCAGGCCGTGATCCTGGCCTTCGACGCCGGGCTCGTCGAACCGGCGCCGTAACACCGCTCACAGCGCTGCGCCGTTGGCGCCGCTGTGCCGTTCGCACCGCTGGGCCGCTGACGCGACCCCTACCGCAGTAGTGCCCGGGGTTGGCTCCGGGGAGGGACGCGGCGGCCGGCACCGCATCGAGACGCTCGTACCGACCGGTCACCGGGACCGGACGGAAGGAACGCCCGATGTCTCTCGCAGCCGCCACGCTCGTGCCCGACTCCCCGCCGGTTCCGGCGAGAGCGGCCGCGGCTCCACATCCCGAACGCGTTCCGACCTCCCGCCGTGACGCCGCAGTGGATGTGGCCCGCGCCTGGTGCCTCACCGTCGTCGTCGCCCTCCACGCTCTGATGGTGGGCGTCTCCGTCACAGCGGACGGGCCCGTGTTCCAGAACGCGATGGAGCATTGGAGCGGGTTCGGCATCCTGACCTGGTTCGGCCAGGTGATGCCCCTGTTCTTCGTGCTGGGCGGGTTCTCCGGGTTCCTTCAGTGGGAGCGTGCACGCCGGCGCGGAGCCGGCTACGGCGTCCAGCTCGCCGGCCGTCTGCGGCGCCTGTTCGTGCCCGCGATCGCGGCCGTACTCGCGATCGTGGTGGTGCTGGGCCTGCTGCAGCTGACCGGCGTGCCGGAGGACATCGTGGCGACTGCGGGCTTCCGGCTCAGCCAGCCGCTGTGGTTCCTCGGCGTGTACGTCGTGTGCACGGCGGCGCTTCCCCTGCTGGCCGCCCTGCATCGGCGTCGTCCCGTGATCGCGCTCGCAGGTCTCGGTGCTGCGGTCGTCGCCGTGGACGTGGTGCGCGCATCCACGGGCGTGGCCGCCGTTGGCCTCATCAATCTGCTCTTCGTGTGGCTGCTCGTCCAGCAGCTGGGATTCGTTCTCGCGACGGCGCCCCGGGACGGCTGGTCAGCACGTCGAGCGAGCTGGCTGGGGGTCGCCGGCTTCGGGACTCTGGCCGTGCTCTGCGCCGTCGGCGTCTACTCTCCCGACCTCTACCTCAATCTCAACCCGCCGACCGGGGCCCTCGTGCTCCTCGGCGTCGGTCAGCTCGGCGTGTTCTCCCTCCTGCGTGCCCGACTCGCGCGCCTCGCGGAGGGCCGCCTCCTCGGCCGGTACGTGGCCGCCATGAACCGGCGCGCCATGACCGTGTACTCGTGGCACATGCTCGTTCTGGTGCTGCTGGCGGGGGCGCTGCTCGTGGTGGGCGGCGAGTCGCTGCCTCAGCCGCTGTCGGCCGAGTGGTGGCTGACCCGGCCGCTGTGGCTGGCCGCCGCCGGGGTGGCGGTCGCCGTGGTCGCGGCGGTCGCCGGGCGGTTCGAGGCGCGGCGGTCCGATGCAGGGACCGGGACGGGATGGCGCGCTGCAGGGCCGGTCCGTGCGGTGTGCGCCGCGGCGGCGGGCGCGGGCGGCGTCCTGCTCATCCTCGTCTCCGGGTCGGCGTTGGCAGGATGGGTGATGGGTGCCGCGCTGATCCTCGCGAGCCTGGGTCTCCTGCGCTCGCCGGGCGGGTCAGCGGGGCAACGGCCGGCTGCCTTGACGGGAGTCGCACGGGTAGGAGAGGCTTAGGCAAGCCTCCCCTAAGTCAGGAGACCCGATGGCTGAACTGATCCCCTTCTCCGAAGCCCTCCGCGAACGCACGCGGGGTGTCCACCAGGAGAGCGAGGGCGCCGGCTTCATGCAAGACCTGATGAGCGGGCGGGGTTGCCGCGAGGACTACATCCAGCTTCTATCGCAGCACTACTTCATCTACGAGGCCCTCGAAGAGGCGGCCGTGTGGATGCGCGAAGACCCGATCGCCGCGCTGTTCATCAGCCCTAAGCTGACCCGCCTGCCGGCGATCGAAGCCGACCTCGCCTACCTGCTCGGCGACGATTGGCGCGAGCGGATCGCCCCGCTGCCTTCCACGGCGCGGTACACGGCTCGCATCCGCGAGGTCGGCCGCACCTGGCCGGGCGGCTTCATCGCGCACCATTACACGCGATACCTCGGCGACCTGTCCGGCGGCCAGATCATCCGCACCCTGCTGCAGCGCCAGTACGGGTTCGAGACCAACGGCGTCGGGTTCTACCTCTTCGGCGACATCGCCAAGCCGAAGCTGTTCAAGGACACCTATCGGGCACAGCTGGATGCGGTCGAGTGGACCGAGGAGGAGCGAGACCGCGTCATCGGCGAGGTGTCCCTGGCGTTCCGCTTCAACACGGAACTGTTCGACGACCTGGCCACGGCGAAGGCCGCGGCCTGACGCTGAGCCGCTCTCCGCGGATCCCGGGTCTCAGCGCACGAGGTCCTCGTCGACGCGGCCGCCCAGTCGGTCGAGCAGGACGGCGGCGATGCTGGCCGCCTCACGGTCGTCCCGTTCGCGGGCGAAGGCGGCCAGCACATCGGCCGATGTTGGGTCGGCTGCACGCAGCCGGCGGGCGAGCCACTTGCCGCTTCCGAGCCACGCGCCGGCACTGAGCAGGGCGAGCTCGCCGAGGCCGCGAAGGAGGTCGGCGCGGATGGCCGCCGACACCAACTCGTCCGTCGCATCCGTGAGGTCGTCGATCAGATCCGTGACCGCGTAGCGTCGGAGTGCCAGCTGATGCGCGGTCGTCCGCGGACCCGGCGTCAGGCGGTCAGCCGACCAGCGACGTAGGTCCGCGAACTCGTCGCCCGTGCGCAACGGGACGCCTTCGGTCAGCAGAACGGGCAGGACCGGGCGCAGCGAGGCGAAGTCGTGTTCCGCCCACTCGCGGTATCCCTCGACCGTGTAGGCGAACACATCGAAGCGCTCGCCGTCGTGGTGCGTGACGCGGGCCTCGGCGGTCGGGCTGCCGCTTCGCCCCTCGAAGGTCGATGGTGGCGCGATCAGCAGGATGTCGACATCGCTGGTCGGCGTCCGTTTCCCGGTCGAGGAGCTGCCGCCCAGGACGATCGTGGTGGCCTCGGGGTACTCCGCATCGCAGAAGCGGAGCGCGGCGTCTGCTGCCCGCTCAGCGTCGGCGGAGCCGCCCGATCGAGGCGATGCCATCGATCGTGGTCGGGATCAGGCCGTCTGCGCGAGTTCGGCGTAGTAGGTGACGTGGCAGCCGTCGCCGTTGCACTCGACGCAGAGGGTGATCTCCTCACTGCGCTGGGCGGGGTCGGCCCCGGTCCCGTCGCACCGTTCGCAAATCTCCAACGTTCTCATGCCCATGATTGTGCGCCCGACCACCGACATCGGCGGCAGGCCCGTCGGGGTGTCGCGATCGTGGCGTTCAGTCGTGCCAGAAGCCGCGATGCGGATCGGCCGCTTCGTCTTCGAGGATGGGGCCGATGACGGTGACCTCGCGGCTCCCGTCGGCGAAGATGAGCCGGCACGGGTGGTCCAGCGTCGGATTCTCGGGATGGTCGCCCGTGAGGGCGCGCAGACCCTGCTCGGAGAGACCATAGACGACCGTGCCGATTCCGGCCCAGTAGATCGCGCCGCTGCACATGGCGCACGGCTCGCACGACGTGACGAGGGTGTATGCGGGGAGTTCAGTGTGGGGGATGGCCTCCCACGCCTTACGCACCAGGTTGGTCTCCGCGTGGCCGGTGATGTCGTTCTCCGTGACCACGGTGTTCTCCGCTTCGAGGGCGATCGTGCCGTCGGGGGCCACCAGGACCGCGCCGAACGGGTGGTTGCCGTGGGCGCGGGCGTCGACGGACACCTGGATCGCGCGTCGCATGTGGTCTTCGATCGCGGCTGCCGGGGTCATGTGTCGGGTCCTCCTGAGCGGATGCGCGGGCGTCGGGCCCGGTACCTGTCTACCGGAGATTCTGCCCAGAGCAGAACCGCCGAAATCGACGGGCGCGGAAACGGCCGAGCCGACATAGGCTGGCCGCATGCTCGTACGGCATGCGATCGGATCGGTGCTCCGCCGGATCAGGACGGAGCGCGGGACGACGCTGCGCGAGCTCTCCGAGACGTCGAGGGTGTCGGTCCCGTACCTCTCCGAGATCGAGCGCGGTCGCAAGGAGGCGTCCTCTGAGATCCTTGCCGCGCTGTGCCGGGTACTGGGCATCAGCGAGGGTGAGCTCCTGACGCGCGTCGCGGCCGAGTTCGCCGGTGCGCAGGTGCTGACTCTGGTGCCGGAGCGGGAGATCGAGCGCGAGCCCGCATCCACTCTGGAGCTGCAGTCCGCTGCGGTCGGCGGTGCCGCGCAGACCTCCGGCGTCGTCGCTCTCGCCGCCTGACCCCGGCCGTGTGGCCGCTGAGCGGGCGCTGATTTCGTCTGCAGCCGCCCGCCGAGTATTCTTGTGTGGCGCCTTCGGTCACGAGTGAACTGGTGGTCGAAAGCGCCAATGGCGAGTTACCCAAGCGGCCAAAGGGATCTGACTGTAAATCAGCTGTCTACGACTTCGGGGGTTCGAATCCCTCACTCGCCACCGCGTTCGGAACGTTTCGCGACAAGCCCTCGGCCACCGGCCGGGGGCTTTCGTCATGAGCGGGGGCGGGCGCATCGTCGGAGAAAACGGCCCAAATCTCCGGCCGGCCGCGGTGGGGATGGCGATCGGAAGGGTTTCAGCCGTGATCGCCGACGGGGGCGGGCGTATCTCCGACGGGAGAGGGCGCACCGGGCGCACCGGGGCGCACCGCGCACAGGTCTGACAGGCTGGAGGCATGACCTCCAACGCCGAGCTGCTCGAGATCGCCGCCACCGTCGCCCGCCGCGCCGCCGCCTTCGCGCTGCAGCGCCGCCAGGACGGCGTCGAGATCGCCGCCTCCAAGTCGTCGCTCAGCGACATCGTCACGCGCGCCGACCGCGAGACGGAGCAGCTGATCCGCGACGCGCTCTCGGCCGCACGCCCGCGCGACGGGTTCCTCGGCGAGGAGTCCGGCGGCGGCAGCAGCCAGAGCGGTCTGACCTGGGTGGTCGACCCGATCGATGGGACGGTCAACTACTTCTACGGCATCCCGGCGTGGGCCGTCAGCATCGCCGTCGTCGAGGGGGATCCGGAGCCCGCGACCTGGAAGACGCTCGCCGGTGCCGTGGTGAACCCGGTCTCCGGCGAGGTCTTCACCGCCTACACCGGGGGAGGGGCGCGGCTGAACGGGGAGCCCATCCACGTCACCGAAGGGGTGGAGCTGCCGCTCGCCCTCATCGGCACCGGCTTCGGCTACGACGCCGAGGTGCGGCGCCGGCAGGCGGGATTCGTCGCCGAGCTGATCGGCGACGTGCGCGACATCCGCCGCATCGGCGCCGCGTCCCTCGACCTGTGCTCCGTCGCCGCCGGCCGGCTCGACGGGTACTACGAGCGCGGACTGAACCCGTGGGATCACGCCGCCGGCGCCCTGATCGCTCAGGAGGCCGGAGCGCGCGTCGCTGGAATCGACGGAGGCCCGGCCGACCGCCGCCTCACGGTGGCGGCCGCGCCGGACCTCTTCGAGCAGCTGCACCCCCGCGTCGAGCGCTTCTACGCCGACTGGGAGTGACGCGCGGGAGGGCTCAGACGATCCAGGCGGTCGTGTCGCGGGGGAGCATCCGCCCGTCGAGCGCCCCGCTCGCCAGGACGACCTCGCCCTCGGGCAGCTCCACCGGCTCGTCCCCGAAGTTGACCACCACGGTGACCTCACCGGAGCGGAAGGCGAGCGTGTCGCCGCCCAGGTCGATCCATTCGGGGGAGCCGAACGCCAGGTCGTAGCGACGCCGGGCCTCCAGGGCGTCCTGGTACATCGTCAGCGTCGAACCCGGAACGCCCGCCTGCGACGACCGCGTATACGCCGCCCAGGTCGCCGGCTGGGGCAGCCAGCTCGCGGCCGTCGGCCCGAAACCGTACGACGCCTCGGTGCCCTCCCACGGGATGGGGACGCGGCAGCCGTCACGGCCGTACCGCTCGCCGTTCGTGCGGAACCACGTCGGGTCCTGGCGCGCGTCGTCCGGCAGATCGATCGCCTCGGGCAGCCCGAGCTCCTCGCCTTGATAGAGGTAGGCGGAACCGGGCAGGGCCAGCATCAGCGCGGTCGCCGCGCGCGCCCGGTGCAGGGCGAAGACCGGGTCGGGGAGGCCGGTGGTCTTCGGACCGATGCCGTGCCCCTGCAGGTTCTCGCCGTGCAGCGCAAGGCGCGTGGCGTGGCGGACGACGTCGTGGTTGGACAGCACCCAGGTGCTCGGGGCGCCCACGCTGCTGAACGCGGCGATCGAGCGGTCGATCACGCTGCGGAGGGCGGACGCGTTCCACGGGGTCTCCAGGTACGCGAAGTTGAAGGTCTGCTGCATCTCGTCCGGCCGGACCCAGCGGGCGAGCTTGTCGAGGGGCTCCACCCAGGCCTCGCCGCACAGCACTCGGTCGCCGGTGTACTCGTCGAGGACCTTGTGCCAGTCGCGGTAGATCGCGTGCACGCCGTCCTGCGCGAAGTAGGGAGGCGTCGGCGGCTCGCCGCCGGCATGCGCCGCGATCTCCGGCTCCAGCGGGATGCCGCCGGTCTCGAGCGTCGGCGTCGTCCCGCCCATGCTGCCCATGTGCGCGGGCGGGGTGTAGTCGGGGAGGCCGGCCTCCTTGATCATGCCGTGGGCCACATCCACCCGGAAGCCGTCGACGCCGCGGTCGAGCCAGAAGCGCAGGACGTTGCGGAACTGCTCCCAGACCCAGGGGTTCTCCCAGTCGAAGTCCGGCTGCGACTTGTCGAACAGGTGGAGGTACCACTGACCGGGACGGCCGTCGGCCTCGGTGATGCGCGTCCACGCAGCGCCGCCGAAGATCGACTCCCAGTTGTTCGGCGGCAGTTCGCCGTTCTCGCCCTTCCCGTCGCGGAAGATGTAGCGCGCCCGCTCGGGGCTTCCCGGGCCGGCAGCGAGCGCCTCCTGGAACCAGCGGTGATCGCTCGACGAGTGGTTCGGGACGATGTCGATGATCACGCGCAGACCGAGGTCGTGCGCGGTCGCGAGCATCGCGTCGAAGTCGGCGAGGGTGCCGAAGCGGACGTCGACGTCGCAGTAGTCGGAGACGTCGTACCCGGCGTCGCGCTGCGGAGAGCTCTGGAACGGAGACAGCCAGACGGCATCCACACCCAGCTCGCGCAGAGCGGGGAGGCGGTGCGTGATGCCGGGCAGGTCGCCCATCCCGTCGCCGTCCGAGTCGGCGAAGGAGCGCGGATAGACCTGGTAGATGACGGCGGAGCGCCACCATTCGCGGCCGGGGGCCGACGGCGTGAGCTCGGTGTGGGGGAGGGGGGTCGGAGCGGCGATGGTGGTCACCTCGTGTTCGTGTCGGTTGTGATGGTCAGGGGTGGACGGCGGTGCTGGACCGCACGATCAGATCCGCCGGAGCGGTGTGGCTGAGGGGTTCGGGACGCGCTCGGGCAGGAGCGGCGCGCGCGGCCTGGAGGGCGTCCAGCAGCAGAGCAGCGGCCCGCTCGCCCTGCCGGTCGGGATGCTGCGCGACCGTGCTGAGCCCGAAGAAGTCGGCGAGCGGGTGGTCGTCGATGCCGATGATGGAGACGTCGCGAGGGACGGAGAGTCCGAGATCGCGGGCGGCGAGGATGGCGCCGATGGCCATCTCGTCCGAGGCGGCGAAGATCGCCGTCGGGCGCTCGTGCGGCGAACCGAGCAGCTGTTTCGCGGCGTCGTACCCGCCGGGGAGGGTGAAGTCGGAGGCGCGGTGCAGCTGCTCGTCGACGGGGAGGCCCGCATCCCGCAGCGCCTGCTCGTACCCGAGCCGCCGGCTGGTCGGGATGTGGAAGTCGAGGTCGAACTCCTGCGAGCCGCCGATGTGGGCGATGCGGCGGTGGCCCAGCGATATCAGGTGGTCCGTCGCCAGGCGCGCGACGGCCAGATCGTCGATCGTCAGCGTGCTGACGCCGGGCAGCGGCCCGCCCACGCCGACGACGGGCTTGCCGAGCGCCAGGAGGCGGCCGACCTCCTGCTCCGCGAGCTCGAGCGAGACGGTGAACACCGCATCCACCCGGTTGCGCAGGAGGTGGTGGTCGAAGACGCGACGGCGCTCGCCGCCGTCCCCGCTGAGGTTGTAGAGCGTGAGGTCGTAGCCCTGCCCGAGCAGGACGCGCTCGGCGCCCTCGATGACGGACGTGAAGAACCAGCGGTTGAGGTGCGGCACGACGGCCCCGATGTTGCGCGTGCGACCGGAGGCGAGGCTGGACGCGTCAGAGGAGACGACATACCCGAGCTCCGACGCCGCCTGGACGACTCGCGCTCGTGTTCGGTCGGAGACCGGGCCGTTGCCGCTCAGAGCGCGGGAGACAGTGGCGGTGGAGACGCCGGCGAGACGCGCGACATCGTCGATCCCGGGCATCCCACCTCCTGCGTCTCGCGTCGTGTCTGATGCGGTGGAAGCGTTTGCGTCCGCCGGTGCCGGGCGGCTGGCCGCGCACAGCGGCAGTATAGCGAGTGGGGTGGAAGCGTTTGCACTCTGTGACGCGATGCGGTCAGGCCCAGTGGCCGGGGCGGTCGAGCGTCGGCGGCAGAACGGTGCTGGCGTCGCCGGTCGCGGCGTTGACCTGCACCTGGGTGAGATAGATCGCCTCGCGCAGGTCGGCACCATGGAGGCGGGCATCCCGGAGGTCGGCTCCGATCAGCTCGGCACGGGAGAGGTCGGCGCCGCGGAGGTCGGCGGCGATGAGAAGTGCGCCGCGGAGTTCGGCTCCGCGGAGGTCCGCTCCCCGGAGGTCGGCGCCCAAGAGGTCTGCACCCGGCTGGATGCGTGAGCGCGCCGTCTTCTTCCGGCCGGAGCCGAGGGGTCCGGTGCCGACCGGACCGGCCTCGCGGGTGAGCCGGGCGGCCTCGCGGAGGAGCTCGGCGGCCGGCCCCCGCAACTCCTCGATGTCCGTATCGACGATGACCGAGCTCGGCGCGTCCGTCAGCGTCCGCACGTCGGCGCGTGCACGCCGGAGGGCCGGATGGATGCGGGCTGCCGCGGACAGGGCGAGTGCCTCCTCGAGGTACCAGAGGAGCTCGTGCAGCTGGCGCATGAGCGGGAAGACGGCGAACATCTCACGACGGCGGTCGGCGTCGTCGCGCCATCCCCTCCCGTCGAAGGTGTGCTGCGTCACCTGCTGACCGGCTCCGAAGCAGTCGAAGACCGTGCAGCCGCGGAAGCCGCTCTCGCGGAGCCTCGGATGGATGGTGCAGAGGTCGTCGTGGTCGAGGTTGACGCAGGGGTCGCCGGCAGGCTTGTCGAACGCGAAGTCGGCGGAGCGTGCGAAGGCGAGGGCGACGCAGCAGAGCCCGACGCACCGGGAGCAGTCGGCTTTCAGCTCGCGGCGGGGGTCTTCAGCGGTGCGCACCCGTCCACAGTACGGGTCCGCCGCAACCTTTCCACACCCTCAGGGAGAGCCGGAATAGCCCCGGGCCGACCGCGTTAGCGTGGAAGAACGACACAACGAAGGAGAACAGCATGACTGCACCGCGCCGCACGATCGGTTCGTCCGACCTCGAGGTCTACCCGCTCTCTCTGGGGGGCAACGTCTTCGGCTGGACGGCCGACCGGGAAACATCGTTCGACGTGCTCGACGGGTACACCGCGGCGGGCGGCAACTTCGTCGACACCGCCGACGGCTACTCGGCGTGGGTGCCCGGTAACACCGGCGGCGACTCGGAGCGCATCCTCGGCGAGTGGTTCGAGGCGCGCGGCAACCGCGATCAGGTGGTGCTCGCGACCAAGGTGAGCCAGCACCCCGACTTCAAGGGACTCGCTGCCGACAACATCCGCCGGGCGGCCGACGCCTCGCTGGAGCGGCTGAAGTCCGACTACATCGACCTCTACTACGCCCACTTCGACGACGAGACGGTGCCGCTGGAGGAGACGGTCGCGGCGCTCTCCGGCCTCGTCGATGCGGGCAAGGTCCGCTACATCGGCATCTCGAACTACTCGCCGGAGCGCATCGACGAGTGGTTCCGGATCACCGAGCGCGAGGGGCTCCACCGCGCCGTCGCCCTTCAGCCGCACTACAACCTGGTCGAGCGCGGGTACGAGACCACGTACCGCCCGATCGCCGAGCGCGAGGGCCTCGGTGTGATGCCGTACTTCGCCCTCGCCGCCGGCTTCCTCACGGGCAAGTACCGCGACGGCGTCACGGTCGACAGCGCTCGCGCGGGCGGTGCCGCGAAGTACCTCGACGACACCGGCCGCGCCGTCCTCTCGGCCCTCGACGAGGTGGCCGCCGCCCACGACGCGTCCGTCGCGTCGGTCGCCCTCGCCTGGCTGGCCGCGCAGCCGACCATCACCGCTCCGATCGCCAGCGCCCGCACCACAGAGCAGCTCCCGGACCTCCTCGCGTCCGTCGACCTCGAGCTCACGGGCGACGAGCTGGAGGCGCTCGCCGGGGCCTCGGAGGCGGCAAAGGCCGCCTGAGCCTCACAGGGGGCGGGGCCGTCGCTGCCGGGCGTCCGCATTGGTACGGAGCACCCTGTCGTGGGTGGTATCCTCGAACGGTTGCCGAAAACGACGTGCCTCCAGCCGTCACGGCTCCGCCCCCTTAGCTCATTGGTAGAGCACTTCCTTGGTAAGGAAGAGGTAGTGGGTCCGATTCCCACAGGGGGCTCCGTCTCCCGTCCTGCGACTGGCTCGCTCGACGTGGGGATGCCACGGCGGGGTAGCTCAGGTGGTTAGAGCACACGGCTCATAATCGTGGTGTCGCGGGTTCGAGTCCCGCCCTCGCTACAGGTCTTGAAACACGGAAACGGCGGCTGATCATCAGCCGCCGTTTCGTCGTTCCTGTGGTTACTTGCCCACATCCGGCCCACGATTCAATCGCTTCGCGTGGTCGGTCGGACTCACCCACGACGTCGTCCGCACGAACGCGGGGGTGCTGCGGACATGGGTCGGGGCCGCCTCCGAACCCGATCGGAGACGGCCCCTGGGTGGGGAAGCGTCGGCTCACCCCCTGACGGTGAGCGTCAGCTCGCCCGGCGCTGTCGGCGGGAGATCGCGATCGCGATCACGCCGAGCAGCACGAGTACCAGCGAGACGGACAGGGCCGCACCGAGGCGGGTGTCGGAGCCTGTGCTGGCGAGCTCGGAGCCGGTTTCGGCCGCGGCGCGGCCGTCGTTCGCCGGCTGGATGGGAGAAACGGCGGTTCCGGCCGGCCGTGCGGGAGCGCCCGGGGCGCCGGGCTCAGCGGGCTGCGCCGGATCCACCGGGTCGGTCGGGTCGGTCGGGTCAGTGGGACCGGTCGGGTCCGTCGGGTCGGTGGGATCGGTCGGATCCGCCGGACCGGTGGGAGCATCGGGGTCGACCACCTGGACGACGACCGAGTCCTGGGCCATGTTGCCCGCCTTGTCCACGACGGTCACGCTCACCAGCTGGTCGCCGGTCTTCACCGTGTCGATCGCGGAGCCCTGCGGCAGCGTCGAGTCGACCCTGTCCACACCGGAGAGGTCGTCGTCGGCGGTGAAGCCGAACCGGGCGTACTCGCCCAGGTCGAGCAGACGCTTGCCGTCAGGGCCGGGGCGCCCGATCGGGTCCAGCACAGCCGTGGGGGACTGGTGGTCGGCGTGGATCACCAGGGTCTGCCGCGCGCTCTCGTTGCCGGCCATGTCGTCGGCCCAGACGGTGACGGAGTTCTCGCCGTCGCGCAGCAGGTAGCTGAGCGTATTGCCCTCCACCCGCAGGGTGCGCTGCGAGTCCTTCGCGTAGATCGCGTCGACGCCGCTCTTGTCGTCGGTCGCGTTCACCGTGAGCCACCAGCGGTTGGTCCAGCCGTTCACGGGCTGCGTCCAGTCGGTGGTGACGTCCGGCGCACTGACGTCGTCGTTCGTGACCGTGAACGGGATGAGCGTCTCCGTCTTCAGGCCGGCACCGTTGATCGCGGTGCCGAGCCACTCGTAGTCGCCCGCCGCGAGGGTCACCTGCTGGCCGAGGCCGTAGGAGTCGCCGGTCGCGGTGTCGACCAGGGAGCAGCTGTCGATGCCGGACTCCGGGTCTTCGCACCAGTAGTCCACGAACATCGCACGGTCCGCGGCGTAGACCGCGTAGGGGACCGGCGAAAGGTTCCGGACGATCGGCGCCGTGGTGTCCGCGGGCGGCTCCGGGTCGGTCGGCTCGGGGTCCGTCGGTTCCGGGTCCGTGGGGGCCGGGTCGATGGGCGGCTCGGGGTCGGTGGGCTCGGGGTCGGTCGGCTCCGGGTCTGTGGGGGCCGGCTCGACGGGCGGCTCGGGCTCCGCCGGCGTCTCCGGAGCGGCCGCCGAGGGTGCCGCGGCGGGCTCGGTCGCGCTCTGCTCCGGCGCCGTCGAGTCGGCCGCGGAGAGGGGTGCGGTGGAGGCGGATGCGGCGGCATCGGCGGCATCGGAGGCGTACGCGGGAGTGCCCAGCGTCGGAAGCAGCAGGGTGGCCGCGGTGATCGCGGTGCCCGCCAGGGCCAGGGTGGCGCGTCGGCGCGGCGGGTGCTTCGCTGACGCGTGCTTCGCAGTCATTGTCGTGTTCCTTCGAGGTCGGTGTTGGGATGACGACAACGACGCTACGGAGGCGGAGAACCCGCTGGGCCAGCCGCAGCAGGCCGCTAACGATTCGTTTACGGACGGGTCCGGCGCGGCCTATATGCTGACATCCATGTCAGGGGGAGGCGTCCGAATCGCGGTGCTCGGAGCCATGCACGTCGAGGTGGACGGCGAGGCCGTCCCGATCGGCGGAGGCATCGCGCAGGCCCTGGTGGCGCGGCTCGCACTCGCCGCGGGCCGTCGGCTGAGCACCGCCCAACTGGTGGCCGACCTGTGGCAGGACGCGCCGGAGAACGCCGCCACGACCCTGCGCGTCTACCTGTCGCGCCTGCGCTCCGGTCCGCTCGGCCCGGCGCTGCTCGGCGGCCGCACGGGCTACGCGCTCGTCGGTGCGGAGGTCGATCTGCTGCGGTTCTGCGAGGCCGTCGCCGAGGCGCGCGACGCCGAGGACCGGGCCGCGCACGACGTGCTGCTCGCGGCACTGACGACCTGGGACGAGCCGCTGACCGACCTCGGCGAGTTCCCCTTCGCCGAGCCGGAGCGGCAGCGGGCGATGGATGCGCGCCGCGCCGCCCTCCAGCGCGTGGGCGACACCGCCGTGGCGCTGGGCAGGCCCGGCGACGCCATCGGGCCGCTCAGCTCGGGCGTGCGCGCGCATCCGCTCGACGAGGCGCTTGCCGGAGCGCTGGCTCGTGCCCTCGCGGCTGCGGGACGGACGACGGAGGCGCTGGAGGTGCTCGACGAGCAGGGTGCCGCGTTCGCCGCTGCTGGTCTCGCGATGCCGGAGCGCATCCCGGAGCTGAGGCAGTCCATCCTGCGCGCCGCCACCTCGGTGGCGGTGCCCGAGGCCGCCGCCGTCGAGCGGCACGGCATCCCCGTTCCCCTCACGCCGTTCATCGGACGGGACCGGGAGCTGGCCGAGATGGAGCGCGTGCGCGGCGAGCAGAGGCTGATCACCATCGCGGGGCCGGGCGGTGCGGGGAAGACCCGGCTCGCGATCGAGAGCGCGCGCCGCGCGACCCGGACCATCGACGCCGAGCAGTGGCTCGTCGACCTGACCGGAGTCGCGCGGGAGGAGGGCGTGCTGCGAGCGGTCGCCGAAGCGG
Source organism: Leifsonia sp. 1010 (assembly GCF_031455295.1). Classification (NCBI taxonomy): domain Bacteria; kingdom Bacillati; phylum Actinomycetota; class Actinomycetes; order Micrococcales; family Microbacteriaceae; genus Leifsonia; species Leifsonia sp. 1010. Next base: position 1,353,848 of record NZ_JAVDSL010000001.1, read on the forward strand.
TCGGCGCCGGCGACGCGACGCTCGACGCGGTGATCGCGCGGGTCTCCCGTGCGCCCGGCCTCGTCATCCTCGACAACGCGGAGCACCTCATCCCGGCCGTCCGGGTGCTCGTGCTCGACCTGCTCGGGCGGGCCGCAGGGCTCGGGATCGTCGTGACCTCGCGGGAGCCGCTGGGCGTGCCGGGTGAGTTCGTGCTGCGCGTGACCGGACTCGGCGAGGAGGCGGAGACGCTGTTCCGCCAGCGCGTGACCGAGGTGCGGGGCGGCTCCGAGCCGTCCGCGTCCGAGCGGCCCGCGATCGAGCGGCTCTGCCGCCTGGTGGACGGCCTGCCGCTCGCACTGGAGCTGGCGGCGGCGCGCGCGGACGTCCTCTCCATCGACGAGCTCGATGCGACTCTCCGGGACGACCACGCGGAGGAGGACGCCGCGGATGGAGACGCCGCCCGCGACCGTCATCGCAGCCTCGCCAGCACCCTCCGCTGGAGTGCCGGCCTGCTGAGCCCGGCCGAGCACGACGTGTTCGTGCAGCTCTCGGGCTTCGCCGGCTCGTTCACGATCGAGGCGGCCGAGACGGTGTGCACGGCGCAGCCCGGCCATTCCGTCCGCGCGGCGGTGGTGGCGCTCGCGCGCAAGTCGCTGGTCGCTGTCGAGCAGACCGACCTCGGCGCGCGGCGCTACCGCCTGCTGGAGTCGGCTCGCGAGTTCGCGCGGCCGTTGCGCGACCCCGACGAGCTCGCGGGCTGGTACCGCCGCCACCGGGACTACTTCGCCCGGCTGGCCGAAGATCTGGCACCGCGCGTCCGCACGCACGACGCTCCGGCGGCGCACGATGCGTTCGACTCGGCGGCGCCCGATCTGCAACTGGCTCACGAGACGGCGGTGGCGGCCGGCGACCGCGAGACGGCGCTGCGCATCTCGGCGGCGCAGGCGTGGCACTGGTTCAAGCGCGGGCTGCTCGTGCAGGGCCGTGCCGCGATCGAGGCGGCCCTGGCGCTTCCCGGCGATGCCGCACCGGCCGTGGAGGCGGCGGCCTTCGGCGGGCTGGTGAACCTCGCCTACCAGTCCGGGGACGCCGAGGCGGCGTTCGGATTCGTGAGTGCGGGCATCGACCGTGCGCAGGCCGCCGGCGACCACGCGACGCTCTCGTCGCTGCTCGCCTACGCCGCCTACGGCCACTCGCTGCTGCGCGATCCCGGGACGGCGCAGCAGCTCGCCGACCAGGCCGCGCAGCTCTCGGTGGCCGCACCGGACTGGGTTCGCAGCGAGGTGCTCATGTCGCGTGGTCAGATGCTGCGTGCGCTCGGTCGACCGGCGGAAGCGCTCGAGAGCCTCGGCCGGGCGCGCGCCCTCGCGGCGAGCACCGGTCACGCCTGGGCGCAGACCTCCAGCGAGTACGTCACGGGCAAGGTGCTGATCGATGTGCGACGACCGCGGGACGCCATCCGCATTCTCCACAACGGCGCGCGCACGGCTCTGCGCGGGGGCGACCCCACCGGTGCGCTTGCGCTGCTCAACCTCCTCGGCGGCGCGGCAGCCCGCGTCGAGCGGCATCGAGAGGGCGCCATGCTCTTCGGCGGAGTGGACGAGATCGGCCTGCGCTACGGCTACAACCCGGTGGCGGCCGAGGGTGACGACGCGCAACGGCACCGCGACCTCACGGCCGCCGGGCTGACCACCGACGCCTACGCCGAGGCCTATACCGCGGGCCGTTCGCTCGACTTCGACGGGATGATGCGGCTGGCCGCCTCGCTGGACCGCTGATTGGCGACGTGCGCCGTCGCCGGCAGCGGGCCGACCTCGAGCGCCGTCTGGACGGCCCGGAGATCGGCGAAGGCGCGCTCCGACTCCCGGGTGCACTCGCCACCGCGTGCGCGGATGGCGGCGGGAAGCAGGTCGCTCAGGACGAAGCGGTTCCGGTGCGCCTTCATCGCACGAACCGGATCGCGAGCGGATAGACGTACTCGGCCCCCTGGTTGGCCTTCAGCGCGGCGATGATGCTGAAGACGACGTTCACGACGAACACGGCGAGCAGCAGCAGCAGGCCGATGGCAACGATGCTCAGCATGTAGCCGACGAGCGCGGCCAGGAACAGGGTCAGCTGGAAGTTCAGCGCCGTGACGACGTGGCGGCGCACGAAGGCGCCGCGGTCCGTGAGCAGCAGGAGGCCGAGGAGGGGCGCCAGCCAGCCGAGCAGGATGCCGCCGAGGTGGACGAGCATTGCCCACAGTCTCTGATCGGAGGCCGCCCACTCGTCGGGTCGGTGGGCGGCGGGCTGCGGATTCGGCTGCGGGCGGTCGGGCGCGGTGGACATGGGATTCCTCTTCTCAGGGTTCGTGTCCGCGCCGGTCGGGGCGGACGAGGACCGAGCGTAGGTGCGGGGACGCCGCCGGAGAGGGGGCCGCGAGGACGTTGCAACGTTGCGTTTACGCACCGCGCGGCGCCGCGACGCCTCGCACATGCCCGGGCGGGTATGTGTCCACCTTGGGGGCGTCGGGGCTCCGTGACGGCCAGGGTGATCCCGGGGTGATGCCGGGGTGAAAATCGGCGTTCGGGGGCTGGTCCACCGGTACATTCGACCCCGACAGCCGACCTGGATCGACTCCGCGTCGAGCCCTCGCGGGACCAGCGGTCGCAACCAGTCTCGAACACACCGGATGGAGTTCCGTGAGCCAGAACAGCGCAGCTTCGCCCGGCGTGCCCCGACCGAGCCGGATCGCACGCAACTCGGCCGGGCTTCTCGCCGCCGCCGCCCTCGCCCTCGGGATGGCCCTCGTGCCTGCCGTGCCGAGCCAGGCGGCCACCTTCACCGTGACCACGACGGCCGACAGCGGGGCCGGGTCGCTCAGACAGGCCATGACCGACGCGAACAGCACGGCGGGGACGCACACGATCACCTTCGCCATCCCGGGACCCGGGCCGCACCTCATCGCTCCGCTGACGGCCCTCCCAGTGCTCGGTACCATCAGCGCCTCGGTCACGCTCGACGGCTGCTCACAGCCTGGCGCCGTCTGCGGGCCCGGCGTGACGCCCTCACCGCAGGTCCAGCTCAAGGGGGCCACCATCCTGGTCCCCAAGACCCCGCAGCCCGTCGCCGTCCGGGGTCTCTCGATCACCGGAACCTCCAGGGGTGTCGTCGGTGCTCGCACCGCCGTCGGCGGCTCCTTCCGCTTCCCGGACGGTCTGACCGTGGAGGACAACAGCTTCGGCGTCTCCCCGAGCGGCGCAATCGACCCGGACGGCACCGGCGTGCTCTGCCGCAACACCCTTTCGGGCGAGGCAGGCCCGTCCGGAGTCACCATCCGTCGCAACGTGTTCGGCGGCAGTACCGCCATCGGCATCAACTGCAGCAACAACTACGCCTTCGGGGTCGGCGGACTGTCCAGCGGACTCGTCATCTCCGACAACCGATTCGGCGTGGATGCGGCAGGCGGAGTCGCCGGGCCGAATGCGACGGCCATCGGGATCGGTTCCACCTCCGGTGCACAGATCACCGGCAATATCGTGGCCAACAGCACCGGCTCCGGCATCACGATCCAGCGCGCGAACAGCGGGCTCCTGATCCAGGCGAACGAGATACGCGACAACGCCACCGACGGCATCGCCCTGGTCGGCGGCACGGGCAGCGGCGCATTCGCCGGACCGGTCGCCATCACCGGCAACACGATCACCGGAAACGGCCGGCACGGCGTCTCCACCGTCAGCGCGGCCGACGTGACCATCGGTGGCGCGTCGACGACCGACGGCAACGCCATCACCGGCAACGGGGGCGACGGCATCGCGATCGGCGCGGGCACCACCGACACCAGCTCCCGCGTGACCGTTCGCGGCAATGCCATCGACGGCAACGGGGGCCTGGGCATCGACCTCGCCGACGACGGCGTGACGGCGAACGGCCCCGCCGGCGTCGTGCGGACAGGGCCGAACACGCTCGTTGACTATCCGGTGCTCGAGCGTGTGCAGCGCGGTTCCACGCAGGTGACCGGCACCTACACAGGCGCCGTGAACGCCACCTACACGCTCGACTTCTACCTGAGCGCCACCCGCGACGCCACCGGTCACGGCGAGGGCGCCGCGCCGCTCGGCTCCTCACCCGTCACCACGGACGCGGCCGGCGTCGCCTCCTTCGACGTCACCTTCCCCACGACGATCCCCGCACAGGCCGTTGTGACCGCGACGGCGACGGATGCTGCAGGCAGCACCTCGGAGTTCAGCGCGGCACTGTCCGTCGGGCCGACCGCCACCGACGACCGGCTCCGCACGGCAGCGGGCCAGCCCGTGACGGCTCAGCCCGCCGCCGACGATGTCCCGGGCGATGCGCCGGTCGATGCGTCCACTCTGCGGCTGATCGATCCGGCGACCGGCGCGGCGACGACCTCCGTCACCCTGCCCGAGGGCGAAGCGGCTGTCGCCGCGGACGGCTCGGTCACCTTCACCCCGGCCGCGGGCCTGGCCGGCGCCACGGCGTCGGTCCAGTACTCGGTCGCGGACACCACAGGAGCGCGCTCGGCGCCCGCGACGCTCGCACTCGTGATCGGTCCGGCTGCGGCGGACAGGAACCTCGCCACGACGTACCGCGAGGCGATCGACGTCGACCTCTCGTCCGGAACGGCGGCCGGCTCCGCGTTCACCGTGACCACCTCGCCGGCCCATGGAGAGGTCACCCTCGTCGGCGGAGGCGTGCTTCGGTACACCCCGGGTGCCGGGTTCGCCGGCGACGACCAGTTCGTGTACCAGGTCTGCGCGCCATCGCCCGACGAGACGCTGTGCGCCACCGGTCAGATCCGCGTGACGGTCTCGGCCCCGGCGCTCGCCGCCTCCCCGTCGCCGCTCAGCGGCACGCCCGCCGGAGGGACTGCGGGCACCGTGATCGGATCGGGAAGCGTCGACGGACAGCCGAGCACCGCCGCCGATGTCGTCGCATCCGCAGTGAATGCTCCCGCCGGTGTCACCATCGAGCCGGGCGGCGATGTCCGGCTAGCCGCAGGCATCGCCGCAGGACAGTACGCATTCGAATACCGGCTCTGCCTCGCCGCCGACCCCACCACGTGCGCAACCGCCGACATCAGCGTGCGGGTCGTCTCCGTCGCCGCACCGGCCGGCACACCGGGCGCCGCCCCCGTCGTCGCCTCGTCCGGCGACGGAACACCTGCCCCGCTCGCCGCGACCGGTTGCGACCTCCTTCCGCCCCTGCTCGGGGCGCTGGCGGTTCTGCTCGTCGGCGGCACTCTGCTCGGCTTCCGTCGCCGTCGCGCCGGTCGCTCGAGCATCTAGCGGCGCTGCGCGGCACGCGGCAGACTGATCCCATCCGCAGACGGATCGAGCGTTGGGAGCGTGGCCGTGACTAACCGCACATACCGAGTGATCGAGATCGTGGGCACATCGCCGGACGGGACGGATGCGGCCATACGCAACGGGATCGAGCGAGCGTCGAAGACCATCCGCGAGATCGACTGGTTCGAAGTGACCGATACCCGCGGCGAAGTGGAGGACGGACGCGTCGCGCACTTCCAGGTGACGATGAAAGTGGGATTCCGGCTCGAGCAACTCGCCGACTGACGCGGCGCGTGTCAGGAGCGACGGGTGAACTTGTCGAGGAAGCCCGCCACCGGTCGCTGCTGCTCACCCTGCTGCGCGCCGAGCACGATCAGAACACCGGTGAGCGCCGGAAGCACCCACTGCAGGATGCGCTGCTTCTTCTGAGCGGCGGCGAGCTTCTCCGACGCCGTCGGGTCCGGCTCGGTCACGCCTTCGGCGCCCTCGTCGGCGTTCTCGCCGATCGTCTTGCCCAGCATGGCCGAATACAGACTGGCAGCTCCGGCCAGCCCGGTGATCACGAGCTTGACGACCGTGTTGCCGCGCGCCTCGGGCTGGGCGGCGAGCCGCCCCTTGTTGCCGACGATCAGGCCTGCGCCCCCGATCCCGTGCACGATGATCGCGCCGAGCTGGACCGGCGCCCACTTGGCCCATCCCGCCGACGACAGCCGGAGTCGCTCCGATGGATCCTTCGCTTTCGCGGTGCCGCCGTTGAGGCCGACGGCTCCCATCAGGGTGCCGCCGAACCAGGCGGCCAGGCCCAGATCGTGCATTGCTCGAACTGCTGTATTCCGTGCCGACATGCTGCATCCGTTCTCGTCGAGCAGGCGCTCGTGCCCCGCTGATCCTGGGCCCCAGGCAATCACCCGCCTCGCGGATCAGGGAGAGGTTGACTTGCGCGGATTCGGTGGAGACACGTGCGCGGGTCTTGTCAGCTGGTCGATCGTCGGGGCGAATCGGCTGGCGCGTTGGCGGCGACGCCTTCCAGGAACTTCCGGATGACCGGGGTCACCCGACCGGGATGCCAGACCACTCCGACGTGCCAACTGGAGGCGGCGGCTCGGATCGGTTGGAACGTGATCCCCTGGGGAGCGATACGGCGCGCGCTGTAGGGGACGACACCGACCCCGGCACCGGCGGCGACCAGGGCGAGAACGGTCTGGATGTCCCGCGCATACTGAGCCGGCGCGGGGCTCGATCCCGACTCCGCGAAGTACCGGCGGACCTGCGCGGACAGACCAGGACCGCGGTCCTCGGCCAGCGCGATCACGGGATGCGCATCGAGCCACGGGACCAGACCCGCGGCGTCTTCGGGTGGATCCCATCCCGCGGGTGAGGCGACGGCGAGAGTATCGGTCTCGAGCGAGACGGAGTCCAGCGGCGCCGGCGCGGGGAGCCTCATGAAGCCGACGTCGAGCAGGCCCCGCTCGATGCGTTCGGCCTGCACCGCCGAGGACATGTCGTCGAGCACGACCCGGACATCCGGATGGTCTCGCCGGAAACGAGCCACCGCGCGTGGAGCGATCGTCAGCGTCGAGAGCCCGAATCCGATCCGCAGTTGACCGACGTCGCCCGCCGCGATGCGGCGGGCCTGCGCTTCCAGCTGATCGGCCCGTTCGACGAGCTCGCGCGCTGAGGGAAGCAGGAGCTCCCCGAGAGCGGTGAGCTCGGCGCCGGAGCGTCCGCGGATGAACACGGGCGCGCCGATGAAGGCCTCGAGCTGCTGTATCTGCTTGGTGAGAGCGGGCTGCGTGATCGACAGGGTCTCGGCGGCGCGGCTGAACGACGACGCGTCGGCGACAGCGACGAGAGCGCGATAGAGACGCAGGTCCATTCCTAGAAGTTATATGAATTGCCGAAACTTCATTGGACTTTATGGCGGCGGTGCACTGGGCTGGACGCAGAGGAAAGGACTCACCGTGACCACCGAATCCGGCTTTCGAGCTTCCGTCGTCCAATTCGAGGCCGTCCCGCTGGGGAAGGAGAGGAATCTCGCCACGGTCCGATCCCTCGCCCGGTCAGCCGCGGAGAACGGCAGCCGGCTCGTCGTCTTTCCCGAGATGTGTCTGCTGGGTTACTGGCATCTGACCAAGCGGAGCGAGGCCGAGCTCTGGGAACACGCCGAACCGGCGGACGGCCCCCTGGTCTCCGCCCTGGCGCGCATCTCCCGCGAGCTGGGAATCGGAGTCGGGGCAGGCTTCCTGGAGAGCAGCGGTTCGCGCCTCTTCAATTCGTATGCCGTCTGCCTGCCCGACGGTGGCGTCCACATCCACCGCAAGCTGCACGCCTTCGAACACCCCGCCATCTCCAGTGGCGACTCCTTCACCGTGTTCGACACTCCGTGGAACATCCGGATGGGGATCCTGATCTGCTGGGACAACAACCTGGTCGAGAACGTCCGCGCCGTCGCCCTGCATGGCGCGACGGTGCTCATCGCGCCGCACCAGACGGGCGGGACCAACTCGAGGAGCCCGTACGGGATGAAGCCCATCCCCACCGAGCTGTGGACGAATCGGCATCGCGACCCGCAGGCGCTTCAGCAAGCCGTCAACGGCCCATCCGGTCGCGAGTGGCTGATGCGCTGGCTGCCGTCCCGAGCGCACGACAACGGGCTGTTCGTGCTGTTCTCGAACGGCATCGGCCAGGACGATGACGAGATCCGCACGGGCAACGCGATGATCTTGGACCCGTATGGACGGATCGTCGCCGAGACGGATGTGGCGGATGAGGCGACGGTCACGGCAGAGCTGGACCTGTCGTTGCTGCCGCTGGCGACGGGCCGACGCTGGCTGCTGGGCCGGAGACCCGAGCTCTACGGCATCCTCACCCGCCCCACCGGTCTCGAGAGGGATGCGCGGGCGGCCCGCCACTCGTCGGATCCTGTCCCTCTCGACGTGCGCGCGAAAGACTGAACCCGTCGACGTCGAGACGACGGAAACGGCGGCTGATGATCAGCCGCCGTTTCGCTGTCGTCAGCGCGTCACGGCGTTGCTTGGACCAGCTGCCACTCCTGCGAGTGGTCGCCGGCGGGCACAGCGTTCGCAACGGTGGTCCCGCTCCAGGCTGCGCCGGTCAGGTAGAGCGCCGGATTGCGCACGGATTGGATGCGGACGTAACCGTCACCGGTGGAGACGAGATTCCACAGCTTGTCGGTAGCGCCGTCGTCGACCCACTGCGCTACTCGCTGTCCGGCCGTTGCCGACCCCGTCCAGATGCCGATGCTGCGGCCACCCGCCTTGTTGAGGAAGGTGACGCTGGAGCCTTTCGTCACGACATGCCAGCGCTGGGTGTCGTTCGATGGTGCGTTCGTCCAGGAGATGATGTCCGGGGCGTCGCCGGTGAAGTCGGCGTCCTGCGTCTTATTCGCATCGGTGCTGAGCACCTGGCCGGTCGCGCGGTTCACGATCGTGTAGTAGGCGCCGGCGGAGTAGCCGAGGTCGACCTGACCGTAATGGACGGGACCGATGCTGCCGTTGCCCCAGGTGGCCTGAAGGATCTCGAGCCGTCCTGTGCCCTGCACATACTGGAGCGCCCGGCTGTAACCGGCGGCGACGGGAGTCCGGTACTCCTTCCAGGTTCCCGTGCTCGATCCCGACGCGTTGACCCACACATCGGAGCTCCCGGCCGCGTTGTATGCAATGCGGCCGTCCGGGAATCGGCTCAGGACGGGGCTGCCGCCCTGCGCGAGGGGGCCGGACGTGGCGACCGGGAGTGAGGAGATCGGATCACCGGACGGCTTGCCGTCGGCGAAGAACCGTGTCGGGTCGTCCGCGATCTTGTAGCGGACGTCGGCGCCGCCGCCCCAGTACTCGAATGTGAGGAGCCACTTGCCGTCGGTGGTGGGAACGACGTTGGTCATCCCCGGCCGGCCACCGCCGATCTCGGTCTTTCCGTTGGCCAGAGTCTGGGTGTCGCCGGCGACGTCGACCACCGGCGCACTCCAGGCGCCGATCCCGTCCCAGGTGCGATGCGCGAGGATCTGGCCGCCGGAATCGGGCGCGGTCGTGTTGTTCGGGTCCAGCACGGCCACGCCGGTCGTGGCGTCGTACCCGACATAGTCGTTCTCGTCCGAGTAGTAGGCGACGAGTTTGCCCTGGTACATCATCAGGTACGGTTCCCACACCGGGTCCTGCGCCTGATTCGGCCCGGTCGCGATGATCCCCTTCACGGTCCAGGTCACGCCCTGGTCGGTGCTGCCGTACAGGGCGATGGCGACGTCCTGCCGGTTGCCGTTCCCGTTGGGGTTCGGGGCGATGTCAGCGCCGGACACGACGTCCGCAAGGAGGAGCGTGCCGGCCTTCAGGGTGCCGAGGTCCTGGGGGAGCACGTAGAAGAACGGGTTGGTCCAGTTGCTGGTGTACTTCGCGTACGCAGGGCTGGAACTCAGCGCGGCAGGAGGCTTGATATCGGTGAGCTTCTGCCACGTGTCGCCGAGATCGTCGCTCTTGTAGAGAGGCAGCGTCTGGCCGACGACCGGGGACTCGTCGTCCTCGAACGCCGCGACGAGCCGGCCGCCGGGCAGTTGTGCCGACTTGGGGTAGAGGACGCACGGGCTCTTGTTGCAGGACCCGGGGGCTGTGGCTTGATAGAGGTCCTGCTGGCTCGGTTGATACGCGTTGGCGCCGGCAGCACTCATCAGGGACAGGCCGAAGACGGCCCCGATCGCAGTTGCAGTGCCGAGCACGGTTCGCAGAGTTCGTCGCATCGTTGCGGCTCCTTCGAGTGGGCGAGTGGTGCAGGCCAGTCTGAACACCGTCCGCTCGCAGGTCCAGACGCCGGAAAACGTTTCGCGCGACCCCACGACCGCGAAACCTTTTCCGTCTGATGCGATTTATTTGCGTAGCCTTGCGCGTGCCTTCTAGCGTCAGGGCGACACCAGCAAACGGATGGACGGCGACCCTGAGCACCGTCTCTCCCGCAACCGAAAGAGAGCCAACGATGACTCGCAGCACGTTCTCGCGCCGCCGCCGCATCCGCGCCGCGTCGGCCGCGGTCCTGGCAACAGCGGCCCTGGTCGGCGGGCTGACCGCCTGCTCCTCCGGGGGCTCCAGCGCCGGCGGACCGACGACCCTCTGGGCGCTGACCGGAGACCAGACCGGCGTCGTCCAGCCCGCGGTCACGGCGTGGAACTCGGCGCACCCCGATCAGAAGATCACCGCGCAGTACTTCGCCAACGACGCGTACAAGACGAAGATCAAGACCGCTGTGGGCGCCGGTTCCGCACCCACGATCATCTACAGCTGGGCCGGCGGTACGCTCGCCGACTACGTCAAGGCCGGAAAGGTCGCCGATCTCACCGAGGACACCGCGAAGGTGAAGACGAAATACAACGAGTCCGTCTGGAATCTCGGGGTCGTCGACGGCAAGACCTACGCCGTTCCCATGGATCCGTCGTATCCGGTGCTCATGTACTTCAACAAGGAGGTCCTGGACAAGGCGGGGGTCGATGTCCCGAAGACGTGGGAGGACATCCTCGCCGCCATCCCGAAGCTGAAGAGCGCGGGTGTCCTCCCGTTCGCTCTGGCCGGCGGGAGCAAGTGGCCCGAGCTGATGTGGGAGGAGTACCTGGTCGACCGGGTCGCGGGGCCGGACGCGTTCGCGGCAGTCGAGGAAGGCAAGAAGGACGCCTGGAGCGATCCCGGCATCATCAAGGCGAACACGATGATCCAGCAGCTGGTCGACGCCGGCGCGTTCGGAAGCGACTTCAACTCGGTCGTCGCCGACAGCAACGCGGACGTCGCGCTCCTCTACACCGGTAAGGCCGCCATGCTGCTCCAGGGAGCGTGGGCATACGGCGCGTTCCAGTCGGGGGACGCGAAGTTCACCTCCTCCGGCCTGGGGTACACCAACTTCCCGTCCGTCGAGGACGGCAAGGGCGACCCCAAGGACATCGTCGGGAACGTCTCCGGGTACTTCTCGGTCTCGGCGAACGCGTCCGACGAGCAGAAGAAGAACGCGGTCGACTTCCTCACCGAGGGCGTCTTCGACGACGCTTACACCAAGCGGCTCCTCGACAGCGGTCAGGTGCCGCCGGTGAAGGGCGTCTCCAGTCTTATCCAGGGAGGAACGGAGTCCTTCCTCGGGCAGACCTCGTCGTTGATCGACCAGGCGCCGAGCTTCCAGATGTCGTGGGATCAGGCGCTCCCGTCCGCACAGGCGACCGCGCTGCTGACCAACCTCGACAAGCTGTTCAGCAAACAGATCACTCCGAAGCAGTTCTCCGACGCGATGAACGAGACGATCGGCAAGTAGGCCACATGTCGTCAAGCACCATCAAGACCGGTGGGGCGCGACTGCGCTCCACCGGTCCGTCGGGCTGGTACCTGGCCCCGGCCCTCGGCGTCTTCGTCCTCTTCGCCGTCGTGCCCCTGGTCGTAGCGCTCTGGTTGAGCTTCACCCAGTGGGATGCGATCGGCACACCGGTATTCGTCGGCATCCAGAACTGGGCGCAGGTCCTGGCGGATGGCGGGACCTGGCATTCCCTCCAGCTGACCCTGGAAGTCGTCGTGCTCTCGTGGCTCTTCCAGACGCCGATCAGCCTCCTCCTCGGCGTGTTCGTCGCCGGGAAACAGCGCCATCGTGCCGTGCTCGCCGCGATCTACTTCGTGCCGCTCATCCTCTCTTCTGCCGCGATCGGCATCGCCTTCAAGGCGATCCTCGACCCCAACTTCGGCCTCGCAGACTCCCTCGGGGTGCCGTGGCTGAAGCAGAACTGGCTCGGAAGTCCCAGTCTGATCCTGCCTGTCGTCGTGTTCGTCATCGCGTGGCAGTTCGTCCCGTTCCACACGCTGCTCTATCAGGGCGGAGCGCGCCAGATCCCGGCCAGCCTCTATGAAGCGTCGGAAATCGACGGTGCGTCGCGTGTGCAGCAGTTCTTCTCCATCACGCTCCCGCAGCTGAAGTACACGATCATCACGTCGTCGACGCTGATGATCACCGGGTCCCTCACCTACTTCGACGTCGTCTTCATCCTCACCGGAGGGGTTCCCTCGGATTCGATCAACATCCTGCCCATCGACATGTACGTGACCGGTTTCTCCGCGAGCCAGTTCGGGACCGCCAGCGTGCTGGCCATCATCCTGGCGGCCATCGGGCTGATCGTGTCGCTCGTACTCACCCGGTTCAGCGGATTCAACCGCATGTCCAGCCAACAGGAAGGAGCATGATGAGCACGCTCACTCAGACGAAGGCTCGGACCACCGGATCCGGGATGGCGGCCGTCACCCCGGCGCGCCGGTTCCGCCGCCCCAACATCCTCGGAGCGATCGGCGGATACCTGTGGCTCGCCGTGATCGTCCTCCCGATCTACTACATCGTCATCACCAGCGTTCGGCCGCAGCAGGGGTTCTACTCCTCCAACCAGCTGCTGCCACCCGCCGCCCCCACGTTCGATCAGTACGCGCTCGTGCTGCAGAGCGACTTCCTCCTCTACCTGGCGAACAGCGTCATCGTCACGGTGGCCAGTGTCTTCGTGACCGTCGCCCTGAGCCTGGGGGCCGCCTACGCGATCGTTCGATCCGACACGCGCTTCACGCGGTGGGGGTTCGCCGTGTTCCTGCTCGGGCTTGCCGTGCCGCTGCAGGCGACGATCATCCCGCTGTTCTACATGATGAGCAAAGTGGGCCTCTACGACTCGCTCCTCGCCCTGGTGCTTCCCTCCATCGGGTTCGCCATCCCGTTGACGGTTCTCGTCCTCAGCAACTTCCTGCGCGACCTTCCCAACGAATTGTTCGAGTCGATGCGCGTCGATGGGGCGTCTCATTGGAAGATGCTGACTTCCCTCGTGGTCCCGCTTTCCCGCCCGGCGATCATCACCGTGGTGATCTACGATGCCCTGACCGTCTGGAACGGCTTCCTTTTCCCTCTGGTGCTCACACAGAGTCCGGACAAGCGAACGCTGCCGCTGTCGTTGTGGACCTTCCAGGGCCAGTTCAGCGTCAACGTGCCCGCCACGCTGGCAGCGGTGGTGCTCTCGACACTCCCGATCTTCGCCCTCTACCTGATCGGCCGGCGTCAACTCGTCGCGGGCATCACCGCCGGGTTCGGGAAATGATCTCCACCGAGACGGCGGCCGCCGGCGGTCACCGCACGACGCTGTCCGCGGTTGCGCGGGCGGCGGGGGTGTCGATCGGGACCGCCTCGAAAGTGGTCAACGGACGCACAGGGGTCGGGCCCGAGACACGCCAGCGGGTGCAGGAGGTCATCGGGGAGCTCGGCTACGTCAGCATCGGGGAACGCCAGCAGAGCTCGCTCAACCGCGGCGAGATCAGTGTGGAGCTCCTTCTCGATTCGAAGGACATCGCGAACCCCTACATCTCGACCTTCCTCCAGGGCGTCATGGATGCCGCGGGGACGTTCGACGTCGGCGTCACCCTGCGGAACCTCTCCGGAGTCGAACGTCGTGATCCCGTGCGCTGGGCCCAGAAGCTCGCGCGGGCCGGACGCAGTGGGGTCATCGAGCTCACCAGCGCCTACTCGGCGAACCGCGCGAAGGCGTTGAGGGCGGTGGGGCTGCAGATGGTGCTCGTCGACCCGATCGACGTCCCTCGGACGAGCATCCCCAGCATCGGCGCCACGAACTGGCAAGGCGCGTATTCCGCGACGCGTCATCTGCTGGACCTCGGGCACGAGCGCATCGCGTACATCGGAGGCCCGGAAGGCGCCGCCTGCGACATCGCTCGCGCCCACGGCTGGGCGGCCGCTATGGCGGAGGCCGGCATCATGGTGGACGCGACCTCGGTACCGCGTGCCGGCTACACGTTCCAGCACGGGCTCGCCGCCGGGACGGAGCTCCTGCGTTCGGCGGACCGGCCGACCGCGATCTTCGCCGGCAGCGACGTGTCGGCCACGGGCGTTCTCGAGGCCGCCCGCCGCGCGGGGCTCTCCGTGCCGGAGGACCTCAGTGTCGTGGGGTTCGACGACACCCACATAGCGTCGATCTCCACACCTCCGCTGACCGCCGTCCATCAGCCCATCGCGGACATCGGACGCGCCGCCCTGTCGACGCTGCTGCGCCTGGCCAGAGGCGAGGTGCTCGTCACCAAGCGCATCGAACTGTCCACCGAACTCGTCGTCCGGGCCTCCAGTGCTCGTCCGCCGAAGAAGATTCGCCCCGCCGCCGACAGCGCGCCCGAGAACGGAGCCCCATGACGATCACCGATGAGACCACGGAGCTGTGGCGCGACCCCGCCCGGCTGCCCGATGAGCGAGCCCGCGATTTGCTGCAGCGGATGACGCTCAGGGAGAAGCTGCACCAATTGGGGAGCACCTGGCCGGACGCGGAGGGCGCAGGCGCCGACGTGGCGCCCATGCAGGACACGCTCGTGAGGGCGGAACCGTTCGACGACGCCGTCCGAGACGGCCTCGGCCAGATCACGAGGCCGTTCGGGACTGCTCCGATCTCGGTCTCCGCCGGGAGAGAGAAACTCGTCGCGTTGCAGCGGCGGGTCATGGAGGCCAACAGGTTCCGCATCCCCGCCGTGGCGCACGAGGAGTGCCTGACCGGTTTCACCGCGTGGACGGCGACGGTCTACCCGACCCCGCTCGCGTGGGCATCGACGAACGACCCGGAGCTGATCGAGGAGATGGCCGCCGCGATCGGAGAGGACATGCGTTCGGTGGGCATCCACCAGGGCCTGGCGCCCGTGCTCGACGTCGTGCGCGACTACCGGTGGGGTCGCGTCGAGGAGACGCTGGGAGAAGACCCGGCCCTTGTGGGCGAACTCGCGACCGCCTATGTGAGAGGCCTGCAGTCGTCCGGGGTGGTTGCGACCCTCAAGCACTTCGCCGGCTACAGCGCGTCCCGTGGCGCGCGCAATCACGCGCCCGTGACGATGGGGCCGCGCGAGTTCGCGGACGTCGTCCTCCCACCCTTCGCCAGAGCAGTGATCGACGGTGGCGTGCGATCGGTGATGAACTCCTACGCCGACGTCGATGGCGTGCCTCCGGCCGCCGACCGCGAACTCCTCACTCGCGTTCTCCGCGATGAGTGGGGATTCGAGGGCACCGTCGTGTCCGACTACTGGGCGATACCGTTCCTCCAATCCACGCACCGCATCGCCGAGAGCATCACCGACGCCGGGATCCAGTCCCTCACGGCAGGCATGGATGTCGAGCTCCCGCACACACTCGGCTTCGATGACTCGCTGCTCGGGGCTGTGGAGGACGGCCGTCTCGACGCGAGCACCATCGACGAGGCGGCTTTCCGCGTCCTGAGGCAGAAGGCCGAGCTCGGGCTGCTGGACCCGTACTGGACTCCGGAGGAGGACGGGCTCTCCTCGTACGATCTCGACTCGCCTCGCAACCGGCGCATCGCCCGCCGGGTCGCGGAGGAGTCGGTGATCCTCCTCCAGAACGAGCAGCGGGCACTTCCGCTCGCGGCGCCTCCCCGCATCGCCGTCATCGGCCCGGGGGCGGACGACTCCGGATGCCTGTTCGGGTGCTACTCCTTCCCCAACCACGTCATCCCCGGGTACCCGGAAGCCGGGATCGGCGTGGACGCTCCCACGGTTCTGCAGGCCGTCCGAGCCGAATTCCCGGACAGCGTGATCGATTACGACCCGGGCGTCTCCATCAGCGGCACGGACACCTCCCGGATCGCCGCCGCCGCCGAACTCGCCGCGCGAGCGGACGTGACCATCCTCGTCGTGGGGGATCGGTCGGGCATGTTCGGCCACGGCACCTCCGGCGAAGGATGCGACGTGACGGACCTCGCCCTCCCGGGCGTGCAGGAGCAGCTCGCCGACAGCGTGCTCGATGCATCCCCCCGGGTAGTGCTCGTGGTTCTCTCCGGAAGGCCGTACGCCATCGGCGCCATCGCAGCACGCTCCGCCGCGGCGCTCCAGGTGTTCTTCCCCGGCGAGGAGGGTGCAGGCGCCATCGCCGGGGTGCTCTCCGGGCGCATCGAACCGTCGGGTCGGCTCCCGGTGCAGATCCCGGGGGAGGCGGCGAGCCAGCCCGGAACGTACCTGGCGGCTCCTCTCGCATTGAGAAGCGACGGCGTCAGCAACATCGACCCGACGCCCGCCTTTCCCTTCGGGCACGGACTCTCGTACTCCTCGTTGACGATCGAGGAGGTACGGGCGGACCGCAGTGAGACGGATACAGGTGGTCGCGTACGCATCTCGGCCACGGTGGCGAACATCGGCGACAGGGTCGCCTGGGCCGTCCCGCAGCTCTATGTCAGCGACCCCGTGGCCTCGGTGACGCGGCCCGTTCGCACCCGCCTCGCCTCACGGAGAGTGCGATTGGAGCCAGGCCGACGGTCGGTCGTGCATTTCGACGTGCACACCGCTGTGCTCGGATTCACCGGTCGCGACCTGCGCTATCGCGTGGAAGCGGGGGACCTGGTCTTCACCGTCGCGCAGAGCGCCGCCGACCCGGGGCTCGCGGCGACCCTCCGCCTGCGCGGAGCGACACGGTACCCCTCGGTATCGCGCCGACGATCGGTCCCGACCACGGTGGCGCCTGGGGCATGAGGTCCGGCCCCGGGCCGGTCGACTGAGTTCAGGACGACTCGTCGGCCGGCTCCCGCTCACCCTGCCGCCAGACGTGTGGTCCCCACAGGCGGAAGGACGCGTACTGCAGCACCGCCACCAGGCCCACCAGGTATCCGTAGCGGAGGATGGCGTACCACCACGCGTCGGGGGAGGGGACGATCCCGACCGCCTGCAGCAGCAGGACGATCGCGGCGGCGACCGCTGCGCCCTTGTAACTGCCGACCGAGTGTCCACTCGAGACGAAGGGGATGGCGGCGATCAGGCAGGCCAGCGCCACGCCTCCGCCGATCATCGCTGTTCCACGCGAGACGGCCCTGGCGCGGGTGAGCGACGGGTCCCCTGGATCACGGCGAGCGGAGGCGATGAGAGACACTCCGGCCACGATCAGCCCGACGACCAGCAGGATCACGATGAGCACGACGAACAGCACCAGCGGAACGAGGAACCAGCCGAGCGTCCCGATGAACAGCACCAGTACGACGGTGCCGAGCCGGTCGTCGTCGTACTCCGCCGACTGCACGAGCGTGAACGCGAGGGCGGTGACGACCAGGATGTGAGCCGCGGCCAAGGCAACCACCTGCCACCAGCGGAGAAGCCAGGTGCCCGAGGTCCGCTTGCGGGGTCTGGCGACCGTGCCGGCCCTGCGGGCCGTGCCGGCTCTGCCGCCCCTGCCGGCTCTGGGGCGCGGGGCGTCCGTCCCGAGGGGGAGGAGTGCCAGCAGCTGGCCCACGCCGACGAGGCCGCAGATCAGGAGCATCGCCCAGAGTGCCTCGTCGTCGGTGTCGCCGGATGCCATCCAGAAGGCCAGGGCGACCCAGCCGGCAGCCGTGACACTCGCGAGCAACCACCAGCGTCCCCGCCGCGAGGTGAGCGCCGCGCGGAAAGGCGCACCGGCCGAGCGGACGAAGCGCTGGACGCTTGCTTCGTTTTTCTCCGCTGCGGCGTCCCTCGTTCCGCTCCGGTCGGTCACCGTCTCTCCTTCGTATCCGTGTGTCGTCTCACGCGTCGGGGTCGGCGAGCGCCTCGCTTCGACGTCCGCCTCGGGCGACCGCCCAGCGGACGACGACGATGGCCGCGCCGAGAAGGGCCGCCAGGATGACCGGACCGACACCGATGTCGAGGACGGCGGGGAAGATCTTTACGGCGATCTGGGCCATCTCCCGGAGGTCGCCGTCGAGCACCCGCATGCCGAGCGCGTTGGAGACGGCTGTGAAGAGGGCGGGCGTCACCCAGAGCGCTGCCAGCCCCGCCACCCACACGCCGAGGCGTCGCAGCGGCACGACGCCGCACCAGCCGAGGACGGCTCCGACGATGACCGCGGGGAGCCAGCGGAACACCGACCCGATGACGAGCGCCGCCGCGTAGGGGTCGACCACGGCCGTGATGGCGCCCACGATCCAGGAGGTGACCGGGACCGCCGCCAACACCAGGCCCAGTGCCGCGGGGCCGACGCTGCGGCGGGAGATCAGCCAGAACAGTGCCTGGGCGAGCATCACCGAGACGATCGTGCCGCCGAGCATCCCGGTGAAGTACAGGAGGGAGCGGCTGTCGACGCCGGGCCGGCCGATGCCCAATCCGTCGGCGACCACGATGAACGCCTGAAGCAGCGCGGCGACCTGGAGGAGCAGCAGCCCGACGGAGACGCTCCACGCCTCCACCCGTCCGGTCCGTCGCAGCAGCCGCGTCGCGCCGCCCGCGACCACGCCGCCCACCAGGAGCAGCACGAGGAGCGTCGTGGCGGAGTACTGGCTCACCGGCAGCAGGGCGTAGGGCATTGCGTCGGGCCGAGTCTCGGTCTGCCAGAGGTTCTGCAGCGGGAGACGGCCGCCTTTCAGGAGCCACGGGAGGAGCCCGATGACACCGGACGCGAACCCGAGCGCTCCTCCCATGACCAGCGATTCGGCCCGGCGCTCCTCGCGCATGGCTGTGGGACCAGGACGTGACGACGACATGAATGAGCGCTCCCCCCGAGGCGACGTGCAATGAGCAGAACGCTAGCGCATGACCGCGCGAGCTCCGTCCACGAGGCTCCAGACGGCGGAGACGTCGTCGAACGTGCCGATGGGGATGATGCCGGGATAGTAGCCCACGTGCTCGTAGTAGAGCACGATGACCTGATCCGGTGCGTAGTACCCGATGGTCCCCGGGCTCGCGGCGCTGCCCGCCGGCATGCCCTCCAGGGGGAGGGCGCTCGGGAGGTCGGCGACCTTCTCCTGACCGCCGAAGTCGCGGAGCGTCAGCTCGAGCGGGAGCTGCTCCAGCAGCGCCGAAGCGGTCGAGTTGTGATCGAGCGTTCCCGTCAGGGTCTGCCCGTCGACAGTGATGCTGATGCGTGTTCCAGGCACAGGAGCCTCCGAGATGCGGGTGTCGGTCGGGCTGGGGAGCGCGGACGGCCCGGGCGAGCCGGCCGTCGGGAGGGGCGTCGGGGAATGCGAGGCCGGGCTCGCTGTGCAACCCGTCGCCACGGTCAGGATGAAGATCGTGGCGGCCGCCCCGGCGGTTCGACGGTGCATGGGACGAGGCTACGTCGCCCCGAGCTGGTCAGGGGTTCCCTGTCGGTACACCCCACGGGTGCCAGGTCTGACCGGACACGCGTGGGTGGGGAGAGGTCAGACCGTGCCGCGCTGCCGTCCCCGCAACGCGCGCGCCGCCCGCCGTCGCTGGTTCACCCGCTGCACGGTCAGGGTCGCCACCCCGCCGAGCGTGATCGCGGCGAGGTTGACGACCAGCTGGATGAGCGCGCCGACGGACTGTTCGGCGGCCCCGTAGGTGAGGGCGACGGCGGCGTTCGCGGCGGCCGGGATCGTCGTCACCGAGATCAGCACGCCGACGAGTGCGCCCGACTTCGCGGTCGACAGGGACAGGAGGCCGGCGACGCCGGCGAGGAATCCGACCACCCAGCTGAGCGCGTTCGGTCTCCAGATGAAGTCCGTCAGCGGACGGGAGTGCAGCAGGTCGGCGGGTGACATCAGGTGGAGCGCCGTGAGGAGCGCGGTGAAGAGGACGGTGATCCCGATGGCGACGGCGAATCCGACGGCGAGCGCGAGGACGGATTGCGCGATCATCCGACCCCGCCATCGCACGAGGCCCACGGAGAGCGCGGCGAGCGGTCCGAAGTCCGGTCCGACGACCATGGCGCCGACGATGAGGATGGGTTCGTCGAACACCACGCCGATCGCCCCGATCATGGTGGCGACGGACATGAACGTCAGGAACGTGGGGGAGAGGCCGGTCTCCTCGTGCGTGCGCTGCTCGATCTCCTGCCACACCACCGCGTCGGCCGCATGCCCGGGGGCTGCGCGGCTTGCGCGCTTGGCCGCATCCGAGATCTCGACGCCGATGTCGTCGACGGAGATCGAGCCCTCATGCTGCACGCCGAGTTGCTGGAGCTGGTCGAGGAGGGTGCTCAACCCTTCGCGGGCGACATCGCAGAGCACCAGGTCGCCGGGAGGCCGGGTGGCGGCCTTCGGCATGCGGACGATGTTCGTCGTCGCAACGCTGTCCTGAAGAGTGGTCAGCACCCGGTCGACAAGGTTCTCGGGGGCGATGATCCGCAGATGCTGCACGTGGACAGTGTCGCCGCAATCGAGCCGGGCGTCCGGCGATCGAGGGCGTGTCGAACAGGATGACCGGCTATCCGCACCCTCCCTCCCGGTGCTAGTTTCTGCACTGTTTGCGGGGGGAGACGTGGCCGTATCGAGGGAGATAAGGAGTCATGTCGATGAGATCACTGCACATCGCCATACGCGCGGGGATGCCCGCGTTACTCGTCGCGGCGCTCGTCGCCGCCGGAGCCACCTCCGCTGAGGCCGTCACGGTCACCGCGCCGAAGCCGCCGGCCGGATCGGTGCAGGTGGTCGTCTCGGGGTTGGACAACCCGCGCGGCCTGTCGTTCGGGACCGGAGGGCAGCTGTTCATCGCGGAAGCGGGGCACGGCGGCTCGCTTCCCCTGGGCGGCGGACCCGAAGGGGACCAGTTCGCCGGCCTCACGGGCAGGCTCGGGGTGTGGAAGGACGGCGTCCTGACGCATCCGATCACCGGTTTCTTCTCGGCTGCGGACCAGTCCGGCGCAGCTGCCGAAGGACTGGTTTCGGTCGACGCGCAGGGAAGATGGGTGACCGGCCAGATCGCGTTGAACACCGCGCCGATCCCGCCGGTGCCGCCGGGCAATCCGGTCGTGGATGCCGCGCGGGCGCAGCTCGGTCGCACGGTCGCACTGGACCCGTCGTCGGGGACCTGGTCTCCGATCGCCTCCACCGGGGATGCCGACTACGCCTGGACTGCCGCGCACAAGGACCTGGTCCCGGATCAGTTCCCGGACGCCAACCCGAACTCGGTGATCACCGTGGGCAACACCCGTTACGTCGCGGACGCCGGCGCCAACATCCTCGCCAAGGTGGATAAGAACGGCACCGTCTCCACCCTGGCGTTCATGGATGTTCCGGCCGGGTCGGTGACGGACGGCGTGAGCACCTGCGTGGCGAAGGCTCCCGACGGTTCGTTCTACGTGACGGAGCTGCTGGGGGGCACGTATGCGCCGGGTGGCGCTCGCGTCTGGCAGGTCTGGCCGGACGGCACCGCGCGGGTCAAGTGGAGCGGCTTCAGCACCATCCAGGGCTGCGGCTTCGACGGATCCGGCAACTTCTACGTCACGGAGTTCCAGATCAACGGACTGAACCCCAGCCCGACAGGTGACCCGAGCGGGGCGCTGGTGAAGATCACCGCGAGCGGGCAGCGCACCACCTACGGTGTCGGACAGCTGTTCTTCCCGTCGGGCTTCGCCTTCCGCGGCGGCAGCGTATACGTGTCCAACTGGTCGATCATGCCCGCAACCGGGATGAACGGTCACAGCGGACAGGTGGTCCGGATCAACGTGGGGGAGTGAGGGATCGGGAGCCGGCCCTCAGGAACGTTCCGGGGGCCGGCCCCCGCTCGCAGTCCGCGGCTCAGGCCAGCACACGACCGCTGATGGTCAGTGCGGTGCGCCGGGGCATGAGGCGCACCAGCCGGGCCGAGAGGGCGTTGGCCGCACCGGAGACGATGCTCGGCGGTGTCTTCCTGCGGTCGAGCTGGCGCAGGGCGAGCCGGACGACCTGCTCCGGCGTCTGGAATCGTCCCACGGCCGCATCCTCGCTTCCGACGACGTCGAAGAACTCGGTGCGGGTCGCGCCGGGGCTCAGGGCGAGTACGCCGAGGCCCGTGCCTCTCGTCTCGTAGGCGAGCGCTTCGGTGAAGTTCAGGACGAACGCTTTGGTCGCTCCGTACAGCGCCATGTTGGGGCACGGCTGGTACGCGCCGGTGCTGGCGACGCTGATCAGCGCGCCACGACCGTCCTGCACCAGGTCGGGGAGGAACTCGCGGGTGAGGGCGACGACGGCCGCGACGTTCACCTGCACCATCTCGGCGGTTCGGGCGGGATCCGCCTCGATGAAGGCGGACTTCATCCCGAACCCGGCGTTGTTGACGAGGGACTGGACGGTGATGCCGCGGTCGTCGAGTTCGCGTCGCAAATCCTTCGCCGCGCCGGGAGCGGTCAGATCGAGCGCGATGACCGTCGCCCTGATGGCGTGCTGCTGCTCCAGCCTCTCGGCCAGGGCGGTAAGGCGATCGACGCGCCGGGCGACGAGGACGACGTCGGCGCCGCGGGCGGCGAACTGGGTGGCGAACTCCGTGCCGAGGCCGGAGCTCGCGCCGGTGATGAGGGCGGTGGTGCCGCGGTAGTTTCTGCTCATGGCCTCAATGTAGACAGTGTCAGCATTGTTGTCAACGTCTACATTGGGGTAGGGTTGTCGCGTGTCCGAACGCTCCTATCACCATGGCAACCTGCGCTCGGCGCTCCTCGACCGCGCCGGCAACGTCATCGAGTCCGACGGCGTGGAGGAGCTGTCCCTCCGGCAGCTCGCCCGTGACGTCGGAGTGAGCCACGGCGCATCAGCCCGGCACTTCCGCGACAAGCACGCCCTCCTCGACGCGCTCGCGGTGGAAGGCTTCCACCGGCTCAACGCCGAGCTGGCCGCCGCCGCAAGCTCCGCCGGGTCGTTCGCCGACCGGTTCCGAGCGGTGGGGATGGCGTATGTCGAGTTCGCCGTGGCGCAGCCGGCGCTGCTCGGCTTGATGTACCGCGCCAAGCACCATCCGCAGGCCTCCGCCGAACTCGTCGGAGCGAGCGGGGTCGGGATGCGCGGACTCGTCGCGCTCTTCGAGCAAGGGCAGGAGTCGGGGGATCTGCGGGAGGGGTCCGCGGACGAGGACGCGCTCGTCGCGTTCGCCGCCGTCCACGGCGTCGCGACGCTGGCCACCGACGACCTGCTCGACGGCGTCCCGTGGCGGGACGCGGCGGAGCGCACCATCGACTTCGTCTGGCGCGGGCTGATGGGCGGCTAGCGCCGGTCTGTCACAATACAAAGCGTCATTGTTAACACAATCTCGCGAACAGCTCGGAGGCGCAGATGGTTCAGGCGGAGCATCCGCTGCCGACCGACCTTTTCATGGATCTCGATCGCTCCGGCCCGGTGCCGATGTACTACCAGGTGGCGAGCCGGCTCGAGAAGGCGATCAAGGACGAGACGCTCCCCGCCGGTGCGCGGCTGGAGAACGAGGTGGCGCTCGGGCGCCGGCTCGGCCTGTCCCGCCCGACGATCCGCCGCGCGATCCAAGAGCTGGTCGACAAGGGTCTGCTGGTGCGCCGCCGCGGAGTGGGCACGCAGGTCGTCCACGGCAGGGTCACCCGCAACGTCGAGTTGAGCAGCCTCTACGAGGACCTGGAGAACTCCGGGCAGAAGCCCGAGACGAGGATTCTGGACTGCACGATCGTGCAGGCGGACGAGCGTGCCGCGGCCATCCTGGACATCGAGCGCGGCAGCCCCACCCTCCACCTGCGGAGACTGCGTCTGGCCGACGGCGTGCCGATCGCCATCCTCGACAACACGCTGCCTCCCGACTACTCGGACATCGCCGAGGAGGACCTCGCGACTCACGGGCTGTACCAGGTCCTCCGTTCGCGAGGAGTGACCATGCGTGTCGCCAACCAGCGGATCGGCGCGCGCGAGGCGACGGCCAATGAAGCCTCCCTCCTCGACATCCGGCGGGGCAGCGCCGTCTTGACGATGTCGCGTACCGTCTTCGACAACTCCGGGCGTGCGGTCGAGTTCGGTCAGCACTGTTACCGCCCCGACCTCTATTCGTTCGAGGTGACTCTGGTCAACCGCTGATCGGCCGAGCGGCGGTCAGCCGAGCGGCGCTCAGCCGAGCAACGGGCGCTGCCGTGTCCGCTGCCGCTCGTACGTCTCCCGCGCCGCGCGCGTGCTGTCGAGCGTCGACACCTCGGCCACGGGCACGTCCCACCAACCCTCGCCGTCCGGGCCGTAGACGAGCGGGTCGCTGTCGACGTGGATGAGGGTCGCCCTATCGGACCCCTTCGCCTTCGATACGGCTGCGCGTAGCCGGCCGATCGCATCCGGTCCCGGCTCCACCACGATGACGTCGACGCCGTAGCTTCGCGCGTTGGCCGCAAGGTCGACAGGCAGGACCTCGTCGCCGTCGAAGCCGCCCTGCGCGTCCTGACGGCGGTAGCGCGTGCCGTACCGCTCCGAGCCGACGGTCTCGCTCAGATGACCGATCGACGCGTATCCGTGATTCTGCACGAGGACGACGATGATCTTGATGCCCTCGGCGACGGCGGTGAGCAGTTCGGTGTGCAGCATCAGATAGGAGCCGTCGCCGACCATGACGATCACATCCCGGTCGGGGGCCGCCCGCTTCACTCCGAGACCGCCCGCGATCTCGTAGCCCATGCACGAGAACGCGTACTCGACGTGATACCCGAGCGGGTCCCGCACCCGCCATAGCTTGTGGAGGTCTCCGGGGAGCGAACCGGCCGCCTGCACGACGACGTCGCGCGGGTCGCTGGCGTCCTGGACCGCGCCGATGATCTCCGGCTGACCGGGGAGGTCGGCTCCTGAGCCGCGGAAGGCGGTGTCGACCGTGTCGTTCCACCCGGCGGTGAGGCGTCGCAACTCCTCCGCGTAGCCGTCGGAGACCCGGTAGCCCGCGAGCTGCTCGCGGAGCGCCAACAGGGCCTCCCGCGCGTCGGCGACGACCGGCAGCCGGGAGCCGTGCTTGTAGGCGTCGAAGGAGGCGACGTTGATGTTGACGAACACCACGTCGGGATTCTGGAACGCGGTCCGGCTGGCGGTGGTGAAATCGCTGTACCGGGTGCCGATCCCGATCACCACATCCGCCGTCGCCGCGGCGCGGTTGGCGGGGATGGTGCCGGTCGCGCCGACGCCTCCGAGATACTGAGGGTGGTCCCAGACGAGGGAACCGCCGCCGGCCTGGGTCGTCCCGACCGGGATGCCGGTCGCCTCGACCAGCTCGCGCAGCGCGTCCTCCGCCGCCGAGTACAGGACGCCGCCGCCGGCCACGATGAGCGGCCGCGACGCTCCTCGGATGGCGCGCACAGCGCGCGCCAGCGCTCCGCGCTCGGGCAGCGGCCGCCGCAGATGCCACTCCCGGTCCTGCAAGAACTCGATCGGCACATCCAGCGCCTCCGCCTGCACGTCCTCGGGCAGGGCGATCGTCACAGCGCCCGTCTCCGCCGGGTCGGTGAGCACGCGCATCGCTTGGAGGGCGATGGAGTAGAGCTGCTCGGGCCGCTGGACGCGGTCGAAGAAGCGGGAGAGCGGGCGGAACGCATCGTTGACGGTGATGCCGGTGTCGTGCGGCAGCTCCAGCTGCTGCAGCACGGGATCGGCGACCCGGGTCGCGAAGGTGTCGCTGGGGAGCAGCAGGGCCGGGAGGCGGTTGGCGGTGGCCAGCGCGGCGCCGGTCAGCATGTTCGCCGCACCGGGACCGACGGATGCCGCGCTCGCCATGGTGCCGAGCCGCCGCCGCATCCGGGCGTACCCCACCGACTGGTGGACCATCGCCTGCTCGTTGCGGGCCTGGTGATACGGCATCAGCCCCGGCTGGTCGTGCTCCAGCTGTTTGAGGGCCTGCCCGATCCCGGCGACGTTGCCGTGCCCGAAGATCCCGAGAGTCCCCGCGATCGTGCGCTCGCGGTGCTCGCCGTCGACCGTCCACTGGTGCGCGAGGAACTCGACGAGGGCCTGGCTCACGGTCATCCTGCGGGTCGTCATCGATGGTCTCCACTTCGGTCGGTCGCCGGCAGGTAGGGGAGGCGCGGGTCGACCTCCTGGCCCTCCCACGTCGCGCGCACCCAGCCGTGAGCGGGGTCGTCGCTGATGTTCCACACGCGCTCGGGGTCGGGCCCCGCCATCACGTTGAGGTAGTACAGGTCGTACCCGGGCGCCGCCATGCAGGGGCCGTGCCAGCCGTGCGGGACGAGGCCGATGTCACCGGTCCTCACCTCTGCCAGGGTGTCGATCTCGCCGGCTTCGGAGGAGTACGTGCGCAGGTAGCCGAAGGCGTCGGGATGAGAGGGGACGGCGGCGTTCCGCGCGGACCGCGAGACGGCGCTCTCGAAGTAGTAGATCTCCTCGAGCCGCGATTCGCTCTCACTCCGCACGTCGTGCTTGTGCGGCGGGTACGACGACCAGTTCTCGGCGGGCGTGATGACCTCGCAGACGATGAACCGGTCGGCCGCGAGCGTCTGCGGCGTCCCGAAATTGTGCACCTGGCGACTGGAGCGACCCGCCCCGCGCAACTCGACGGGCACCTCGTCCCGCCGGATGTGCCGAGCGGGATAGGCGACCGACGCCGGAGCCTCCGCCACGGCGACCCGGCCGCGGCCGCGGATCGACGCTGCGGTCCCGGTCCCGAGGTACAGCACGTCCGTCGGGCCCGCGAAGACCGAAGGACGCCCGGCGAGCTCGGTCGAGCTCCCGTCGTGGCTCACCGTGAACGACCCGTGGAGCGGGATGATGAGCCGCTCCACCGACCCCGCTGCGAGCGACGACTCGTCCTCGTCCGTCAGTTCGGCGATTCGCAGCCCGGTGTGGTGCCATCCCGGAATGCGGTCGTCGACCACCGACTCCCATCCCTCCCGCGCCAGGTCGCCGCGGGAGAAGAACCACTCGTTCCGGCGCGTCATCGGGTGAGCCGCGCCCGGTCGGAGGTGTGGACGAGAGCTGCGGCCCGGTCGACGGCCGCGGACACATCGTGATCGGAGGGGTAGATGAGGCTCCGCCCCGCGACCAGCCCCCGGACGCCGGGGAGCCGCAGCGCGCCCTCCCAGAGCTCGAACACCTCGTCGTCGGCGGTCCGCGCCTCGCCGCCGAGCAGCAGGGTGGGAAGGGTCGTCGCCGCCATGACGCGCTCCATGTCGGGTACGACGGGCAGCTTCAGCCAGGTGTAGACGGAGGACGTGCCCAGCCCGGCCGCGATCGCGACGGATCGGATCACGGCGTCCGTGCTGAGGTCGTTGACCACCCGACCGTCCACCCAGTCGCAGATGAACGGTTCGAGCATGATCGGAACCCCCGCCGCTGCCGCCTCGTCGACGGCACGCGCGTTGGCCTCGATCGTGGCGGCCGAACCGGCGTCGGCGAAGTTGATGCGGAGGAGGGTCTTGGCGAAGTCCAGGCCGTCCCGCACGATCCCGGCGACGTCGTAGGCGGTGAAGCGGTCGTCCATCTCGAAGGTCGCGTGCCGGAGACCGCCGCGATTCATCGAGCCGACCACGATCTTGTCGTCGAGGAGGCCGAGCAGCGCCAGGTCGTCGATGATGTCGGGAGTCCCGAGCACCCCGTCCACGCCCGGCCGGCTGAGCGCCGTCGCGAGACGATCGAGCAGGTCGTACCGGTCGGCCATCGCGAGATCGTCGCCGCGGATGCCGAGGGCGCCGCGGGCAGGGTGATCGGCGGCCACGATGAAGAGCCGGCCGTCGTCCCGGATGATCGGACGACGCCGACGGGCGGCCAGGATGCTGCGCAACCGCGCCGGGTCCTCCGCGCGGGCGCGCCGCAGACCGTCGAAATCGGCTTCGCTCAGACGCCCGCCGTCCACGGCGACGCCGCTCTCATAGCGCAGCATGCGCGCCCCCGACCAGGAGGGCGTCCACTTCCGACGTCGTCGGCATCGCGGTCGAGCACTCGCGTCGGGAGGCGACGATGGCGCCCGCCACGTTCGCGAAGGTCAGGACGCGTTCGAGGTCCCACCCCTCGAGGAGTCCGTGGCACAGGGCCCCGCCGAAGCCGTCTCCCGCGCCGAGGCCGTTGACCACGGTCACCGGGAACGGCGGGACTTCCACCATCTCCGTCGCGGTCTTGGCCAGGACCCCCTTCGGCCCCTGTTTCACGATCGCGAGCTCCACGCCCCGTTCGAGCAGCGCATCCGCGGCCCGCACAGGGTCGGTCTCGCCGACGGCGACCTCGCATTCCTCGCGGTTGCCGACGGCGACGGTGACGTGGGGGAGTGCGCGTTCGATCTCGGCGGTGGCGCGCTCGGCCGAATCCCAGAATACGGCGCGGTAGTCGAGGTCGAGGACGGTGAACTCCCGCCGGCCTCGGGCCTGCCACGCGCGATGGTGGGCGCCGCGGCTGGGCTCCTCGCTCAGCCCGGTGACGGTCGCCCAGAAGACCCGGGCCCGGGCGATGGCGTCGAGGTCGAGGCCTTCGGCCGTCAGCGTCAGATCCGGTGCCTTGGGTTTCCGGTAGAAGTAGATGGGGAAGTCGTCCGGCGGGAAGATCTCGCAGAAGGTGACGGGGGTCGGAAGCCCGGGGGCGATGCCGACGAAGTCGTCCGAGACGCCCAGCCGGCGCAGTTCGCGATGCACGTAGCGTCCGAACGGATCGTCTCCGGTCGCCGACACGAGTGCGGTCGGGTGGCCATGGCGGGCGGCTGCGACGGCGACGTTGGCCGCGCTGCCCCCGAGGTATTTGCCGAACGTCGTGACGTCTTCGAGCCCGACGCCGTCCTGCAACGGGTAGAGGTCGACGCCGACCCGCCCCATCGTCAGCACGTCGTAGGTGCCGGAGGTCGTTTCCTGGTTCACGCGGCCTACGATACTATGTCCTGACAAGAGAACATAGTCATTCCATCAGCAGGACGCTGGCATGCGGCGCCAGGAAGTGGTCCATCACCAGTTCCGCCGCACCCTGGGCGGCGATCTGCTCGCTCAGGGCCGAGCCGACGACGGCGAGCGAATCCCGAGGCACGACGAGTTCGGCTCGCACGGATTCCTGGAGCACGGGCAGGAAGGCGGCACTGAGCCGGCTCCAGGTCGGTCCGCCGAGGACGACCCGGGGCACATCGAGGAAGTTCACGAGCACCCCGATGCCGACGGCGACGCGCCGGGCAGCCCGGTCGAGAAGGTGGGAGGCCGTCGGGTCCCCGTCCGCCGCCAGGCGGGTCAGTGTCGTGCAGGCGTCGTCGAGCGCCAGGTAGTCCTGCAGATCGGGGAGGGGGAGGAGGCCGGCCTGGGCCGCCTGGATCACGAGCGCCTCCGGCACGCAGGCCGCCGCCATGCCGCCGCGCCGACCACCCCAGCCGAGGTCCTCGGCAGTCGGATCGACGAGGATGTCGCCGATCTCGCCGATGTTGTTGCTGTCGCCGCGGAGCACCTGACCGCCGATGACGACGGAGGCTCCGACTCCTGAGCCCAGATAGATGAAGAGGAAGTCGGGACTGGCCGAGTTCCGCAGCTCTGCCGTGGCCGCCGCGGTGACGTCTTTGTCCAGGAGCACGGGCATCCCGGTGGCGTCATGCAGATCGGCTCGCAGGTGCACATCGTGCCAGGTCGGCAGCTGGGGCGGTCGCAGGACCACTCCCGCCCGAACGTCGAGCGGGCCGGGCACGGCGACCCCGAGCCCGAGGACCTTCTCGCGGTCGATCCCGAACTCGCGGATGAGGCGACCGGCGCTGACGGCGATGAGTGAGGTCAGTTCGTTCGGGCCCGCGGTCTGCGGCATGCGCAGCTGCTGCCGGTGGCGCACCTGGCCGGCCACGTCGACCAGGACGAGGGTGAGCAGGGCCGGGTCGACGTGGACGCCTACGGCGAAGGCGCTGTCGGCGTTGACCGTCAACGGGATGCTGGGCCGGCCGCGGATGACCTCGGTGGGCTCGCTCTCGCGGACCATGCCCGCGTCGATGAGCCGCCGTGCGATGTTGGAGACGGTCTGCGAGGCCAGGCCAGAACTGCGCTGGAGTTCGGCCCTGCTGGTGCCGGGTTCGCGTCGGATCAGGTCGAGGATGACCGCCTGGTTGTAGTCGCCCAGGCGCGGGAGGTTCGTGCCTCGAAGCATGCCGCCCTCCCGTCCGGACCGTGGGCCGCGCGGCATCCGTTGCCGCGTTCGCGGATTAGTCTATCGAGTAGAGTCGCCGGGAACAGATCGCGAGGTCGAACAGGCGGCCGCTGGTTCGGGCTCTTGACGGCCTGTGACAATATGTCCTAACATTCGGACCAAGGTTTGTCCCATCGAATAGGCAAAGTAGCCAAAGGGGCAAGCAGGAGAGGCACCGCAATGAAGCGCACCCGCGTGATCTCCGCTCTCGCCGTCGCCATCGTGGCACTGGGCGGGCTCAGCGCCTGCTCCCCCGGCGGCAGCAACACCAGCGGCGGACCCGTGACCATCTCGGTCATGGAGTACCAGCAGACCCGGATCGACTCGATGAAGAAGCTGCTCCCCGGCTTCGAAGCCGCGATGAAGAAGCAGGGCAAGGACATCAAGGTCAAGCTCGTGGCCGACGTCCTGACGGATGACCAGTTCAAGACCAAGATCACCCAACAGCTCATCGCCGGGCAGGCGCCGGACCTCATCGACATGGGGGACAGCCTGGTCCCCGGTTTCGCCGGTGCGGGTTACCTCGCGCCCATCGACGACTACCTGAACAAGTGGGACGGCTGGAAGCACTTCTACCCGCAGTTCAAGAAGGCGATGGTCCGTCAGGACGGACACATCTACGCCCTCGTGCACGACACCGGAGTGCAGAACCTCTTCTACCGCAAGGACATCCTCACCTCCCTCGGCATCGACACCAGCCAGCCGAAGACGTGGGACGACCTGATCTCGCGCCTCGAGCAGATCAAGGACAAGACGGGTGACACCCCGATCGTCCTCCCCGCCGGCACCGCCTGGGGCGGTGGCGCCTGGAACGAGGGCTTCCAGCCCATCCTGGGCGGCACCGACAAGGACTACTACAGCCTCAAGTCGGGCAAGTGGGATCTGAAGAGCAGCGGCTTCCCGGCTGTCTTCGACCTGTACAGCCAGCTCTACACCAAGGGCCTCCTGCCGGTGCAGGACCTCGAGAACCCCAACCCGTGGGAGCCCACGAAGTACGTCAAGTTCCCGGCGGGCAAGATCCAGGTCGCGGCGCAGGGCACCTGGGGATGGAAGTACGACTGGGGCCCCGAGGGCGCCACGCCCATCCCGGACCTGACCACCAAGGTCGACACCTGGCAGTACCCGGCGCTTCGCAGCGGCGACAAGCCCTTCGGATGGAGCGGCCTCGGCTTCGGCTACGCCACCCCGGCCAAGTCGAAGCACAAGGACGAAGCGATGCTCCTCGCGCAGTACCTCACCAGCGGGACGCCGCTCGCGGACCAGCTCGTCGCCTCCGGCGCCGCTGCTCCCCGCGACGACCTCGCCGGGGTGAAGCCGTACGCGGACGAGCCGAAGCTGCTGCAGGCGGGCAAGGACCTCGCGACGAGCGTGTACGTCCCGACCGGGGACGGATCGGACCAGATCGCGCAGGCGATCGCCACCTCGACCGAGCTCATCCTCAACGGTAAGGCCGACGGCAAGCAGGCGTACGAGGCATTCGTGAAGGATGCCACCGACCTGCTCGGCCCCAACCTGGTGAAGTAGTGACCTCGTTCACCGACGTACCCGTCACGGCGACGGCGGCCACCCGGTCGCCGTCGCCGCGGCGGCGCGGAAGGCGGCGCTCGTGGCCGCTGCTGCTGATCCTGCTCGGGCCCGCGGTCGCGCTGATCCTGCTCTTCATCGTGGTCCCGGCCGGATACGGCATCTACCTCAGCTTCACGAACACCCAGCTCACCGGCTTCGCCGCCCGCGATCCGAAGTTCGTCGGCCTCGACAACTACTCGTACCTGCTGACCAGCGCCGACTTCCTCTCGTCGCTCGGCCACACCGGCCAGTTCGTGCTGTACTCGGCGATCATCGGGCAGACCGTGCTCGGCATGGTCGCGGCCATCCTCCTCAGCCGCCCGTGGGTGCGGGGAAAGGGCGTCTTCGGCGCCGCGATCCTGATGCCCATGGTGGTCCCCGAAGTCGTCGCGTCGCTCGCCTGGGCGAGTGTGCTGTCGAACGGTGCCGCGGGCACGCTCAACCAGCTGACCGGGATCTTCGGCGCCGGCCCGACCGACTGGCTGCAGGTGGTTCCGATGGCGTCGATCATCACGGTCAACATCTGGCGCGGCATCGCCTTCGCGATGATCATGTTCCAGGCGGCCCTCGAAGACGTGCCGGTCGAACTCATCGAGGCCGCCAGGATCGACGGAGCCCGGGCGCTGCAGGTGTTCCGGTACGTCACATTGCCGCTCATCCGCGGGCCGGTGTTCCTCTACCTGCTGCTGACGACGATCAGCACGGTCGGCGTGTTCGGCCTCGTCTACTTCCTGACGCAGGGAGGCCCCGGCGGTCAGACGCGTCTGGCCGCGATCTACATCTACGAGCGCGCGCTGCAGTTCTCGCAGGTCGGCATCGGCAGCGCCGCGTCGATGATCCTCCTGGCGATCGTGCTGGTTCTCGGAGTCGTCTACGTACGGCTCGCGAAGGTCGAGGTGTGACATGACGTCCCTGACAAGTCGTCCCGCCCAGCCGCAGGCCATCGCTCCCGAACGGCACTTCCGGAAGCGCCCCCTGACCCCGGTCGACCGGATCCAGCGGGTCCTCGGCTACGTCCTGCTCACGATCCTCGCTCTGTTCTGCCTGGTGCCGTTCGCCTGGGTGGTGCTGAGCTCCGTCGACGGGCACGCCGGGCCGAACGTGCAGCTTCCGGCGTGGACGTTCGAGAACTTCGTGCGCTTCTTCACCAACTCGGGCACCCCGCAACTGCTCATCAACAGCCTGATCATCGGGATCGGCGCGACCGCGCTGAACCTGATCCTCGGCGTCGCGGGCGGCTACGCCCTTGCGCGCTACAACTTCCCCGGGCGCCGGACTTTCATGTACGGCATCCTGCTGATCCGGGTCATCCCCGCGCCCGCCACGATCGTGCCGCTGTACCTGATCATGGTGAACCTCCAGCTCACCGATACCCTCGTCGGGCTCATCCTGGTCGAAGCGGTGCTGCAGCTCCCGATCACCCTGTGGTTGCTGAAGGGCACGATCGGCGCCGTGCCGATCGAGCTCGAGGAGGCGGCCTGGGTCGACGGCAACACCCGGTTCCTCGCGATCTGGCGCGTCGTCCTCCCGCTCATCGGGCCGGGACTGGGCGCCGCCGCGATGCTGACCTTCATGAACGTCTGGGGCGACTTCCTCACCCCGCTCGTCATGCTGCAGAGCCAGGACCTGTACCCGCTGTCGATCGGCCTGTTCCGAGCGTTCAGCGAGCACAACCAGGTCGACTGGGGACTGCTGGCCGCCAGCGCCATCGTCTACGTCGCCCCTCCCGCCATCCTCTACGTCTTCGTGCGCAAGCACCTCCTCCGCTCCAGCCTCGGTGGCGCGGTGAAAGGATGACCAGTTCTATGACCGATCCCACCGAAGCAGGAGGTTCGGCGGACGGCCGGCTGCCGGTCGTCGTCGTCGGCGCGGGCGCCATGGGCGGCGAATGGATCCGGATGCTCGCGCGATCGCCGTATGCGATGGCCGTCGGCGTCGTGGACCTCGACGTCGAGCTGGCGGCCGCGACCGTCGCGTCCGCCGGCCTCGACGGCGTCGTCATCGGCTCGTCCGTCGCGGAGGTCGCCGAGCGGGCGGATGCCGCTGCCGTGATCAACGTGACCGTGCCGCAGGCGCACCGGGTCGTGAACGAGCAGGCGCTGCGCGCCGGCCTCCCCGTGCTGTGCGAGAAGCCGTTGGCGCCGACGGTCGCCGAGGCGCTCCGCCAGGTGGCGCTCGCTGATATCACCGGAGAGCTGCTGATGGTGAGCCAGTCCCGCCGCTACTTCAACCACCTGGCGGCGTTCCGTCGTGCCGTCGCCGCCCTCGGGCCGCTCTCGACCGTGAACGCGCAGTTCTTCCACGCCGACCATGAGCCCGGATTCCGGGAGCAGATGGCGCACCCGCTGCTCGTGGACATGTCCATCCATCACTTCGACCAGCTGCGCTCCCTGACGCGCGACGAGCCCATCGCGGTCCGCTGCAGCTCGTGGAACCCGCCGTGGAGCTGGTTCGCCGGTGACGCCGCGGCGTCCGCCGAGTTCGAGCTGGCGTCGGGCGCGCGGTTCGTCTACGCGGGAAGCCGCTGCACCCCCGGATCGCAGACGTCGTGGAACGCCGACTGGCGGGTCTGGGGCGAACAGGGTTCCGCCTCGTGGGACGGCGACGACGTGGTGCGGGTGGAAGCCGACGGTGTCGGCATCGATCTTCCGGACGGCCGCGAGGGCATCGAGGGATCCCTCGAAGAGTTCGTGACGGCGCTGCGTGCGGGGGCCACGCCGCAGAACGAAGTGCGCGCGAACGTCCTCAGCCTGGCGATGGTCGAGGGGGCCATCCGCAGCAGCGAGCGCGGTGGTGAACGGGTGGTCCTCGCCGATCTCCTGGAGGCGTCGCTCGCCGACGCCATCGCCGACGAGCGCAGCGACGACGTCGCCGCACTGCTCGCATCATGGACCAGCGCTGCCGAGGGCATCGCCACACCGGCCTGGGGCTCCGCTCCGGCCACGATCGCGTCAGGAGGCGCCCGTTGACCACTACCGAACCGATCCGAGTCGTCGTCTGGGGCGAGAACCGGCACGAGCAGGTGAACCCCGTGGTGCGCGGGATCTACCCCGACGGCATGCACACCACCATCGCGGACGGCATCACCGCCCTCCTCGGCGACGATGTGACCGTGTCGACGCGCGTGCTCGACGAGCCGGAGCACGGCATGACGGAGGAGACGCTGGCCGCGACGGATGTGCTCCTCTGGTGGGGGCACACCGCTCACGATGAGGTGGACGACGAGGTCGTCGACCGCATCCACCGCCATGTGCTGGAGGGGATGGGCATCATCGTGCTGCACTCCGGGCACCACTCCAAGATCTTCCGCCGCCTCATGGGCACGACCTGCAGCCTCCGCTGGCGCAACGACGCCGACCGCGAGCTGGTCTGGACCATCGCGCCGCGGCATCCCATCGCCGAGGGCGTTCCCCAGCCGATCGTCATCCCGGGCCAGGAGATGTACGGCGAGTTCTTCGACATCCCCGAGCCCGACGAGCTCGTGTTCATCAGCAGCTTCTCCGGCGGGGAGGTGTTCCGGAGCGGCGTCACGTACCGCCGCGGCTACGGCCGGGTCTTCTACTTCAGCCCGGGCGACGAAGTGTTCCCGGTGTACCACCAGCCGGAGGTGCAGCGCGTGATCGCGAACGGCGTCCGGTGGGCGCGGCCCGAGCGTGCGCGCGAGCCCTACGTCGTGACGCCGATGTACCTGACCGGGGAGTTCGACCGCCCCGTCCTGCCGTCGCCCGACGGCCTCGTCGACTACTACACCCGCGAGCCCATCGCTTCGCAGAAGAGCTGAGCCCGACGGAAGAGTCCCACCCCGAGGAGGGCCGGGCGCGGCGTCACCGCGATCCGCTGTGCGACGGCGATCCGCTGTGCGACGGCGCGTCGCGTCGCGCTCACCCTCCTTCCGTTCGAGATGCTGACCGTGACCGTCCGCGCGTTGCCCGCCGCGGTGTGAAGGAGCCCTGTGCCTGAGACCGTCCACTACCTCGATGACATCGGGCCAGGGCGGGGCCGCCGCCGCGCGCCCCGCTCCTGGCTGCACACGGACGCTCCGACGCTGACGCTCGACGGCGACTGGCGCTTCCGTCTGCTCGCTGGCGTGCCCGGCTCTCTCGGTGCCCCGGATGCGCTGCCGCCGGGCGAGTCGGAGGAAGCGTTCGCCGACCCGGCCTTCGACGACTCGGGCTGGGACGAACTCCCTGTGCCCAGCCACTGGGTGCTCCACGGTGACGGACGATACGGTGCTCCGCAGTACACGAACGTGCAGCTGCCGTTCCCCCAGGACCCTCCCTTCTCTCCCGATGAGAATCCGACCGGTGACCACCGCCGCACGTTCGAGCTGCCGGCCGGCTGGCTGGATCGTCGCGAGTATTCTGCGGTCGTCTTGCGCTTCGACGGGGTCGAGTCCCGCTACCGCGTCTGGCTGAACGGGGAGGAGATCGGCGTCGGCACCGGCTCGCGGCTCGCGCAGGAGTTCGACGTGACGGAGGCGCTCCGCGAGGGTCTCAACACCATCGCGGTCCGAGTCCACCAGTGGTCCGCATCGACGTACATCGAAGATCAGGACCAGTGGTGGCTGCCCGGCATCTTCCGGGAGGTCACCCTGCAGGCACGGCCTGTCGCGGGGATCGAGGACGTCTGGATCCGCGCAGAGTACGACCACCGGACGGGAGAGGGGACGCTGCTCACCGAACTCGTCGCGGAGGCGGCGGCCTTCCCTGTGCGTCTGCAGATCCCGGAACTGGACATCGCCGTCGAGTGGGCGGACGCGTCCGCGGTCGCGCCGATCCGCATCGATCGGGTGGAGCCGTGGACGGCGGAGAGCCCCCAGCTCTACGACGCGACGTTGGTGGGCGGGGACGGCGCCGAGACCATCAGCCTGCGCCTGGGCTTCCGGACGGTCGAGATCGTGGGCGACCGCTTCCTCGTCAACGGTCGGAGGGTGGTGTTCCATGGGATGAACCGGCACGAGACGCATCCGGACCTCGGCCGGGGCTTCGACGAGGAGTTCGTCCGGCGCGACCTCGAGCTCATGAAACGGCACAATGTGAACGCCATCCGCACGTCGCACTACCCGCCGCATCCTCGCGTGCTCGACCTCGCAGACGAACTGGGGTTCTGGGTGATGCTCGAGTGCGACATCGAGACCCACGCCTTCCACCACGGCGGCAGTCAATTCGAGCCGGGCACCGACGAGTGGATGGACAACCCCAGCGAGGATCCCGGCTGGCGCGCGACCTACCTCGACCGCATCGAGCGGACGGTGGAGCGCGACAAGAACCATCCGAGCATCGTGATGTGGTCGCTCGGCAACGAGTCCGGCACGGGGGCGAACCTGGCGGCGATGGCCGAATGGGTCCACGCGCGTGACGCGGGCCGGCCGGTCCATTACGAAGGCGACCACGCGGGCGACTACACCGACGTCTACTCGCGCATGTACGCCTCCATCGCGGAGGTCACCAGCATCGGCGCCGATTCGACCGCCCTGCTGCTGAATGCGTCCGCAGCCCAGTCGGCGCGTCAGCGGACGAAGCCGTTCCTGCTCTGCGAGTACGTGCACGCGATGGGGAACGGCCCCGGGGGGATCGACCTCTACGAGGGCCTCGTCGACCGCTACCCCCGGCTCCACGGCGGTTTCGTATGGGAGTGGCGGGATCACGGCATCCGGACCCGAACGTCCGACGGGGTGGAGTTCTTCGGGTACGGCGGCGACTTCGGGGGCGACGGAGTGCATGACGGCCACTTCTGCATGGACGGCATGGTGCTGTCCGACGGCACCCCGACTCCCGGTCTCGCGGAATTCGCGGCCGTCACGGCGCCCATCCGCTTCGCGATCGAGGTCGGCACGGGGAGCGTGACCGTCCGCGTCAGCAATCTGCGCCATTCTTCGGACGCGGGCGACCTCGTCTTCCCGTGGCGGCTGGAGAGCGACGGGGAGCTGCTGACGGACGGCATTCTGGAGGTCGCGGGTGAGGACGGGCGACCTGTTCGCGCCGGCGAGTCCGCGGTCGCGGAGATCGCCCTGGGCGACCGCGTAACCGGATCCTCGGGCGAACTGTGGTTCACGGTCACGGCGGCGCTCGCCGCCGACACCGCCTGGGCCCCCCGAGGTCACGTCATCGCCGCGGCACAGGCGCCGATGCCGGTGGGCCGGGTCGCAGGGCAGCCTGCATCGCGGGGAGCAGGGACCGGCGCCAAGCGCGCGAGTCGCACGGAGCAGCGGGATGCGACGGGCCGCTTCGCGCTCGGACCGGCCGAGTTCGAGCACGGCACGCTGGTGGCGCTGGGCGGCAGGACGGTCGCGGGACCGCGCCTCCAGCTCTGGCGCGCTCCGACGGACAACGACGGCGGATCGCACCTGGGGAGCTACGACGTCAGCGACCCGATGGAAGGGCGCGGGTCGGGCATCCCCGGACCGTCGTACGCGTCGCTCTGGCGCGGGGCGGGGCTCGACCGGTTGACCGGCCGCGTCATCGGGCTGGAGCGGACCGCCGGCGGACTCGCACGGCGTACCCGGTGGGCGGCGGCGGACACCCGGGAGTCGGTCGTCCTCGACGAGGCGTGGGAGGCCGATGGCGATGACGTCCTGCTCACCCTGCAGATCATCCCCAGCTCCCGCTGGTCGATCGTCTGGCCGCGGATGGGTGTGCGGTTCGACCTGCCCGTCGATGTGGACGAGGCGGCATGGTTCGGCACCGGGCCGGGGGAGTCGTACCCTGACTCGCGGCGGGCTGTGCTCGTAGGCGCCTACCGCGCGGGGATCGACGAGCTGACCGTGCCGTACGCGTGGCCCCAGGAGAGCGGCCACCGCAGCGATCTGCGTCGCCTCGACCTCCTGAGCGCCGGGCACGACTGGCTGCGCGTGGTGGCCGAGCAGGATGTGCGCGGCCGCAGACCCGGGTTCACGCTGGCACGGCACACCGCCGAGGAGGTCGCCGCCGCGGCTCACCAGCACGAACTGGGAGATCCTGTCGCGAGCTACCTCTACCTCGATGCGGCCCAGAACGGCCTCGGATCGCGCGCCTGCGGTCCCGACGTCTGGCCGGATGCGCTGCTGCGTCCGGAAGCGCGGTCGCTCGCGCTGCGTTTCACCTCCCGCTGATACCGACACCCTCCCCCGACGATGGAGCGAAAGTGACGACCACCGACCTGCCCGCCGACGTGTTCCTCCACCTCACGGCGGGCGGCGTGAGCGTGGTGCTCGACGCCGCCGCCGGCCGGTTGCCCGCGGTCGTGCACTGGGGTCCGTTCCTCGGGCCTCAGAGCAGCGACAGCATCCGCGCGCTCGCCGCCGCCGTCGAGGAGCCCGACACCGGCAACGTGGTCGACCAGGCGGTGCGCGTGGCCCTGCTGCCCGAGCACCATGCGGGGTGGGAGGGGCGGCCTGGCGTGATCGGACATCGGGGCGGTGCCGACTGGTCCCCGCTGTTCACGGTGGCATCGATCGACGTGGCCACGGAAGCAGGGGGCGACGTGCGTCGTGACGGCCGCCTGGTGGAGGTCGGGCCTGCCACGGCGACCTTCCGCGCCCACGACACGGTGGCCGGTCTGGAGCTGACGGTGGAGTTCGAGCTGCTGGCCAGCGGGCTCGTGCGCACCCGAGCCGCGATCGCCAACGTCGGTTCCGGCGTCTACGAGGTCTCGGAGCTGAATGTCGCCCTCCCCGTGCCGACGCGCGCGCGGGAGATACTCGACTTCGCCGGTCGCTGGAGCAAGGAGCGCATCCCGC
Source organism: Leifsonia sp. 1010 (assembly GCF_031455295.1). Classification (NCBI taxonomy): domain Bacteria; kingdom Bacillati; phylum Actinomycetota; class Actinomycetes; order Micrococcales; family Microbacteriaceae; genus Leifsonia; species Leifsonia sp. 1010. Next base: position 1,393,182 of record NZ_JAVDSL010000001.1, read on the forward strand.
AGCGCCGCGAACTCGTCGTGGGCATCCACGAGCGCGAGGGGCGAAAGGGGCGCACAGGTCCCGACGCCGCCACGGTGCTCAGCGTCGGCGTCCCCGGCTTCGGCTTCCAGCGTGGAGAGGTCTGGGGCATCCACGTGGCCTTCAGCGGCAACCACCGCCACTACGCCGAGCGGCTGTCGACGGGGGCGCAGGTGGTCGGTGGAGGCGAGCTGCTCCTGCCGGGCGAGATCCTCCTCGAGACGGGCGGGAGCTACCGCGGCCCCTGGGTCTACGGTGCGTACGGCGACGGATTGGACGACCAGGCGCACCATTTCCATCGATACCTGCGCGCGCGACCGACGCATCCCCGGCGCCCCCGGCCGGTGACCCTGAACGTCTGGGAGGCCGTCTACTTCGACCACGACCTCGACCGGCTGCTCGGCCTCGCCGACCGTGCGGCCGCGGTGGGCGTGGAGCGTTTCGTGCTCGACGACGGCTGGTTCCAGGGGCGCCGCGACGACACCAGCGGTCTCGGCGACTGGGTGGTCGACACGCAGGTCTGGCCGGACGGTCTCGGACCGCTGATCGACCATGTCCGCGGGCTCGGGATGGAGTTCGGGCTCTGGTTCGAGCCGGAGATGATCAGCGAGGACAGCGACCTGGCTCGCGCGCATCCCGAGTGGATCATGCAGACCGGTGGCCGACTGCCGCTCCGCTCCCGCAACCAGCAGGTGCTCAATCTCGGAATCGCGGAAGCGTTCGACCACATCCTGGACCGCATGACGGCGATCCTCACCGAGTACGACATCGCCTACATCAAGTGGGATCACAACCGCGACCTCATCGACGCCGGGACGTATCCGATAGGAGCAGCAGGCGTTCACGAACAGACCCTCGCCGCGTACCGGCTGATGGACGAGCTGAAGCGCCGGTTCCCCGGACTGGAGATCGAGTCCTGCTCGTCGGGCGGCGCCCGCGTCGATCTCGGGGTGCTGGAGCGGACCGATCGCGTGTGGGTCAGCGACTGCGTCGACCCGCTCGAACGCCAGCAGATGAACCGTTGGACGATGCAGCTGCTCCCTGCCGAACTCCTCGGGTCGCACGTCGGGTCACGGGTGAACCACACCACCGGTCGTGACCTCGCGCTGTCGTTCCGCGCGGGTACCGCGGTGTTCGGACACTTCGGGATCGAGTGGGATCTCGCACGGGCGACGGACCGCGACCTGCACGACCTGACCGAATGGGTGCGCTTCCACAAGGCCCACCGAGCACTTCTCCACACCGGCGAGCTGGTGCGCGCCGACCCGGTGGACCCCGCTTTCCAGCTGTACGGCGCGATCGCGTCGGACAAGGCCGAGGCGGTGTTCTTCCTCGCCTTCCTGGGGCGCCCGAACGAGTCACCGCACGGCCGCTTCACGATTCCCGGTCTCGATCCGGACACCCGCTATCGCGTGGCGCCGGTCGTCGTGGGCACCCCCGATCCGGGTCGCGCAGACCCGCTCTGGTATGCCGACGGGAGGGGGACGGTGCTGACGGGCCGAACTCTCGCCGCGGTCGGTCTCCAGGTTCCGCGGTCGCTGCCCGAGCGGGTGGTCGTGCTGCACATCTCCGCGGTGTGAGGCCCTCCGTGAAACGCCCCTCCCGCCGCTGACCGCATCAGGAGGGCGCGATGACCTTGTTCTGGTAGGCCCAGGCCACCGCCTGGAGACGCGAGCGCACCCCCAGCTTGGGCAGGAGACGCGCCATGTGCGACTTGACCGTGGCCACCTCGATGACGAGGGTCCCTGCGATCTCGTCGTTGGACATCCCCTGCGCGAGGAGGAGCAGGATGTCCCGCTCGCGCGGCGTGAGGATCTTCAGCGCGGCGGTGGCGTCGAGAGGCTGCAGCCGTCGCCGGTGGACGTACTCGTCGACGATCCGGCGCGTCAGCGTGCGGTCCAGCGTCCCGTGGCCGTCGGCGATCGAGCGGATGGCGCGGACGAGCTCGTCCGGCTCGGAGTCCTTGAGGAGGAAGCCCGCGACGCCGGCCTCCAGGGCGCGGAACACGTAGTCGTCGATATCGAAGGTGGTGAGGATGAGGATCGCCGGGCGCGGGCCGTCGAGCTCCGCGATCCGGTTGGCGACCTGGATGCCGTCCATCAACGGCATGCGGATGTCCAGGCAGATCACGTCGGGGCGCAGTTCCGACACCAGGCGGAGTGCCTCCATCCCGTCGGCGGCTGCTCCGACGACCTCGAGGTCGGGCTCCGCCTCGACGAGCGCCGAGATGCCGGCGCGGGCCAGCGGTTGATCGTCGACGACGAGAACCCGGATCACACCGCCTCCTCTCCGAGGGCGACGGCATCCGAGTCGGGCCGGTCGCGGGGCACCCGCATCCGCGTCTCCCAACCGCCGTCCGGTGTCGGCCCGTATTCGAGGGTTCCGCCCACGAGCTCGGCCCGCTCGCGCATCCCGACGATCCCGAAACCCCTCGAGCTGCCGGCGCGGGCCACCGGACTCGCCGTGGGCACGGCCGGGTCGGTCCGGACCGTGACCGTCAGATGCCGATCGTCACGATCGTCGATCGTCACCACGGAGGCGGCGGACGCCGCGTGGACCACCGCGTTCGTCAGCGACTCCTGGACCATGCGGTAGACGGCGAGCTGCCCCAGCGGTCCGACACCCGAGCCGAGCAGGCGGGAGGGGCGCGGCAGCACCTCGAGGTGGACGGGATTGCCCGCAGCCCGAGGCGCGTCGAGCAGGGAGGGGAGCGTTTCCAGGGTCTTGACGGTGTCGGTGGCCTGATCCTGAGTGCGCAGAAGGCCGACCAGTCGCCGAAGGTCGGCGAGCACCGCCATGCTCTGCGATCGGACCTGTCGGATGCTCTCCCGGGCGGCATCCGGGCGGGTCTCGATCTGACGCTCGATCGCGGACGCCATGAGGGCGATGGCACTCAGGTGATGGGCGGCGATGTCGTGCAGCTCCCGGGCCATCGCCGTGCGCTCCTGCGCCAGCGCCTCTCCGACGAGCGCCTCCCGCTCGCGTTCGAGCGCCAGGACGGTCTCCTGCTGCGACGTGCGTGCCGCTCGCTGCCCCGCGATGGCGAGCGAGACCAGGAGCGGTCCGCCGACCACGACGAAGGCCTGCCCGAGGGCGGCGCCGACGGCCAGGAGGAGGGATTCTTCGCCGGTCGCGACCGTGTCGATCAGATGTCCGGCGAGCACGGCGGCAGCAGACGCCGCGGCCCCCAGGACCAATGGGCCGCGCGCGGGCATCAGTAGACCCGCGCGGAAGACCGCGACGACGACCGGCACTGCGGAGATGGTGAACAGCGGACCCGGCGCCACCAGCGCCACGACCACCGGTATCGCCGAGACCGCGATCAGGATCGTCATCGGCCACCTGCGCTGGAGGATGAGCAACGCGGACTGCGTCGTCATCGCCGCGGCGAGGACGATGAGAGCGGGTATGGCCACCGTGTCGACGCTGTCGAGCATGCCGGCGGAGGAGGCCGCGAACGCGGCCGCCAGCGCGACAGCGGAGAGGACCGCTGTCGCGCCGGCTGTGACGATCTCCGAGGCGCGAACGTGCCGCAGGACCGCTGTCATGAACCGATCATAGGTCGGCGTGCGCATCGGCCCGACCGGCGTCGATGGACGTGGAGGCGGGGAGCCCGAGACGACCACGTGTCGTCACGATGATCGCCGCCGCGGCGACCGCCGCACCGGCGGCCATCGCGATCAGCGGGAGCTCCCCCTCGATCGTCGGGAAGAGCTGCGCCCACATCACCGAGGCGAACGTGTTGACGCTCACGTGCATCAGCATCGACAGCGGGAGACTCTGCCCGGTGCGGTTGAACACCCACGACATGACGATGTTGAAGAAGATGCAGAACGCGGCGAAGACGAGCGGCCGCCACCACGACGCGTGCGGATATCCGCCCCAGTCCGTCAGGAAGAGGGGCATGTGCCACAACGCCCACAGCGGCCCGAGGATGAAAGCGGCCCGCAGCGGGGAGAACCGGGCCTGCAGCCGGGGCAGCGCGAAATCGCGCCAGCCCGGCTCCTCCGCGAGCCCGGTGGTCACGAACTGGAGCAGCAGGACGGGGACGAACGCGACGAGGGCTGCGGTCGTCGGCGAAGCGATCCGGCCACCCGAGAACACGAGCCCGGTCAGGAGCATGGCGGCCGGCACCCCCAGCAGCGTGATCGCATACCAGCGAGCGGGTACCCGCCACCTCCACAGTCGCCCGGCCCACGCGCGGAGTCCCGGGCGGCCTGCGACAACGGCAGTGACGAGGAACGCGGAGGCGATGGGCCCGAGGTAGGCGCCCGGGAGGACGCCGGAGATCTGGCTGCTGCCCAGGACCTCCGGGAAGCGGAAGGCCCAGACGCCGAGACCGTTCTGCGACAGCACATAGGGCAGCCAGGCGGTCCAGCTCAACAGGTTCGCGAGCACGAAGAACACCAGCAGAGGGTGCGCTCGCACGAGGCTGCGAAGCCCTGGACGCTCCGGGCCGGCCGGAGGGACAGCGCCTGCCGCCGGGAGGGCGGGGCGATTCGTTGTCGATGGCGTATTCATGCTGTTCACGCTAGAAAGCGCCGCCGCACGCCTCTAGCGGCCGAAGGCGCTGATCCCTGGATTGCATCCAAAGGATGAACCGGGACTCCGCAGTCCTCACCATTGCGCATTATTACTGCAAGTTGCAGAATTATCGAACCACTCGTCGTACGTTCAGAGAGGAACACTATGAAGAGGATCATCCCCGCGGTCATCGCGTCGCTCGCGCTCGCCGCAGCGGCCGTGATCGCGCCGGCGATCGGAGCGGCGCCGACACCGCCCTCCACCGCAGGAACACCCGGCTGGACCGCGCTCGCCGCGGGCTCCGAGCCGCAATCGAACCCGCTCAAGGGCTTCATCCCGTACCAGGGGTCGTACTCGGCTTTCCCGTACACGATGGAATGGGCCTACTTTCCGGTGAACGCCGTGATGAGCGGGCCCAACACCTTCAACTGGTCGTCGGTCGACAGCGTGCTCAACGACATCGCCTCGCGCGGGCACCAGACGGCGTTCCGCTTCTACCTCGACTATCCGACGAAGCCGAGCGGCATCCCGCAGTACCTGCTCAATGGCGGCCTGGTGACGCACTCCTACAACGACTACGGCAACAACGGCGTCAGCGTCTCGCCGAACTACGACGACCCCAACCTGCGCACCGCCATGGACCAGTTCATCGCCGCGCTCGGCGCCCGGTACGACGGCGACGCCCGCGTCGGCTTCGTCCAGGCGGGACTCCTGGGCTTCTGGGGCGAGTGGCACACCTATCCGTACAACGGGACGAACGGCCAGCCGGACTGGTTCGCCTCGAGCGCGACGCAGGGCGAGATCCTCAACGACTTCGTCAATGCGTTCCACACCACGAAGCTCGAAGTGCGGCAGCCGAACAGCCAGAACGCCTCCCTGCCGATCGGCTACCATGACGACTCCTTCGCGCTGGAGACCAAGACCAGCTCGCTGGGATGGCACTTCATGGACAACATGGCGGCCGCGGGTGCGACGAACAAGTGGAAGACCCAGTCCATCGGCGGGGAGCTGCGACCCGAGCTCCAGTCGTGCATCTTCAGCACGTCCGGCTGCCCGGTCATCGAGGACGGCGGGGACAACGACTTCCCCGGCAGCGTCAGCCAGACCCACGTGAGCTGGCTGCTGAACCAGTACGCCTTCCAGACCGGCTACTCGTCGTCGGACAAGCCGCGTGCCCTCGCCGGCGCGCAGTCGATGGGCTACTCCCTGCGGGCCACGGAGGCGCTGGTGCCGGCGACGATCGCGACGGGGAGCAGCCCTTCCGTCGGGATCACGATCGCGAACATCGGGATCGCGCCGTTCTACTACAGCTGGCCGATCACCCTCGCGCTGGTGGACGCGTCGGGCGCGATCGTGAAGACGTCGACCACGTCCTGGCACGTCTCCGACATCGCGAGCGGGGCCTCCGCCCAGTTCACGGGGACCTTCCCGACGAGCGGCGTCGCGAACGGCACGTACCGGATGGTCGCCCAGGTGACCAACCCGCTGTCGGGCGGCGCGCCGATCCGGTTCGCCAACGCGACGCAGGACTCGGTGAAGTCCGGCTGGCTCACGCTCGGCACGACGACCATCTCGACCGGCGGGACGACCGCCGCCAGTTACGAAGCGGAGTCCACGTCGAACACGCTCACCGGCACCGCGGTCGTGGCCTCGTGCTCGGGATGCTCCGGCGGCTCGAAGGTCGGCTACGTCGGCAACGGGGCGACGCTCGCGGTCAACGGAGTCACGGGCGGGGTGGCGAGCTTCCGCATCGCGTACGCCTCGGCTGTCGCCCGGACCGCGACGGTCAAGGTCGACAACGGCACGGCCACGTCGGTCAGCTTCCCGGCGACCGCGGACTGGAACACCGTCGGCACGGTGACGGTGAACGTGGCCATCCCATCCGGCTCCGGGCACACGATCACCATCGCCAACCCGACGGGATGGGCACCTGACATCGATCGGATCACCACCGGCTGACAGCCACGACGGCCTCGGGGAGTGCGCTCGCATCCCCGGGGCCGTCGTCGTTCAACCGCGGAGCAGCGCCTGCGTCTCCGACGGGTTCGGGAACGACTCGCGCTCGCGCACGGCTCCGTCGAGCACAGCGGCGAGGTGGTCGGCCGCCAGGCTGATGCCGCCCATCGCGACCGCCTCGGAGCCGAGCGTGGAGGCGACGACGGTCGGGGCAAGCGGCACGATCGACCGCAGCGATTCTTTGAGCCGTGGCAGGAAGACGTCGGCGCTCGGAGAGCTTCCGCCGCCGACGATCAGGAGTTCGGGATCGATCGCCAGCGTCATCGCGGCCGCGCCGGTGGCCAGGTCGTCGGCGAACTCCCGGACGGCCTCGACCGCCGCGGGGTCGCCCGAGCGCGCCAGGTCGAAGATCTGCTCCCGGCTGGGTCGCGGGCTGCCCAGCACCGCGGCTCCGTACTGCTCGTTGAGCTCCGCCCAGCGCAGTTCCGGCATCTCGCCGACGATTCCCGCCGCGCCGTGGACGCCGCGGTGGACCCGCCCGTTCACGATGGAGGCGCCACTCGTGCGGGCGCCGCAGAGGATGTAGACGACGTCCGTATGACCGCGGGCGGCTCCGATCGCGAGCTCCGCCTGGGCGCCGAGGGCGACATCCCCCTCGACCAGCACGGCCGCGTCGTACTCGCGCCGGAAACGCTCGCGCAGGTCGAGCCCGATCCACCCCGGCATGCCGGTGCCGCCGAAGTGAAGCACCTGGCCCGCCGTGCTGATGGCACCGGGGGAGCCGATGGTGACCGCCCACAGGTCGGCTCGCGTGAGGCCGAGCCCGTCGAGCAGGTCGTCTCCGACCTGGAGTGCCGTCGCGATCCGCTTCTCGGCGGCGTCCGACTCTGCCGTCGCCGTTGTGCGGTGGCCGCGCACCTGCCCGGTCAAGTCGGTGACGACGGCGTAGATGTGGTTGGCGCCGATGTCGAGCGCGAGGAAGTGCCCGAGTCCGGGTGCCGGGCGATACGTGGCCGCCGGGCGCCCCAGACGGCCGGCGGGGGAGCTGTCCGACGCGACGACCCAGCCGGCGTCCGTCAGGTCGGTGATGATCGCGTCGATGGCCGTGCGGGACAGCCCGGAGTCCGCCGCGAGGTCGCGCATCGTCTGCGGACGCTCGAGCACCGCGCGCAGGATGCCCCACGAGTTCATCCGCCGCAGCAGGGAGCGGCTGCCGACGGCGGGTTCGACACCGCGGATAAGGGCCTCTCGAGCCATGTGATCCTCACTCTTGCGCTTTATAACGGCAACTTGCATAATTAACCCGTCCACCCGACTTTACCGCGGATAGACGAACCAGCGGCCAGCGAATCGCTCGCAGGCCGATCCACCCGAATCGCGCCAACGACGGCAGCACGTCCGCGGCGCCGAGAGGATGCCATGACAGCCCTGCTCCCGAGAGCCGCGCACCGGACGGGCGGCGCGCCGACGGTACGCCGCCGGCGGGACGACCGCAGAGTCGCCTGGCTCTTCATCGCGCCGGTCCTGATCGGCTTCGCGGTCTTCTACCTCTACCCGACGGTCCGCGGAGTGTGGTGGTCGTTCACCGACTACAGCCTGCTGGGCGACCCGACGTTCGTCGGCATCGAGAACTACACCGCCGTTCTCCAGGACAAGGAGTTCTGGAACTCGATGGGCGTGACGCTCTACTACGTGATCGTCAACGTCACGACGCAGACCGTCCTCGCACTGCTCCTCGCGGCGCTCATGCACCGCCTCACCCGTTCGGTGATGCTGCGGACCACCCTGCTGCTGCCGTGGCTGGTTCCCAACGTCACCGTCGGCCTGGTCTGGCTGTGGCTGCTCGACACCAACCTCGGCTTCGTGAACCACCTGATCACGTCGATGGGCTTCCCCGCGGTCGGCTTCTTCACCAACCCGGCGCTCGGCATCCCTACCATCTCGATCGTCAACACGTGGGCCTTCACCGGCTACACGGCGCTCCTGTTCTACGCGGGGATGCTGCAGATCCCGGCCGATCTGTACGAGAGCGCCTCGCTCGACGGAGCGGGGGAGTGGCGCCTGTTCACCCGCATCACGCTCCCGCTGCTCCGCCCGGTGATGGCCCTCGTGCTCGTGGTCTCGCTGATCGGCTCGTTCCAGATCTTCGACACCGTGGCGATCACGACGAAGGGAGGCCCGGTCAACGCGACACGGGTCATCTACTACTACATCTACCAACAGGCCTTCAACTTCTTCCACATGGGCTACGCCGCGACCATGGCGATCGTCCTGGTGGTCATCCTCGGCGTTCTCACGGCCGTCCAGCTGCGCCTCCTCCGCGCCTCCGAATCCCAGCTCGCCTAGGACCACACCATGACCATGACACGACCCGTGACACCCGTCCTCACTCCCGGCGCGGAGCAGCCCTCCCGTCCCGCGCGCGACACCATCCGCCGCCGCTTTTCGATCGGTCGCGCCCTCGGCTGGGCGGTCCTGATCATCTCGCTCGTCCTGACCCTGTTCCCCTTCTACTGGATGCTGAAGACGGCGCTCACGCCCGCCGCGGACGTCATCCGGGATTCCGGTTCGCTCTTCCCCGGCAGCCCGACCCTGATCAACTTCGCGCGCGTGCTCGGCTTCCTGACGCCGGCGCAGGACCAGGCCGCCGGCGGATCCGGCGCGTCGATCAACTTCCTCCTGTACCTGTGGAACTCGATCATCTACTGCTCCCTCATCGGGTTCTTCCAGACGCTGTTCTGCGCAATGGGAGGGTACGCGTTCGCGCGGCTCCGGTTCCCCGGCCGCAACGCGCTGTTCGCCGTGCTCATCGCCGCGCTCATGGTCCCCGGCATCTTCACGCTGCTGCCGAACTTCGTCCTCGTCCGCGACCTGGGCCTCCTCAACAACATCTTCGGGATGGTCGCGCCGAGCCTGCTGATGACCCCGTTCGCGCTCTTCTTCCTGCGCCAGTTCTTCCTCAACATCCCCGTGGATGTGGAGGAGGCGGCGATGCTCGACGGCGCGGGCAAGGCTCGCGTGTTCTGGCGCATCGCCCTCCCGATGAGCCGCGGTCCGCTCATCACGATCGGCCTCATCACCGTCGTCTGGGCGTGGAAGGACTACCTCTGGCCGCTCCTGATCGGACGCGACGAGAGCGTCCGCACCATGACCGTCGCCCTCGGTGTGTACCTGCAGCAGTCGCCCAACACCCAGCCCGACTGGACGGGACTGATGGCCGGCTCGACGCTGTCCGTCATCCCCGTGCTCATCCTGCTCATCTTCCTCGGCCGGCGGATCGTCGAGTCGCTCAACTTCACCGGCATCAAATGACCAGCCCCACCTTCTGAACCCCCATCCCGATGCACCACCCACACAGAGAGAGAAACCAATGACCAAGGTCCGTCGCGTCGCCGCCATAGCCGTCGCCGCCGCACTGCTCACCGGAGTCACCGCGTGTTCGTCCAGCGGGTCCGGCTCGAACGACAAGGTGACCCTGCAGTACTGGATGTGGGACGACACGCAGGTGCCGGCCTACCAGCAGTGCGCCGAGCAGTTCACCAAGGAGAACCCCAACATCACCATCAAGATCAGCCAGTCGGCCTGGGGCCAGTACTGGACGAATCTCTCCACCCAGATTGCGGCGGGCAGCGCCCCGGACGTGTGGGTGGACCAGGCCTCGTACTATCCGCAGTTCGTGCAGGACAAGCAGATCGTCGACATCCAGCCGATGGTCGAGAAGGACACGGTCGACCTCAGCCAGTACGTCGACGGCCTCGCCGACCTCTGGAAGGTCGGGGACGCCCGCTACGGTCTGCCGAAGGACTGGGACACGATGGGCCTCGTCTACAACAAGGCCGATCTGAAGGCCGCGGGCATCGATGAGGCATCCCTGGCCGACCTCACCTGGAACCCGCAGGACGGCGGCACGTTCGAGCAGACCATCGCCAAGCTGACCGTCGACAAGAACGGCCACAACGGACTCGACCCCGCCTTCGACAAGAACAACGTCAAGGTCTACGGCTTCCTGCCGGAGTGGGCCGACGGCTCGCAGGGCCAGAACGGCTGGGGCAACTTCGCCTACTCCAACGGCTGGACCTACGCGAACAAGAACCCCTTCGGCACGAAGTTCCACTACGACGACTCCAAGCTCACCGAGACCGTCCAGTGGCTCGCCGACCTCTCCGACAAGGGGTACGCCCCGAAGCTCGACGTGCAGTCGACGCTGGCCCGGTCCGAGGTGCTCGCCAACAACGGCGGCGCTCTGACCACCCTCGGCTCATTCAACCTGTCGTCGTACAAGGGCAAGACCGACCAGTTCGGTTTCGCGCCGCTCCCGATCGGGCCCGAGGGCCGGAAGTCCGCGATCAACGGACTCTCCGACGCCATCTACGCGGGGAGCAAGCACAAGGACGAGGCCTGGAAGTGGGTCAAGTACCTCGCCTCGGCGGACTGCCAGAACACCGTCGCGGCCACCGGAGTCGTCTTCCCGGCCATCAAGGAGGCCTCGGAGAAGTCGGCGGAGGTGCGCGAGAAGGACGGCCTGAACGCCAAGGTCTTCCTCGACGAGCAGCAGGCGAAGGACGGCACGTTCATCATCCCGATCAGCTATCACGGCACCGAGATCAGCCAGATCGTTCAGGACGCGATCCAGAGCGTCGCCCTCGGCCAGCAGGACGCGAAGTCCGCGCTGGGCAAGGCGAACGACCAGGTCAACGCGCTGTTCAAGTAGCGCACGGACGGGGCGGCCACCGGGCCGCCCCGCTCCCTCCGACCGGCCCCAGGGCCCTTCCCCAGAAAGCAGAGCATGCTGTACACCTTCGACTTCGCCGGCCTCCGCATCCCGGCCAACGTTTCGGGGCAACCGGAGGCGGTGCCGGGCGGCTTCGTCGTGCCGTCCGGTCCCGTGGCGCTCCTGCATCCTTTCGGCGACACCGAGTTCTACCGGCACGGCTGGAACTCCTGGAGCCCGTCCGGATGGGCGCGAACCGACGGCGAGACCATCGGCATCAAGGACAGCCCGAACAGGCTGCTGACCGCGGACGACGCAGCGAACGAGACCCCGCACAGCCACTCGGGTGCGGCGGTCGGAGCGGTCGCGGGCAGCGACGGTGACGTCCTGCTGCTCGGGGCGCTCGGCCTCGGATCCCCGCGTGTCGGAGCCGACCGCAACGTGCTCTGGGGGCGCGCCGAGGATGACACCGCCGACTGGTTCGTCGCCTACGGTCCCGAGCGGCAGGTGTTCGCCGACTACGCCGATCTGGTGTCGCAGCGCCTCGGCCGGCGGACCGGCCGCGCCGGGACGGTGTGGAGCAGCTGGTACTCCTACTTCGAGGGGATCGACGAGGAGCTCGTCGCCCGGACGGTCACCGACCTCGCCGGGTACCCGTTCGACGTCTTCCAGCTCGACGACGGCTGGGAGCCGATCGTCGGCGACTGGACCGCCGGCCCCAAGTTCCCGTCCGGGATGGGCGCGACCGCCCGCACGATCGCCGACGCCGGATTCACGCCAGGACTCTGGCTGGCGCCGCTGATCGCGCTGCCCGGATCTGAGCTCGCCCGCAGCCGTCCCGACCTGCTCGTGCAGGGGGAGGACGGGCATCCGCTCGTCACCGGCTATAACTGGGGCTCGCACTACTACTCCCTCGACACGACGCAGGACGAGGTCAAGGACCACCTGCGCGAGGTGTTCGAGAGGGTCGTCGGCTGGGGCTACCGCTACCTCAAACTCGACTTCATGTACGCCGGCGCGGTGGCAGGACGGCGCAGCCTTCCGCTTCACCGGGAGGCCGTCTACCGGGAGGCGGTCCAGCACATCCGCTCGGTGGTCGGCGACTCGGTGTACCTGCTGGGATGCGGCGTGCCGATGATCCCGAGCGTCGGCGTCTTCGATGGCGCGCGGGTCGGGCCGGACGTCGGCGCGTTCTGGGACAACGCGGAGCGGGTCGGCGATCCCTCCGGAGTGGGCGCCCGCAATTCGATCGTGTCATCCATCAACCGCACGTGGATGAAGCGGCTCTACGAGGTCGACCCCGACGCCGTGTACTTCCGCAGCATCCGGAGCCTGCTCGACGACGCCGAGCGGCGGGCGCTGCGCGACACGGCCGCCATCCTGGAGTTCCGATCGACCTCCGACCCGATCGCCTGGCTGAACGAGAGCGAACGGGAGCAGCTGACCCGGTACATGCAGGAGACCTCCGTCATCGAGCAGACCGGCAGGTACTCGTTCCGCATCGACGGACGCGATGTGGACCTGACCCCGATCGTGACGGGCACGGCCGTGACCGACGCGGCCTCGCTCGTCGTCTAGACGTGGAGGCACGGCGCCCCTCACTTCCGCCGTGCCTCCACTGCACCCGGCGTGCTTCGCCCACGCCGAATCCGCCCGCGGGGGCTACCGTGGGACAGTGACCACGCAAGATTCCGCGAACAGCGGCCCCGAAACCGTCGACGACGCTCCGACCTTCTCGTCGCTAGGGCTGGACGGGCCCGTCCTGAAGGCACTGAAGGATGTCGGCTACGAGACGCCGTCCGCCATCCAGGCCGCGACCATCCCGCTGCTGCTGGAGGGCCGCGATGTCGTGGGCCTCGCTCAGACGGGAACCGGCAAGACGGCCGCCTTCGCGCTGCCGATCCTTTCGCGCCTGGACCTGACGCAGAAGAGCCCGCAGGCGCTCGTCCTCGCCCCCACGCGTGAGCTCGCGCTGCAGGTGGCGGAGGCGTTCGAGAGCTACGCGACGCACATGAAGGGCGTTCACCTGCTGCCGGTCTACGGCGGGCAGGGATACGGGGTGCAGCTGTCCGCGCTGCGCCGCGGCGTCCACATCGTCGTCGGAACGCCCGGCCGCATCATGGACCACCTGGAGAAGGGGACCCTCGACCTCTCCCAGCTGAAGTACCTGGTGCTGGACGAGGCCGACGAGATGCTGAAGATGGGCTTCGCGGAGGACGTGGAGACCATCCTCGCCGACACGCCGGACGACAAGCAGGTCGCCCTCTTCTCGGCGACGATGCCCGCGCAGATCCGGCGCATCTCCAAGAAGTACCTGCACGACCCCGAAGAGATCACCGTCAAGTCCAAGACGACCACCTCGGCGAACACGACGCAGCGCTACCTCGTCGTCTCGTACTCGCAGAAGGTCGACGCGCTCACGCGCATCCTCGAGGTGGAGAACTTCGAGGGGATGATCATCTTCGTCCGCACCAAGAACGAGACCGAGACGCTCGCGGAGCGGCTTCGTGCCCGCGGCTACTCGGCCGCGGCCATCAACGGCGACGTCGCGCAGGCCCAGCGGGAGCGCACGGTCGACCAGCTCAAATCGGGCAAGCTGGACATCCTGGTCGCCACCGATGTCGCGGCTCGCGGCCTCGACGTCGAGCGCATCAGCCATGTCGTCAACTTCGACATCCCGGTCGACACCGAGTCGTACGTGCACCGCATCGGCCGCACCGGGCGCGCCGGCCGGAGCGGCGCGGCGATCAGCTTCGTGACGCCCCGCGAACGCCGACTCCTGACCGCGATCGAGAAGGCTACCCGTCAGCCGCTCACGCAGATGCAGCTGCCCAGCGTCGACGACGTGAACGTCACGCGCCTCGCCCGTTTCGACGACGCCATCACCCAGGCGCTCGCCCAGGAGGAGCGGATCTCGCGCTTCCGCGACATCATCGCCCACTACGTCGAGCACCACGACGTGCCAGAAGCGGATGTGGCGGCGGCGCTCGCCGTGGTCGCGCAGGGCGACGAGCCGCTGCTGCTCAGCGAACGCGACGAGTTGTCGCAGCCGGTGGAGCGCGAGTCGCGCGGCGACCGGGCCGGCGGCGCCGACCGCGCGGGCGGCCGGGGCGCTCGCGGCGACCGTTCCGACCGTCCGGGGCGCCGGGAGCGGAACGACACGCCCATGGCGCCGTACCGCCTCGAGGTGGGCAAGCGTCAGAAGGTGGAGCCGCGCCAGATCGTCGGTGCGCTCGCCAACGAGGGCGGCCTGAGCCGCGAGGACTTCGGGCACATCCGGATCATGCCCGAGTTCTCCATCGTCGAGCTGCCGGCCGACCTCCCGGGCGACACCCTGTCGCGGCTCTCGGGCACGCGGATCGGCGGCAAGCTCATCCAGCTCCGTCCCGATCGCGGGCGAGGCGCCAGTCGGGCCGGCTCGTGGCAGGACGACGCCCGGCCGCCGCGCAAACCGCGGCGCGGCTGAGAGACGCTAAGGAGCGCCCGCCGCCCTCTTCGGCATAGGATGTCCGTCGCTCGATGCAGGGCGGAAGGCGAGGCGGGTCGGTGGGCGATGAGCGGGTGACGATCGTCGACGTCGCGAACAAGGCCGGCGTCGCGATCAGCTCCGTCTCGAGCGCGCTCAACGGGCGGCCCGGGGTCTCGGACGTCACGCGCGAGCGCATCATCCGGATCGCGTCGGAACTCGGCTTCGTCCCCTCGCTCCGGGCCAAGAGCCTGTCCGGGCGGCGCGCGTTCACCGTCGGGCTCGTCCTGCACCGGGATCCGGATGTGCTCGAGCTCGACCCGTTCTTCGGCGGGTTCATCGGCGGCATCGAGGATGCGATCGATCCCCGCGGGTACGCGCTCGTCCTCCAGATCAGCGCCGAATCCGACAAGGTGCTCCAGCGGTACGAGAAGCTCGCGGCCGACCGTCGCGTCGACGGCGTGTTCATCAACGACCTGGAGGTCGACGACCCGCGCATCGCGTTGGTCCAGCGGCTCGGGCTGCCCGCCGTCGCCATCAACCCGGGCAGCGGCTTCCCGATCCCCGCAGTACGCGAGGACCCCGATGCCGGGATCCGGGCCACCCTCCGGCACCTGGTCGACCTCGGGCACCGGCGCATCGCCTACGTCAGCGGCCGCCCGAACATGACGCACTCGGTGGAGCGCGAGAACTCCTGGCGTGCAGGCCTGCGCGAGCTGGGACTGGAGCCCGGACCGGTGGTCCCCGGCGAGTTCACCTACCTCGGCGGGGCGGCTGCCGCATCCATCCTGCTCGACTCGGCCGACCCTCCCACCGCGGTGATGTGCGCGAACGACCTGTCTGCCATCGGCCTGATCGCCCAGGCGCAGCACCTCGGCGTGGATGTGCCGGGGCAGCTGTCGGTCGCCGGCTTCGACGACATCCGGCTCGGCACCTACGTGCGGCCGTCCCTCACCACGGTGCACACCTCGCCGCGGACGCTGGGAAGGGAGTCGGGCAGGATGCTCGTCGATCTGATCGAGGAGGGCGTCGTCGACGACGTCCGGATCCCCGACGCCGAGATGATCGTCCGCGATTCGACGGGGCCCGCGCGCTCGCAGCGCTGATCGCGATACGGGCGGTCTGCCCGGGCGGCTTGCATTTGCATGCTGTGGCGTGCCACCATGTCGTCACCGAAACGTTTCGGTGATCTGCGGTCGCAGAACCGAAACGTTTTTGTAACCCGAATCACCTGCATACACATCCCGGACTCGACGAGGAGACAACACATGGCAACGAAGAGGTTGCGCGGCGCGACCCTGGGCCGGCGGCTGATCGCCGGCGCGGTCGCCGCCGCCACGATCGGCGCACTCGCCGCCTGCTCCAGCGGCGGCGGATCGACAGATGGAGAGCCGAGCGGGAAGCTGCAGCTTCTCGTCTCAAGCAGCGACGCCACGGACGCCGGCTTCCGGGCGATCAACGAGGCCTTCGAGAAGCAGTACCCGAAGGTGGACGTCGTCTTCTCCACCGTCTCGAACGACAACTACCCCGCGACCAAGTCGTCGCGGCTCACGGCGGGCAACCTCGACCTCTTCGTCGTGAAGGGCCTGATGGAGACGCCGTCGTACGCGAAGGACGCGGCCACCGATGACGCTCGTCTCGCCAAGGCGGGCGGCCTGGTCGACCTCACGGCCGAGTCGTTCCTCAAGCAGTACACGCCGACCCTGCTCGAGACGCAGGCGATCGACGGCAAGCAGTACGCGGTCCCGACCGGCGTCAGCTATTACACCGGCGTCTTCTACAACAAGAAGATCTTCGCCGACAACGGGCTCACCATCCCGACGACCTGGAGCGAGTTCACCGCTGTGGTCGACGCGCTCAAGGCCAAGGGCGTCACGCCGTTCGGCATGGGCGGAAAGGACAGCTGGCCCGCCGGGCTGCCGATGCTCGCCTCCGTCACGGCGAACTACCCGACCCTTGCCGACAAGCAGCAGCTGGCGAAGGACCTCTGGACGAACAAGGCCAAGCTCACGGATCCGACCGAGGTCAAGGTGCTGAAGCAGACCGAGTACGTGCTGCAGAACTCGCAGGAGGGAGCGGCGGGAGCCGACTACACATCCATCCCGTCGGGCTTCGCTGCAGGTGACTTCGCCATGACCGTCGACGGCACCTGGGACCAGCCGACCATCGACGCGGCCGTCGCCAAGAAGTTCGACTACGGGTACTTCCCGTTCCCGGGCTCCGACGACGCGGCGGACAACGCGCTGCTCAACGGCAAGACGGAGCTCCAGCTCGCCGTCCCGACCTCGGCGAAGAACAAGACGGCGGCGCTCGCATGGCTGAAGTTCTTCTCCGACAAGAAGAACTACGAGCTGTTCCTGCAGAAGTCGGGCTTCTCATCGGCCCAGCCCGGAATCTCCACCAGCGCGTTCCTCCAGTCGATCGGCGGCTACACCAAGTCGTACGAGCCCGCCTGGGACCAGGTCTGGTTCGCCAACAACAAGGCGGGCCAGGACGCGGTCTTCCCGTTCAACTACCCGGCGCTGAGCCCGCTCGGCTCCGCAACGCCCGAGCAGGCCGCCGAGGCCGCGCAGAAGGCGTGGTCGGCCGCCGGCTGACCCTCTGCCGGGAGGGTGGCCGACCACGGGCCGGCCACCCTCCCGGGAGTCGAGAGACACATGACTGAATCGTTCCCC
Organism: Leifsonia sp. 1010; assembly: GCF_031455295.1. Taxonomy (NCBI): domain Bacteria; kingdom Bacillati; phylum Actinomycetota; class Actinomycetes; order Micrococcales; family Microbacteriaceae; genus Leifsonia; species Leifsonia sp. 1010. Next base: position 1,410,532 of record NZ_JAVDSL010000001.1, read on the forward strand.
TTCCCCCGTCGCACGCCGGTCCGCGTCACCTTCGGGCTCGGGATGCTGCTGCTCGGCATCTTCGGCTTCGTTCCGGCGGTCGGCGTGCTGATCGCCTCGCTCACCGACCTGCGCGGCCTCCCCGGCCTCCCGATCAACTTCGTCGGCCTGCAGAACTACGTCGACTTCTTCTCGCCCGCCAAGTGGGCGGACAGCGCGAACGCCCTGCGCAACACGATCATCTTCGCCGTCGTGAGCACGGCGCTGCAGATCGTCGTCGCCCTGGCCGTCGCGGTGCTCCTCAACCGCCGGCTGAAGGGCCGCGACTTCTACCGGGCCGTGGTGTTCATGCCCACGATCCTGGGCGTGACGGTCACTGGGCTGGTCTGGTCGCTGATCTTCAACGTGAGCGGCGGACCGGCCGCATCCGTGCTCGGCCTCTTCGGCGGCCATTCCGCGTTCTTCGGCGACCCGAAGCTGGCGCTTGCCCTGGTGATCCTCGTCCAGGTGTGGATGGTGCTCGGCGTCTCGGTCATCATCTTCCTGTCCGGCCTCCAGGCCGTTCCGGAGGAGCTCAACGAGGCGGCGGAGATCGACGGGGCGAGCGGCTGGCAGCGCTTCCGCAGCATCACCATCCCCCTGCTGGCGCCGTCCATCACCGCGAACGTCCTGCTGGGCATCGTCAACGCGCTCCAGAGCTACCAGCTCATCTACGTGCTCAGCGGTCCGAACAACCGCTCCACCCAGGTGCTCTCCCTGCTCGTCTACGTGCAGGGCTTCGGCGGCGCCTCGGGGACGACGCTGTCGCAGTCGCAGGGCTATGCGGCGGCCGTGTCGATGGTCCAGTTCTTCCTGGTGGCCATCGTCTCGATCATCGCTCTGCTGATTCTCCGCCGACGGGAGGCGAGACTGTGACGACCACCACCGAACAGGTGACGACCCCGACGACCGAGTCGCTGCAGGAGGCATCCGGCCCACACCGCACCACGGTGTCGCGCCGTCGCCGGCGCCGGCCGATCGGCGCGTACATCTGCGCGCTGATCCTCATGGTCGTGTTCCTCTTCCCGCTGCTGTACCTGCTCAACACCGCGCTGAAGTCGCAGGCCGAGTTCGTCGCGAACCCGGTCGGGATCGTCTCCAACCCGCAGTGGGGCAACTTCGCGACCGCGTGGGAGAAGGGCGATTTCGGCGCGTACATACTGAACAGCGTCCTCTATACGGCGGCCGGGTCGGCGATCGGCACCCTCCTCACCCTGGTGCTGGCGTTCCCCGTCGCACGCGGGTACGTCCGCGGCGCGAAGTACTGGTCCATCGTCTTCGTGCTGGTGCTGTTCCTGCCCAACGCCCTGATCACCCAGTTCCAGCTGCTGCTTCGGCTCGGGCTCTACGACACGCAGCTCGGTTACATCCTGCTGGTCGGTGTGGGTGTCGGCGTCGGGCCCCTGCTGCTGAGCGGGTTCGTGAAGTCCATCCCGCGCGAACTCGATGAGGCGGCCGCGATGGACGGCGTCGGCTACTGGCGCTACCTCTTCACGTTCATCCTGCCGCTGGCCCGTCCGGCGCTGGTGACCGTGTTCATCCTGCAGGCCGTGTGGATCTGGAACGAGATCATCCTCGCGACCGTCCTGCTCGCCGACCCCACCAAGTTCCCGGTGACCGTCGGGCTCTACGCCTTCAAGGGGACGTACGGCAACCAGTGGCCGCTGCTCGCGGCCGCGACTTTCATCGTCGCCGCCCCGCTGATCGTCGGTTACATCTTCATCCAGCGCTACCTGGTCAACGGCGTCGTCGGCGCCGTCAAGGGCTGACCCCGTCCACGCATCACCCCATCCGCTAGAGAGGTCCTGTTGTCCACCACCACCCCCGCCACCGCCGTCGCCATCCCCTATGCACTGGAGCGCATCGGCATCGTCATGGAGCCCGACCCGGCCGACCCGCGCCAGGTCGAGGGTGTGCTGAACCCCGCGACCGTGCAGGACCCGGACGGCACGGTGCACCTCTTCCCGCGGCTGGTCGCCGAGCACAACGTGTCGCGGATCGGGCGGGCGCGCGTCGTCGTGACGGACGGTGTGCCGACCGGCGTCGCGGACCTCGAGATCGCCCTCCAGGCGCAGCGGGGATGGGAGCACGGCACGGCCCACGGCGGCGTGGAGGACCCGCGCATCACCCCGCTGAACGACCTCGGCGTCCACGTGATGAGCTACGTCGCGTTCGGGCCGCTCGGACCGAAGCCGGCTCTCGCCGTGTCGACCGACGGCCGCGAGTGGAGGCGGCTCGGCCCCATCCAGTTCGCCTACGACGACGCCCTCGACACCGACCTCAACCTCTTTCCGAACAAGGACGTCGTGTTCTTCCCGGAGGTCGTGCCCGACCCGGAGGGCCGCCCGAGCTTCGCCATGCTGCACCGGCCCATGTGGGACTTCGGGTTCGTCCGGCCGGACGAGCAGCCGCCGCTTCCGGCGGGCGTGACGGACGACCGGGCGAGCATCTGGATCTCGTACGTGCCGGTGGACGACGCCGTGCAGGACATCACGGCGCTCACCCGTCCCGGCGGCCACCGCTTCGTCGCAGGCCCCGAATACGAGTGGGAGGCCCTGAAGATCGGCGCCGGCCCCGCTCCGCTGCGGGTACCCGAGGGCTGGCTGCTGCTCCACCACGGCGTCACCGGCACCCTGCCGGGCGGATCGTTCGTGCCCCAGGCGTTCACCGTCCGCTACGTGGTCGGCGCCATGCTCCTCGACGCCGACGACCCCTCGCGCGTGCTCGCCCGCACGAGCGAGCCCCTGATGGCCCCGGAGACCGCGGACGAGACCGCGGGAACCGTGGCGAACGTCCTGTTCCCCACGGCGATCGAGAAGATCGACGGAGAGCATGTCGTCTTCTACGGCGCAGCCGACACGCGGATCTGCGTCGCCCGGCTCGTCCGCATCCCCTGACCCACCCCCAGCGAACAAGGAGTCCAACGCAATGACGCGTCATCCCGAAGACCCGAACGCTCCACGTCCAACGCTCCTCCGCCGCTCGCGCCTCTCCGCGTTCGTGGCCTTCCTCGTCGCCGCCCTCCTGAGCGCGGCCGGTTTCGCAGCCCCCGCCCAGGCGGCGGACCTGCAGACAGACGTCTCCACGATCGTCACCCGGCTGCAGGACTACTACCTGAGCCAGGGGGATGAGGTGCAGATCGCCAACGGCATCTACCTGGCGCAGACCAGCAACGCGCTCGATTACGTCGCCTCGCAGAACGCGGACGGCTCGTGGTCCGACGTGAACTACCAGGACACGACGAGTTCGGCGAACGGCAAGACGTGGGATGCCTACAAGGCGCTCTACCGGATGGTCGCCATCGCGCAGGCCTACCGCGAGTCGTCGGCGAAGGGCTACCACGACCCCGCGCTGATCGCCGCTGAGGAGCGCGCGCTCGCGTACTGGGATCAGGCGAACCCGGGGAACACCAACTGGTGGGAGACCGAGATCGGCGAGTCGATCGCGATGGGCCGCATCTCGATCTTCGTCGGCGACGAGCTGAGCGCCGATGCCGCAGCCCTGGCGATCAAGCACAACCAGGGCAGGCTGGACCCGGCCGGGGCGAACGGCGCCTGGCGCACCTCCGACTACCTGTACAAGGCGCTCGCCACCCGCGACGCCGCCGCGATCACGGCGGGATTCGCCACGATGGTGCAGACGGTGGCGGTCGACGACTCCGGCACGGTGCAGGAGGCGGTGCAGCCTGATGCGACGTTCTGGGCGCACGGCGCGCAGCTCTACAGCGAGGGCTACGGGATGGCCCTGTTCACCATGGTGGCGATGTGGGCGGACTCCGCCCGCGGCACGAGCCTGGCCTTCACCCGCGACCAGCTGGACACGATCGCGTTCTACATCGTCGACGGCACCCGCTGGCTGATCCGCGGCGAGATCGAGATGCTGTACCTCCTCTACCGGCCGGCGACCACGGTCGACGGGGTGACCAGCTACGGCGCCGTGTTCCTCGATCCGCTCGACCGGATGGCGCGCACCGACCCGCTCTACGCGACGGCATACCGGCAGATGGCCGACAACATCCGCGGGAAGACGGCCGGCAATGGCGTCACCGGCGACAAGTACTTCTGGCGCTCCGAGTTCTCCTCGCACCAGCGGGCCGACTACGGCATCGTGACCGGTCTGAACTCGAGCCGGACCGTGGGAAGCGAGTACCGCTCCACCCTCCGCAAGGACGTCGGCAACGAGATCGTCTGGAATCGCACGGGCACGACGGCGATCCAGGTGACGAACAAGGAGTACACCGACCTCGGACCGGCGTTCGACTGGTACCACTACCCCGGCACGACCGTGCCCTACGTGAAGGAGACCACGCTCGGCAAGGACGGCCGCTCCGCCAACGGCGGCGCGTTCACCGGCGGCGTCTCCGACGGCACCTACGGCGCGAGCGTGGAGAGCCTCGACCGCGCGGGAACGCAGGCGCAGAAGAGCTACTACTACTTCGACGACGAGATGGTGGCGCTCGGCGCGGGCATCCAGTCGTCCTCGACCGCGCCCATCCACACCACGGTCAACCAGGTCGCCGCGAAGGACAACGCCTCGGTCGACGGCCAGAAGGTCGCTCCCGGCACCGACGGGAAGGTCGTCGCCGATCCGTCGTGGGCGTACAACGACAAGGTCGGGTACGTGTTCCCGTCCGACCAGGCTGTGACCGTGTCCGACAAGACGCAGACGGGCAGTTACTACGGCGACCAGCCGGAGAGCCACGACGCGTTCACGCTGTACTTCGATCACGGGACGAAGCCGAGCGCCGCCGGATACCAGTACATCGTGCTGCCGGCGAAGTCGGCCGCGCAGACCCAGGCCTACGCGGCGAACCCGGCCGTGAAGATCCTCCGCAACGACACCTCGGTGCAGGCGGTGCAGCATCCCGGGCTCAAGCGGACGATGGCGACGTTCTACCGCGCCGGCTCGCTCGACCTCGGCGACGGCCGCACGCTCTCGGTGAGCCAGCCGAGCATCGTGATGCTCGACGAGTCCACCGGCACCCCGGTCCTGAGTCTGTCGAACCCCAGTCAGCCCGGCCTGCTCGTGGATGTGGCGCTGAGCGGAAGCGCGTCGGCGTCGCGCGGCACCTTCGTGCTCGGCGCCGGTGCGAACCTCGGAAAGACCGTCACGGAGCCGCTGGTGGCGGACGACTCGGACGGCTCGCCCTACACGGCGAGCGGTTCGGTCGCGGGCCACGGCCCCTCGCGTGCGGGTGACGCCGACCAGACGACCGCGTGGCAGTCGTCCGGTGCGGCGCCATGGCTGAGCCAGCGGCTCGCCGCCGGCACCTACGCCATGGGCGCGGACATCGACTGGGGCGCCGACTACGCCACGCGCTTCCTCATCCAGACCTCTCTGGACGGGACGACCTGGACCGACCAGTCGCTGGTGCAGAACGGCACGGGAGGACACCAGCACGTCGACTTCCCGGCGGTCGCGGCGAACTTCGTCCGCATCCTGCCCTTGGACGGACCGGGAGGCGGCTCCTACACGGTGACCGAGTTCTCCGCGTTCGCCCGCGCGAACCTCGCGCTCGGCGCGCCGACTACCGCCTCGGACGGGACGAGTCCGGCGAGCGCGACCGACGGGAACGCGACCACCCGCTGGATCGCCGACAGGACCGGATCGCCGGATACCTCGTGGCTCCAGGTCGACCTCGGCAGCGTCCGGAAGATCGGCGCGGTCAGGTTGTTCTGGGAGGCGTCCTACGCCAGCCAGTACAAGATCCAGGTCTCGGATGACGGCAGCACCTGGCGCGACGCCTACACGACGCCGGCCGCCGGAAGCGATGGCGGCACGGACCTCGTCGCGCTCAACGCGACAGGACTCTACGTCCGGATGCAGACCGTGAAGCGGGCGCTCACCACCTACGGCGTCTCGGTGTGGGAGTTCGAGGTGTTCGGCGACAGTGCCATCACCACCGCACCGGTGACCACGGGGCGCGTGAACCTCGCTCTCGGGAAGCCCACCACCGCCGACAGCGTGTACAACAACCTCGCGAACGTGCAGGCGCCGGCGGCGACGGACGGCTCGAAGACCACCAAGTGGTCTTCCGCCCGGCCCTCCGGCACGGCGCCGTACACCAACCGCAACTGGCTGCAGGTCGACCTGGGCACGGTCCGTCCGGTGTCTCAGGCGGTCGTCGAGTGGGAGAGCGGCAACTCCACCGACTACCAGCTCGAGGGATCGGTGAACGGCAGCGACTGGACGCCGCTGGCGCGCGTGCAGAACACCGGCACCGCCGACCACCGCCGCGACAGCACCTCGTTCCGGACGGCAGAGGCACGGTACGTCCGCGTCATCGGGTCGCCGGCGACCAAGTACGGACTCAACATCTGGGAGTTCGAGGTCTACGGCGGATACAGCCTGGCGTGCCCGGCGCCGGTGAACGCGGACAGGGACAGCACCGCCACCCTCGCCGCGACCGTCACCCCGCTCGTCGACGGCGACTCCTTCACGGCGTACTCGCTCGACCCGTCCGTCGCGGCGGTGGCGTCCGCACCCCAGGCGGCCGCCGATGGGACGGTCTCCGTCGGCCTGAAGACCGGGGCGCCCGGCAGCACGTCCATCGTGCTCGTGCACAGTGCAGGGGACGAGTTCGTCCGCTGCCCGGTCACGGTGGCGGTCGACAAGAGCGCACTGCAGGCACAGGTGGATCGGGCAAACGGTCTCGACAGCACGGTGTACACGCCGGCCACCTGGTCGCCCGTGCTGCCCGCGCTGGAGGCTGCGAAGGCGACGCTCACGGCCGCTGACGCCACCCAGCCCGCGATCGACGCGAGCACCGCTGCGCTGAAGGCGGCTCTCGACGGTCTGCGCGCCACCGCCGTCGTCAGCGCACCCGCTGTCAGCACGACGTGGGGGACGGCGGCGACGGTCACCGTCACGGTCACGTCACCGCTCCCGGTGACCGGAAAGGTCGCTCTCACCGAGGGCGACAAGGACCGTGGGGTCGCATCCCTGACGGGCGGGGTCGCCACGTTCACCCTGCCGCCCGGTCTCGCAGCGGGTGACCACGTGCTGACCGCGACCTACAGCGGGAGTGACACGGTCGCCGGTGCCAGCACGACACTCACCGTCACGGTGGTACTGCCTGCCGCCTGGAGCAAGACGACGTCGTACAAGACGGGCGACATCGTCAGCTACAAGGGTTCCGTCTACAAGGCGGGGTGGTCCACGAGGGGCGAGCAGCCCGGGCTCAGCAACACCGGAGCCTGGCAGGAACTGGCGATGACCGAGAGCGGAGCCGCCGCGTGGACGCCGTCCCGCGTCTTCGCCGCAGGCGACACCGTCGTGTACCAGGGCAAGACCTTCCTGGCCGGCTGGTACAGCCGCGGCGATGTCCCCGGGTCGGTGACGGGACCCTGGCAGGAGATGGCCACCGCACCGGACGGCACCGCGCTGTGGACGCCGTCGCGCATCTTCTCCGCGGGAGACCGGGCCACCTATAAAGGCGTCGTCTATGTCGCGAAGTGGTGGACCCGCAACCAGGCTCCGGGTGATGCCAACGGCCCGTGGGCCGTGGCGCGGTAACGGAGGGGGCGCCGAGGTGGGAGCCGGTTCGGGTCCGGATCCCGCCTCGGGTGCCGTCCCCGTTCCGGGTGAGCGGCGCATCACCATCGCCGACGTCGCAGCCCGGGCCGGCGTCTCCAAGAGCGCCGTCTCGTTCGTCTTCAACGGTCGAAGCGGGCTCAGCCAGGTGACGACCGACCGCATCGTCCGGGCGGCGCGAGAGCTCGGCTGGCGTCCGAACTCCCGCGCCCGGGCGCTCTCGACGCGCCGGCCGCGGAGTGCGGGCGTGGTGATCCGCACAGACAGTTCGGGAGCGGACGCCGATCTGGCCGGGTTCCTCTACGGGCTCGGGGATGCGCTCGCCGCGACCGGCGCCGTCCTCGTCGTCCGCGTCGTCACGGCGGGCGTGGAGGAGCAGGAGGTCTACTCCGCCTTCGCGCGTGACTCCCAGGTCGACGTCGCCCTTCTCCTCGGCATGCGGATCGGCGACGAGCGTCCGGACGTTCTGACGGCTCTCGGTCTGCCGTTCGTGGTGGCCGACGATGCGGGGGAGCCCGAGGCCGACGCGGAGGGGATGCGGCTGGCGATCCGTCACCTGCACGAGCTGGGCCACCGGCGGATCGCTCTGGTCGCCGACGGGTCGCTCGCCCGCTCGGTCCGACGGACAGCCGCATTCGCCGAGGAGTCCTGCCTCCTCGGCCTGGACGCCCGCGTGGTTCGTGCCGACTCGTCGCCGCCCTCGGTGGCGGTCGCCACAGTGCGTCTCCTCGATGGAGGGGCCGCGCCGACCGCCATCCTCTATGAGAGCGGCATCCTCGCCGTCGGCGGGATGCAGGCTGCCCAACGTCGGGGCATCGCCGTCCCGCAGGAGCTGTCGGTCGTCGCGCTCGACGACGGCCCGATCGCCCTCGCGACCACGCCCTCCCTCTCGGCCGTGCGCAACGACGCCGAGGCCTGGGGCCGGGCGTGCGGACGCCTCCTGGCCGACCGCATCGGCGGTGGAGAACCCCACGAACCCACGCTTCTTCCCCGGGAACTCGTCGCGCGGGGGAGTACCGGCCCGCCACCCCATCCACTCGACCACGAAAGGTCCCGCTGATGCCCCGTCTCGTCGCCTTCGATCTAGACGACACCCTCGCCCCGTCGAAGTCGCCCGTCCACCCGCGGATGGCCGCGCTGCTCGGACACCTCCTCGAGGTGAAGGAGGTGTGCGTGATCTCCGGAGGCCGGTTCGAGCAGTTCCGGGACCAACTGCTGTCCCGCCTGCCCGCGTCGGCGCCGCTGGAACGCCTCCACCTCATGCCGACCTGCGGTACGCGCTACCTGAACTGGGACGGAGCCCGCTGGCGCCTCCGGTACGCCGAGAACCTGAGCGACGCCGAACGGGAGGAAGCGCTTGCCGTCGTCGAGGAGGAGGCGTCCCGCCTCGGATTGTGGGAGGCGGGCACGTGGGGGCCGGTCATGGAGGACCGCGGCTCGCAGATCACGTTCTCCGCGCTTGGCCAGTTCGCCCCCGTCGCCGAGAAGTCCGCCTGGGATCCGGCCGGAATGCGGCGCAGCAGTCTGCGCACGGCAGTGCAGTCCCGGCTGCCCGGACTCGAGGTGCGCGCGGGCGGTTCGACCAGCATCGACATCACGCGCCGTGGCGTGGACAAGGCCTACGGGATGAGGAGGCTCGCGGCGATCACGCACATCCCGTTCTCGGACATGCTCTTCGTCGGGGACCGTCTCGACCCGGACGGCAACGACTACCCGGTGCTCGCGCTCGGCATCCCGACGCGTGCCGTGAGGGACTGGACGGAGACCGCGGCGCTCATCGAGGAGGTGATCGCCGCGGCGTGATTGGCGGGGCGCCCTCAGGCCGGCTCCACCGCCCCGGCGGCCGAGAGGTAGGCTTCGCCGTCGAAGTCGTCGAAGAGCACGCTCTGGGTGACATAGCCCTGCAGCATCCCGACGTAGAGCGGCGCGAACCGGCGGGCCAGCGCGGCCGCGTCGTCGTCGCCGAGCCCGCGAGTGCGGGCGTACCAGGCGGTGAGATGCGAGGTGAACAGCTCCCTGGCGCGGTGCCCGATGGTGCGCGCGACGCCGCCCAGCTCGGGATTGACCGGGACCTGGCCCCAGATCTGCACCAGGAGCTGGAGCTCCCCGACCTGGGAGGTGAGCCCGCCGATCACGGTGCGGAGGACGTCGCCGGGGGACGGCAGGTGGCCGGTCGCGCGCTCCTGCGCCAGCTCGAGGAAGCGCGCGTCGAGGATCTCGCTGACGGCGATCTCGATCAGCTCGTCCTTGCTCTTGTAGTGGCCGTAGATCGCGCCGGCGGAGAGCCCTGACTCCTCGATGATGTCGGCCATCGAGGTGGCTGCGAATCCGGTCTGCGCGAAACGGCGGAGCGCAGCCTGAACGATCTGCTTCTTGCGCGCCGCCCGGTGTTCTTCCGTGACCTTCGGCATGCCACCCTCCTCGACCAAAACGAATGCTCGTTCTTGACACTATCGAACGCTGCTCCTCATAATAAAGAACGATCATTCGCTTTTTTTGGAGCCGCTCATGTCGCACAGCACGCTGACCACACCGCCCGACCTCGCGCCACCCACGCCTCCGTCGTCGACTCCTTCCGTCATCCCGCACACCCCTTGGGCGCGATCCGTCCTTCTCGCTCTCGGCGCGGCGGCAGCGGTGGTCGTCGTGCTGCTCGCCTTCCTGTGGCCGACCATCACCTCGTCCGTGAGGGACCTCCCCATCGCCGTGACCGGTGACTCCGCTCAGACGGCTCAGGTGGAGAAGCAGCTCGAGACGGCGGGAGACGGCGCGTTCTCGGTCACCACGACAGCATCGCGTGACGAGGCGGTGCGGCTCATCAAGAGCCGTGAGTTGTACGGCGCGATCGTGCTCGGATCGAAGCCGGAGGTCCTGACCGCGAGCGCGGCCGGCGCTGCGCCCGCGCAGATCATGAGCCAGCTGGCCGCGAACCTCCAGAAGCAGGCGAATGCGCAGGCCCAGGCCGCGGTGCAGAAGGCGATCGCCGCGGGCACGGCGCCCGCGGGCACGACCGCTCCGGAGATCACGGTGACGGTGACCGACGTCGTCCCTCTGCCTGCGGGTGACCCCCGGGGACTCGGGATCACGGCAGCCTCGTTCCCCCTCGTCCTCGGCGGGGTGCTCGGCGGCGTGCTGATCTCGCTCCTGGTCGCCGGGAGCTGGCGGCGCCTCGTCGCCGTCGTCGTCTACTCGGCGGCGGCCGGACTCGGCGTCGCCGCGATCATGCAGAGCTGGTTCGGTGTGCTCCAGGGCGACTTCGGTCTGAATGCGCTCGCCATCGCACTCTCGATGTTCGCCACGGCGGCGTTCATCGTGGGGATGAACGCCCTGATCGGCAGGGCGGGGATCGCCGTCGGGGCCGTGCTCACGATGCTCGTAGGGAATCCGCTCTCGGCGGCCACCCAGCCCGTGCAGTTCCTCGCCGGGCCGTGGGGCGCCATCGGTCAGTGGTTCGTGCCGGGAGCCTCCGCAACGTTGGTGCGCGACCTGAGCTACTTCCCCGACGCGGACGCCTCGTTCCCGTGGCTGGTGCTCGTCGGCTGGGCCGCAGCCGGACTCATCGCGATGCTCGCCGGTCACTTCCGCAATCAGGAGGTCACCGAGGCGGCTGCCTGAGCAACGTTCGCGGGGGACACGGGACCGGCCTGGTCGCTATCCTCGACGCATGACCGCCCGGATCGCGAACGTGACGTTCTTCGCCGAGAATCCCACCGAGCTGGCGCGCTTCTGGAGCGCCGTGATGGGCTACCCGGAACCCACCGGCTGGGATCCGGAGGACGTGGCAGAGCTCAAGGCCTCCGGGATGACCGACGAGGAGATCGCGGATCGCGCCGAAGCGTGGGATCAGAATCCGGCGCATCAGCGGTTCTACTTCAGCCGGTATCGGCACGAGCGACGGCAGCGCAACCGCGTGCACCTCGACATCACGCCGTTCGACGACCGCCGCGCGTCGCGTAAGGAGCTGGAAGCGGAGCGCGATCGCCTGATCGCCCTCGGCGCCACCAAGGAGAAGACGCTCCTCGGGTACTGGGGTCCCTACGAGGAGTTCGTGATCATGATGCGCGACCCGGAGGGCAACGAGTTCTGCCTGCAGTAGTTCCGCGTCGGTGAGTCGAGCTGCGCTTACGGGCGCACCGGCGTGGCCGCGTCGTTTCCGACGACGGTGCGCCAGGGGCGGGCGGTCCACGATCGGACGACGCCCTCCGTGACGTACGGATCGACGGCGGCGAAGGAGCGCGCGGTCTCGAGCGCGTCCTCGCCGGTGAAGATCAGGAGGCCGGTGAACGGACCATCCCCGGCGGCGCCTCCGAGCAGAAGCTCTCCGCGCTCGACGGCGGCCCACGCTGCTGCGAGATGAGCCGAGCGGTGCGCCTCCCGGGCGGTCAGGTAGTCGTCGCCGTAGGTGTACTCGAGCACGGCATGCATACGTCTCTTCCTCTCTGCCCACGGTCGGCTGCTGCGATCGAGCCTATCGAGGCGAGGTCGCAGAGAATCGAATCAGGAGCCGCTCCGACGGTCGCCGACGTACGCCGTCATGCGAATGGAGACCAGCACGTCGGGGATCACGGCGCCGAGTTTCGCCGCATACCGAGCGGGCGGCTCGCTCGGGAACCACGATCGGTACTCCTCGTTCATGCCGGCGAAGTCGGCCGGGTCGCTGAGGAGGATCCCCACTTCGACGACGTCGTCCAAGGTGGCATCGGCCGCCGCGAGAACGGCGCGACAGTTGGCGAGAGCCTGCCGCGTCTGCTCCTGGATCGTGGGGCCGGCGGGTCTCCCGGTGTTCACGTCGACCCCAACCAGGCCCGAGATGTAGATGAGGCTCCCCGCCTTCACGCCTTGGCTGTAGAACGGGGAGCTCGGTGCATGCGGGGTGCTGATCAGTTCGCGCATGCGCTCACTATGGCTCGTGGCGCCCGCGGCGGCCAGGGGGAGACGAGCGCCCCGGCGGGATGGCCGGGGCGCTCGTCTCGGATGGGCGGTCGCCTTACTTCAGCGGGCCGTAGAGCGGCGCGGTCGCCCGCGCGTGCGTCGCCTGCTCGAACGCGTAGGCCAGGCCGATGATGCCGCTCTCGTCGTAGTCGCGCCCGAGGAACTCGAGGTTGACGTTGGCGCCGACGACGGGGTTCGTTCCGTCGGTGGCGACGGCCTGCCCCATCGGCACCGTGATGGCGGGCATCCCGGTGTTGGGGCTGAGACGCATGTTCGTGCTGATGGTGCTGTACGGGGATCCGCTCGGATACACCAGCGAGTCCAGCGCGTTGTCGTTCATCAGCTGCGTCACGGTCGCGTTGCCGGTGGCGATCGCCGCGGTGTGCGTGCCGGTCGGGCCCGCCCACGCCTGGTACTGCGCGTCGGTCACGTTGTTGCGCGAGGTGTAGATGCTGTTGCGGGAGGTGACGTTGCGCCCGCTGGCCAGGATGTCGTCGATCGACCGCGCGGTGACGTTCGGGGCCAGGTGGTTCTGGATGTAGACGTTCAGGTCGTGCTTGAACTCGTTGGTGCTGCCGCTTCCCTCGTTCAGCGTCGCCGTGAAGGCGGCGGGAACGGTGGAGATCTCGACGACCGTCGCCCCCTGCGCTTCCAACTTCGCCTTCGCGTCCGCCCAGAGCCGGAGGACCGTCGCATTGCTGCCGAGCATGGAGGTGACGATGCCGATCCGCTTGCCCTTCAGCGCCGTCGGGTCGAGCGCCGCGGTGTACGAGGCCGGCACGTGGCCCTGCTGCTCCGCCGTGATCGGGTCGGCCGCGTCCACTCCGGTGACGGCGTCGAGCGCGACCGCCGCGTCGGTGACGCTGCGGGCGATCGGGCCGCCGGTGTCCTGGCTGAGGGCGAGCGGGATGATGCCGTCACGGCTGGTGAGGCCGACGGTGGGGCGGATGCCGACCAGCGAGTTGTAGGTCGACGGCACACGGATCGAGCCTCCCGTGTCGGTGCCGAAGCCGATGCCCGCCAGGTTCGCCGCGATAGCCGCGCCCGTCCCGCCGCTGGAGCCTCCGGCGGTCTTCGTGGTGTTCAGGGGGCTGGCGACGAGCAGCGTCTTGCCCGGGTCCTGGAACGAGGAGAACTCGGAGACGAACCCGTACGCGAACTCGTCCAGGCTGGCCTTCGCGAGGATGACGGCCCCTGCCGAGCGGAGGTTCTTCACCATGGTCGCGTCGTCGCTCGTCTGGTTGGCGTCCCAGCAGCCGCATCCACCGGTCGTGGGCATGTCGGCGGTGTCGTAGTTGTCCTTGACGGCGATCGGGACGCCCAGCAGCATGCTCGTCATCCCCCTCTGCGCACGGGTGGCGTCGGCCTGCGCCGCGATCGTCAGCGCCTGCGCGTTCGTCGAGATGATCGAGTTGAGCGCTCGCCCGCCGGCCCCCGGGTCGACCACGGTCCGGTCGAGCGCGGCGATCCGGTCGAGGTACTCCTGCGTGATCTTCACGGAGGTGGTGACGCCGGCGTTCATGGCGGCCTGCATGTCGAGAGCGGAGGCCTCGACCAACTCGAACGGTCCGTCGTCGTAGATCATCCGCTGCGACAGGGCCACGACGTCCTTGACGGTGATGACGCCGTCCGTGTCGGAGTCGGCAACCGCGACGGTGGACCAGCTCGCCGATGCAGGAGTGGCGCCGAGGTGGTCGGTCAGCACGTCGAGGTCGGCCTTCGTGACCTGCTTGTCCCCGGTCAGGTCGAGAGCCGTGTAGTACGGCGCCAGGAACGGCTCGGCGGCGCTCGCCGCGGGGGCCGCTGCGGCAGGTGCGACGACGGCGCCGGTGGCGACGAGGGCGGCCAGGGCAGCGGCCGCGCCGACGGTGGTCGTGGCGCGGCGGGCAGTGGTTCGGGTGTGCATGGCGGAGGCGCTCCTCTGGGCGGTACGGCGGGCGATCATCGGGCTTCTCCCGCACGGCGGCGGCGGACTGCGATCAGGACGACGGCCGCCCCGAGCGCGACCAGCACGGTGCCGGCGATCAGGTACGGAGCGACATCGGAGCCGGTCGAGGCCAGGTCATCCGCGGAGGTGGATGCGGACGAGCTCGTCGCCGCGCCCGAGCCGGAGCCCGAGCCCGAACCAGGCGAGGACCCGGTCGACGGACCGCCGCCTGTGGGCGGCCCCGGGACAGAGGCGGGCGAGACGACAACGGCTGGGCTCACGGCGGCGTTCGACAGCGGCGTCACGGCCGATGCGGGGTCCACCAGCGAGAGCGAGCGGAGCGTGAACGCCGTCGAGCCCGCGGCCTTCGCGGTGAACGTCAGGGTGTACGCGATGGTGCCGGAGAGCGCGGGGGAGGTGCCGAGCCGCGTGTAGACGACATCGACGGTGCCCGAGGAGGTGGTGACGGCGTCGTATCCTCCGGCCGGGACGACCGCGCTGCCGTCGACATACGCGACAACGGCGGGGTCGAACGCGAGCACCGCTTCGTAGCCGAAGACGTCGGTCGCGCCGGTCAGGGTCACGGTCACGGTGAACGAGTCGCCGGCCGTGACGGCGGACGGCGCGGAGACCGTTACGCCGGTCACCGCGGGTGCCGCGACAGCGGGCGCCGCAGCGCCGACCGCGAGGCCGAGGCCGGCGAGCGCGGCCGCCGCGACGGCGAGGAGGCGCACGAGTCGCCTGGGGGTGTGATGCATCGGGATGGTGCCTTCCTGAGCGGGCGAGGGGAGTCGCGGGCGGGTGGGGTCGGCGATGCGACCGCCGTCAGCGGCAGGAAGGGGAGACTCGCGGCGTCGAGGAGCACCACCGGCGAACGGTCCAGTGCCGGCCTCGGGGGTGGGCCGGCGGCTGAGAGAGCGGCGCCATCGACAGGGTCGACGCTAGGGGGCCGCTGTTTCGCGGAGCGGGCGAACGTGTTTCTGAACGATTACACAGAGTGGGATTCGTGCACGGCGGCGGCTCCCGACGGGAGCAGCCGGCCCGCGAGGTAGTCGTCGAGCGTCTTCCGTCGCTCCCGGAGGCGATGCTCCTGTTGGAGGAGGTCGTCGCGGACCGCCGTCACGCGGGCGAGGAGGTCCTCGGGCGGGGAGGCGGTCCCGCCCTCGGCGACGCACGGGATGATGTCGCGGAGCAGCCGCGATGGGAGGCCGACGGCGAAGAGGTCTTGGACGAACAGCACGACCTCCACGGTCTGCGGGCCGTAGTCCCGGTAGCCGTTCGGCATCCGGCGACTGTGGATGAGGCCCTGCTCCTCGTAGTAGCGCAGCGCTCGCGTGCTGACGCCGGTCCGTGAGCTCAACTCGCCGATCCGCACGATCCACCTCCGCTTGACCTTGACGTTGACGTCAATGTTTAGGTTAGCCTTCATGACATCACTGACGCAGCTGAAGGATCGACATGCCCTGGTCACGGGCGGCTCGACGGGGATCGGCGCGGCCATCGCCGCTGAACTCGCACGCAACGGGATCCACCTGGTCCTCGTCGCCCGGGATGCGCGCCAGCTGGAGGCCACGGCCGCCGATCTGCAGACGCGATTCGGCGTCGCCGTGCTCGCGATCGCCCTCGACCTCGCCGAGCCGGGGGCGGTCGCCCACCTGCTGGAGGCCGTTGAAGACGCCGGCATCGAGATCGAGCTCCTGGTCAACAGCGCGGGAATGAGCTCGCGGGGATTCGTGGCGGACTCGGATCCCGCGGTCCTCCGCCGCCTCGTCGAACTCAACGTCGGCGCGCTCACCGAACTCACCGCGTCGCTCGATGGCGGGATGGTGGAGCGCGGGCACGGAGCGGTCGTCAACATCGCGAGCACGGGCGCCTATGCTCCCGCGCCCGTCCTGGCGGCGTACGCCGCATCCAAGGCCTATGTGCTCTCCTTCACCCAGGCGCTGTGGGCGGAGACGAAGGACGCCGGGGTGCGGGTGGTCGCCGTCAGCCCGGGACCGACGCGGACGCCGATGAACTCCGCGCAGAGGAAGGGGATGCGGCAGCCCGCCGAGGTGGCGCGCACCGTCCTGCGGGCGCTGGAGGGCACGGGCCCTGCCGTGGTGGATGGCGCCGCGAACGCCGTGACCGTCGCCGCCATCCGGCTGCTCCCGGCCCGCGTCATCACGGCGATCGCCCGACGTGCGATGGGCGCCTAGCCGAGCCCGGTGGCCTCCTGCCCGTCCGTG
This sequence comes from Leifsonia sp. 1010, assembly GCF_031455295.1. Classification (NCBI taxonomy): domain Bacteria; kingdom Bacillati; phylum Actinomycetota; class Actinomycetes; order Micrococcales; family Microbacteriaceae; genus Leifsonia; species Leifsonia sp. 1010. The sequence goes on from NZ_JAVDSL010000001.1 coordinate 1,427,170, forward strand.
AGGAGCCGGAGGGCGGCGGCCAGGGCGGCGCGCTGGCTCTCGTCGAGGGGTGCGAAGAGATCCTCGAGCACGCCGGCGGCGACGCGGCGCCCCGCGCGCAGCGCATCCCTCCCGGCCTCCGTGAGCGAGTGCTCGATGCGTCGCCCGCGCCCGGCGTTCCGCGTGATGAGACCCCGTTCGACCAGGCGGTTCGCCAGCGTGCCGAACGCCTGATCGCTCTGGAAGGTCGTCACGGCGAGGTCGTGGCCGGACGCGCCGGGCATCCGCTCGATGGCCCGCAGCGCGTCCCATTGCACCAGGCTCACGCCGACGTCGCGCAGGGCGGCGTCCATCGTCCGGTGGTTGCGATACTGCGCGCGCTTGATCGCCAGGCCGAGCTGTTCCAGATCCGTGGTCACGGTGCTACTGTATCAATATTCGTAGATAAACATGTTTAGATAGGCGCATCATGAATCCCACACTTCCCGAAGACCTGCCCACCACCGAGGCCGGCGACCCCGGCGGTCGCTCCGCGTTGGTGCTCCATGGCGGAGGCGGCCCGCTGACCGTCGCCCCGATCGTCGCGCATCTCAGCGCAACCATGCACGCCTCCGCGCCGACCCATCCGGGCTGGGAGGGCACCGTGCGCCCGGAGGACATCGCGTCGATCCGCGACCTCGCCTCCGCGTACCTCGCGCGTCTCCTCCACGACGGCGAGCACGGCGTCGTCCTCGTCGGATCGTCGATCGGCGGCTGGATCGCTCTCGAGATGGCCATTCAGGCCGCGGCCGACGAACGCTATGCGGGAGTCATCGGCGCCGTGATCGACATCGACGGCGTCGGCGCGGTCGTCGAGGGCGAGCCGGTCGCCGACTTCTTCGCCCTCGACGCCCGCGGACTGGCCGAGGCCGCATGGCACGATCCGGACCGCGGATACCGCGACCCGGCGCAGTTCACGGACGAGCAGCGCGCCGTGCAGCTCTCCAACGGCCGGACCATGGCCGCCATCGCCGGGGCGAGCATGAGCGATCCGACGCTCGTCGATCGGCTCTCGACGATCGCCGTGCCGACTCTCGTCGTGTTCGGCGAGAGCGACCGCATCGTCACGCCCGCCTATGGCCGTGCGGTCGCCGGTGCGATCCCCGGCGCGGAGTTCGCCGAAGTCCCTGCGGCCGGGCACCTCCCGCACCTCGAAGCGCCGGATGCGACCTGGGCCGTCATCGACCCGTTCCTCGCGCGCGCGCGGTGAGACGCCGGGCGGCCCTCGTCTAGCCGAGCGCGAGCAGCCAGCGGTTGCCGGTTCCGTCGAGCGTGTCGTGCTCGAAGCGGTCCACGAGCATGGTCACCAGCGCGAGGCCGCGGCCGGACTCTGCGAGGTCCTCCGCCTCCGGCATGGTCGGGTCGGCCACATCCACGTCGGCGGGAGGCGCGTCATCCGTGATGATCGCCTCCAGGCCACCCTCCGTGGTGCGGATCACGAGCTCCACCCGGACCGGCCGGTCGTCTCTGCTGTGCGTGACGACATTCGTCACCACTTCGACGACGGCGAGTTCGAAGGCGCCGCGGACCTGCGCGGAGAGATCCGGCCGCTGCTCCGCGAGGCGCTCGAAGGTCTCATGGACGCGCTCGATGGTCTCCAGATCGGCCGGTGCCCGGAACGCATCCCGGAACGGCTCAGTCACGGTACGCGTCATCCGGCGACGGGTAGACGCGCAGGATGCGGTCGAGGTTGGTCAGCTGCAGCACGCTGGTGACCTGCTCGGTCGCGGCGGCGAGCCGCAGATCGCCGCCGGCGGTGCGGGCGGTCTTCAGGCCGCTGATGAGGGCGCCGAGCCCGGACGAGTCGATGAACTCGACGGCGCTGAGGTCGACGGCGACGCGGGCGCTGCCGTCGTCGACGGCGCTCTGCACGGCACGCCGGAGGTCCGGAGCGCTGACGAGGTTGATCCGCCCCTCCACCGCGAGGACGGCGACGCCGTCGTCGCGGAGTGTCGTCGTGATGTTCATCGCGGGGAGTTCTCCTTCCTCGCCGCGTCGGCGGCGGGGCCTCGGTACAGGGCGGCGCGGGGGATGATGCTGAGCACGACCAGGTCGTACACGACCCACACCGTGTTGACCAGTGTCCCGACGCCGTCGGCCGTTCCCGCGATGACGCGCAGGATTCCGACGATCGCGGCGATGACGAGCAGCACCATCGCCGTCAGCTGGGGCCAGATCTCGCGCCACGGGACGGGTGCACGGCCGTTGCGCTCCTTCGGCGTCACGACGAAGCCGAGGGGACGCTTGAACCAGACGTTGGCCGCGGAGGTCCAGCACGCCTTGATCCACAGCGGGAACAGGGCGAGCGCGTACTGCTGGCCGCGCCACGTGCGGATGCCGTGCGCGCCGATCAGGAACATCAGCTGGCTCAGCACGAAGTACGGGATGAAGCGGGCGAAGAAGTCGACGCTCCAGGCGGTCACCGGCATCACGCCCGCCAGCAGGTAGATCGCGGGTGCCGCCAGGTAGACGATCGCGGCGAAGCCGGCCAGGTAGCTCCACATCGTCGCGAAGTACATGAGCCGCTGCCCGGCGTCGAGCCCGCGCTTGAAGAGCGGGTTGTCCTTGAGCATGACCTGGAGCGTGCCCTGTGCCCAGCGCAGGCGCTGCTTCAGCATCGTCCCGAGGTCCTCCGGGGCGAGCCCGGTCGCGAGCAGCTCGTGGTGGTAGACGCTGCGCCAGCCGTTGGCGTGCAGCTGCATCGCTGTCGCCATGTCCTCCGTGACGGAGATCGTCGCCATCGGCATGACCGGCTGCGCCTGGTCCGGGCGGTCGACGGCGAGGGCCTCGGTGATGCTCTGCACCGACTCGATGGCTCCGAGGGGCGACCAGTCGCGCTCCGCCAGGCGGTCGAGCGCGACCTCGTCGACGACGAACGCCGGCAGTTCGGAGTCGGCCTGGACGGGCAGCTGCGCGATCGCCGCGAGGTCCGCCTCGACCGAGGTCAGGTGGCCGCGGACGGCGGCGCGCGAGACCGCCTCCACCTGCTCCCGGAGCCGGAAGGTCACCTCACCGACGCTCTGTCCGGCGCGCAGGCTCTCGCTCGCCTCGTGCACGTGTCCGCGCAGTTCGCCGACGAGGGCGGCGGCCTCCGGGTCGAGGTGGGAGGCGCGCTCGGTCTTGCTGAGCATCCGCTCGGCGGCGCGCAGCGATGTCCGCACGGTCCGCTCGACGTCACGGACGTAGCCGGAGATGCCCAGTTGCATCAGGGCGTCGCGGCGTAGCACGGCGTTCGACCCGCAGAAGAAGGCCGCGTTCCAGCCGTCCTTTCCCTGCTGGATCGGGCCGTAGAACAGGGGTGCCTGATTGCCGAGCAGGTCGGCGTCGTCGACGTTCGAGAAGTACTGCGGCGTCTGCACCAGCGCGACCCTCGGGTCGGCGAAGTAGCCGAGCGTCCGCTCCAGGATCGCCGGCTCGGGGATCTGGTCGGCGTCGAGGATGAGGAGGAACTCGCCGTCCGTCTGCAGCAGGGCGTTGTTCAGGTTGCCGGCCTTCGCGTGGCGCGGTTTGTCGGTCCAGTCCTCGGTGCGCGTGATGTAGCCGACGCCTTCCCGAGCCGCGGCGGCGCGCATCTCCGGCCGGTCGCCGTCGTCGAGCACCCAGGTGGTGTGCGGGTATTGGATGCGCCGGGCCGCCGCCGCTGTCGTCATGACCAGGTCGACCGGCTCGTCGTAGGTGGTGATGAACACGTCGACGGTTCCGGCGGCCGGGGCGTCCGGACCGTTCCGGATGCGGATGCGCCACATGGTGAGCGCGAAGAAGAAGGTGTCGACCAGGCTGTACGTCTCGGCGATGACCAGCGGGACGGCGATCCACCACGCCTCCCAGTTGACCGACGCGAGCCACCGCCAGACCACGTAGTTCACGCCCGCGAGGACGGCGAGCAGCGCGACGACGCGCAGCAGCACCGGCCTCACCGGTCGCTCCGACGCACCACCACGGCCGTCATGTCGTCGATCGGAATGCCGGCCCGTGCGGCGCTGAGGATGCGCGAGACGGCGCCCGCCGCGGTGGCAGACCCGCGCACGATGGCCTCCAGCCGGGTCAACGCCTGGTCGCCGCCGAGCGCGTCGAGGATGCCATCGCTGACGCAGAGGAGGGCGTCGCGCGGGCCCAGCTGGATGCGTCCCGGCGTCCGCGGCTCGAACACCGGCAGGCCGAGCGGCAGGGATCCGGCGGTCAGTCGCTCGAACCTCCCGGTGTGCCGCACGACGATGGCCAGGCCGTGGCCCGCGTCCAGGTAGTCGATGGCGCCGTCGGGATGCACCCGCGCGTGGAACAGGGTGACGAACGTCGCCAGCTGGTCGAGGTCCTCCTCGACGACGCGCGAGGCCGCCTCGACGGACGCCTGCAGGTCGGCGAGGTCCATCGCGCTGCGGAGCGCAGTACGCACGGACGCGGCGACGATCGCGGCGGCAATGCCCTTGCCCATGACGTCCGCGACCGAGACGCAGAAGTCGTCGTCGACGTCGTACCAGTCGTAGAAGTCGCCGGAGACGCCGCGCGACGGTTCGCAGGCCGCGGCGACGTCGAAGCCGGGTGCGCGAGGCTGGCGCCGGGGGAGGAGCCCCTTCTGCGCGATGGCCGCGCGGTCCAACTCGTCGTCGCGGTCGAGCTCCGCCTGCACCCAGTCCGCCAGGTCGCGCAGCACCCGCTCCTGCTCGGGGGTCAGCTCCCGCGGCACCGTGTCGAGCACGCACAGCGTGCCGACGGCGTCGCCGCCCGGGGCGTGCAGCGGCTCGCCCGCGTAGAAGCGCAGGTGCGGGTCGCCCAGCACGAACGGGTTCTCACTGAACCGCTCGTCGACGGAGGCGTCGCTCACGATGAGCGCGGCATCCTGCCGCACGGTGACGTCGCAGAACGCGCCCTCGCGCGGCGCCTCGGGGCCGAGGCCGAGCTGCGACTTGCGCCACTGGCGGTTCTGGTCGATGAGCGTGATGCTCACCATTGGCACGTCGAAGAGCTGCTGGGCCAACCGCGTGATGCGATCGAACCGCGCCTCCGGCCCCGAGTCGAGGATGCCGAGACCGGCGAGCGCTCGCTGTCGTCGGAACTCCGCCTGCTGCACCGACTCCGTATCGACGACCATGCCCCCATCGTACCGAGCGGTCTACCCGGCGCCAGGCCTGCGGCCGAAGTCGATCGACGTCCGGTCTCGGCCGCGGGCCGGCGGGCTCAGGCCGTCCAGCCGCCGTCGATCGTCACCGCGGAGCCGGTCATGTAGCCCGCGGCGTCGGACGCGATCCACGACACCAGCTCGCCGACGTCGGAGCTGTGGCCGAAGCGGCCGAACGCCGTGAAGCCGGCGAGGTAGTCGCCGGACTCGCCGGAGGCCGGGTTCCCGTCGGTGTCGATCGGACCCGGCTGGACCACGTTGGCCGTGATGCCGCGCGCGGCGAGGTCACGTGCCAGACCCTTGGTGAAGCCGACCATCGCGGCCTTCGTGAGCCCATACACCGCACCCCCGGCGAACGGGATCCGCTCGGCGTTGACGCTGCCGATCGTGATGATGCGCCCGCCGTCGGGCAGGCTCTCGAGCGCCGCCTGCGTCGTGTACACGGTGCCGCGAACGTTGAGGTCGATGGTGTGCTCGATGTGCTCGTCCGGCGTCTCGGTGAACGGCTCGAACCATCCGCCTCCCGCGTTGTTGACCAGGATGTCGAGGCCGCCCAGCGCCTCGACGGCGTCGCGCACCCCCTGACGGGCCGCAGCGGCGTCTCCGTTGTTCGCACGGACCGCGACGGCCGTGCCTCCCGCGGCGGTGACCTCGTCGACCAGGGCCGTCGCGCGCTCGGGCGACGACCAGTAGGTGATGGCGACCTCGGCGCCGTGTGCGGCGAGCGAGCGGGCGATGCCGGCGCCGATGCCGCGGGAGCCACCGGTGACGAGGGCTCGCTTGCCGGCGAGGGTGAGGGGCGTGGTCGGTGCTGCGGTGGTGGATGCGGTGCTCATGATGTCCTCCGGTTCTCTGTCCTGGATTCTGTTCCAGTTGGTACAGAAAACCACCGGGTTGCCCCAGTATTCCGTCTGAGCGATAATTTTTCCAGCTCAGTACAGAAAGGGGCCGCAGATGACGGCGACGCGCGGACGCCCCCGGGGATTCGACACCGATGACGCCCTCGATCGCGCGATCGAGGTGTTCTGGCGTCAGGGGTACGAGGGGACGACGCTCGACGATCTGACCGGCGCCATGGGCATCAACCGGCCCAGCCTCTATGCGGCCTTCGGCAACAAGGAGGCCACGTTCCGTCGCGCGGTCGAGCGCTACTCCGCGGTGGACATGGCGTATGTCTCCGACGCGCTGGCCCAGCCGACGGCGCGGGCCGTCGCCGAGCACTACCTCCGCAGCAACGTCGTGGCGATCACCCGACCCGGCAAGCCGGCGGGGTGCCTCTCGGTGCAGGGCGGCCTCGCGGGCAGTCCGGAGGACGAGCGGATCGTGCGCTTCCTCGCCGACAGCAGAGCAGCAGGCGAGCGGAGGTTCGCCGAGCGTTTCCGGCGCGCGCGGTCGGAGGGCGACCTTCCGCCGGGGGAGAGCCCGACCGAGCTCGCGCGCTACCTCTCGACCGTGAGCGCCGGCCTCGCGGTGCGGGCCGCCGCGGGTGCATCCCGCCGCGCACTCATGGCGGTCGCGGAGCGCGCGCTCCGGGCTTTTCCTGGCGGCTCGGCGTGACGTCACCCTCGGCTCCGCCCTCATGCCGATCACGGCGTTGATCGACACGCCGCGGACGGAGCTCTTCGCGAGCTGAGCCGGGCGTCGCTGCTCGCCCTACGCGTTCCGCAGCCCTCGAACGACGAGGTCGAGCAGGCGCTCGACCTGCGCGGCGTCCGTCGCTTCGGCGGTGGTGAGGAAGACGCCGACCATGGCCGCGGTCACGTCGTCGGCCGTCACGTCGTCGCGGAAGAGGCCCTGCTCGATGCCGGCGGTGAGGAACGGCTGTACCGCCGTGTCGACCCGCTGCCGCGTCTGCGCTGAGGCGGCGGCGGCGCGGGCGCCTCCCGCACGGAGCGACTCGGCCATCCCGCGCTTGGTGGCGATGAACCCGGAGTACAGGCGCATGAACTCGCGGAGTGCGATATCCGGCTGGTCCGTCGGCAGCAGCGAGGCGCCGCGGTCGAGGACGGCGTTCAGTTCGTTCTCGTACACCGCGGCGACCAGGTCCTCGCGGGTCGGGAAGTTGCGGTAGAGCGTCCCGATGCCGACCCCGGCCGCGCGGGCGATGGCTTCGAGGGACGCGTCGGGGCCGTCGGTCGTGAGCGCCACTCGAGCAGCCTGGAGGATGGCCGACCGGTTGCGTGCCGCGTCGGCGCGCGGTCTGCGCGCGGCAGTCGATGTGGGATCGGCGCTCAAAGTGGAGGTGCCTCCGGTTTAGGTGGTAGCGTCACGACAGCGGAGGAGCCTCCGCTTCTGATCAGTCTAGGAGGAGACATGACCGACACGACGATCCGACCCGGGGGAACGTTCCTTCTCGGCGCCCGAGAGGTCGCCCGCGTGGGTTACGGCGCGATGTCCCTGGAGCGCTACGAGGACGACCGCGCGGCGGGCGTCGCCCTGCTCCGCCGTGCGGCCGAACTCGGCATCGACCACGTCGACACCGCCGACTTCTACGGCGCCAGCGTCTCGAACGACATCATCCGCCGCGCCTTCGGAGACTCCGACGCGGTCGCGATCGCCACCAAAGTGGGTGCCGTGCGAGTGGATGCGCCCGTGCCCCTTGCGCTCGCCCAGCGACCCGCGGAGCTGCGCGCCCAGGTCGAGGACAACCTCCGCACGCTCGGGCGGAGCAGGCTCGACGTGGTCAACCTGCGCCGCCCGGAGGTCGGGCCGGGTCTCACGGTGCCGGTCGACGAACTGGTCGACCTGGACGACCAGCTCGCCGAACTCATCGCGCTGCGAGACGACGGCCTGATCGGCGCGATCGGACTCAGCGCTGTCGGCGCGTCGACCCTGCGCCGCGCCCTCCCGGCCGGGATCGGCTGCGTGCAGAACGCCTACTCTCTGCTCAGCCGGGAGCACGAGGACCTCCTCGCGCTCTGTCTCGCCGAAGGGATCGCCTGGGTGCCGTTCTTCCCGCTCGGCAGCGGCTTCGCGCAGTACCCGAAGGTCGCCGACGACCCCGCGGTCCGGCGCATCGCGGCGGAGACGGAGACCACGCCGGCGCAGGTGGGCCTCGCGTGGCTGCTCGCGCACGCGGCGAACGTCCTGCTCATCCCGGGCACGGCGAGCATCGCGCATCTGGAGGAGAACGTCGCGGCCGGCGCGCTGGAGCTGACCGAGGAGCAACTGGCCGAACTGGACGCCGTGGCCGGAGCGACGGCCGGTCCGTCGGATTCCGCCCGGCGTTAGATCCGACGTCAGAGCACGCCGTCGAGCACCCGCGCCGCCGCCTCACGAGGCGTGAGCCGGCTCGTGTCCACCACCGGACCGGGGATGCGGGCCGCGTCGACCACCCCATCCAACTCTCCGAAGCGGTGCAGGTGCCAGGCGGCCGCTGCGTCGTCGTCCCGGTGCCGGGCGCGCAACCGGGCCTCGCCGATCGCCGGGTCGACCGTGAGGCGGACGACCGTGAGGGGGAGTCCGCCGAGTGCGTCGCGATAGCGCGGCACGTCCCGGGCGTCCTCGATGACGCCGGGGAGGATGAGGATCTGCGCGCCCGCGGCACGGTGGTTGGCCGCGACCGGGCGGAGGTTCGCGAGCTCCAGCGCGGAGTTGAACGGGTCGCCGTCCGGGGCCGGCCAGCCGGCACGGAGCGCATCCAGGTCGATGATCGCGTGCGGGATGCCGCGCTCGATCAGGAGCGCGCTGACCGCATCCGCCGTCGTGCTCTTGCCGACACCGACCGTGCCGTTGAGGAAGAGTGCCTGCTCGCGCATGGGATCAGTCAACCGCACGCGCTAGGCGAGCCACTCGAAGTAGAAGGACCCGACTCCCACGGCGATCAGCACGCCCGCGATGATCCAGAACCGCACGACGATCGTGACCTCGGGCCATCCCTTCAGTTCGAAGCTGTGGTGGATCGGCGTCATCGGGAAGAGACGCTTGCCGTGGGTCGCCTTGAAGTACGCGCGCTGCACGATGACCGACCCCGCCTCGATGACGAAGAGGCCGCCGATCAGGATCAGGAGCAGCTCGGTGTGGGTGAGGATCGCGAGAGCGCTCAGCGCTCCGCCGAGACCGAGCGCGCCTGTGTCTCCCATGATGATCTTGGCGGGACTGGTGTTCCACCAGAGGAACCCGACCAGAGCGCCGCAGATCGCCGCGGCGACGATCGCCAGCGACAGCGGGTCGCTCGTCGGATGGCACTTTGCCACGTTCGCCGGGTTGATGTTGGGGTTGAAGCAGGACTGGTTGAACTGCCAGAAGCCGATGAGTGTGTACGAGCCGATCGCGAGGACCGATGCGCCCGTCGCGAGGCCGTCGAGGCCGTCCGCGAGGTTCACGCCGTTGGTGGTCGCCGACGCCAGGAGGTTGATCCAGACCAGGTAGAGGACGAAGCCGATCACGGGCACCGCTGTGACGATCCGGGCGAAGTCGAGCGCAGGGATGTCGCGGATCGCCGAGACGGCCATGGACGCCGGCGTCGTGCCGTCGGCGGTGGGGAACTGGAGTGCGAGCACGGCGAAAACGGTCGCGACGATCGCCTGCCCGGCGATCTTCGCCCATCCGCCGAGTCCGAGGCTGCGCTGGTGGTGCACCTTCAGGAAGTCGTCGACGAACCCGACCGCCGCCATGCCGATGAACATCAGCAGCACCAGGAGCGACGACGGGGAGATGCCGTCTCCGCCGTTGAGGAGGGCGGACACGAAGAACCCGAACAGTGTCGCCAGGATGAAGACGATGCCGCCCATCGTCGGTGTTCCGCGCTTGACGTGATGCGACTGGGGGCCGTCGTCCCGGATGAACTGCCCCCACTCCAGCCGCCGGAACAACCGGATGAAGAGCGGAGTCAGGAAGAGCGAGAAGGCGAGGGCGAGACCGCCGGCCGTAAGTAAGGTCCCCACGACAGCGAGTCTGGCAGGCAGCGGCCCACCGGGCGTAATCCGCGCCGACCGCCCGAGGGCGACGCACCCGGGAGGGGCGACGGCGGCCCGATCGCCGTCGCCCCGGTCGGATGGGCTACTGGATGCCCTCGCGCACCAGCCGCCACTGCTGCGTCGCACTGCCGTCGGCGGTGCGCTGCTGGGCGAACGCACCGTCGGCCGTCGACGACCCGGCGATCTCGAGCGGCTTGCCGCTGTTCGCATTCGTCAGCGTCCACCAGCCGCCCGAGATGCTCGGCGACCACACCTGGGTGGCGTTGCCGGTCGGGCCCCACTGCGCCGCCCGCACACCGTCTGCGGTCTGAGCGCCGGGGATCTCGAGCAGCTTGCCGCTGTTCACGTTGAACAGCTGGAGGCCGTTCGACACCGGGTGCACGTTCCAGACCTGGCACGCGTTGCCGGTGTCGCCCCACTGACCGGCGCCCGCGCCGTCCGCCAGGGACGCACTCGCGATCTCGAGGTACTTGCCGCTATTGCGGTTCACGATGCGGAACTGCGGATCCAGCGCCGTCCCGGGCTTGTACAGCTGGATGGCGTCGAGCTCGGCGAACGAGGTGCCCTTCGTGAACGCGATCGTGTTCGTACCCGCGTTCAGTGTGACCGTCTTCTGCACCCAGCCGTAGCGTCCCCAGTTCACCGTCGCCGGGTAGCTGAGGGTGGATGCGGTGCCGCCGTTGACGCTGACGTTGTGCGTCGACGCCGCGCCGGTTCCGTTGTCGTAGCGGACGTTCATCGTGTACGAGCCGGCCGACGGGACCCGTACGGTGAAGGTCACCGAGCTGGTCGTGTTGTTGATGTTGCCGACCTTGCTGCCGTTGGAGGCATCCGGATCCGTGACGAGGGAGGTGTCCGACGTGCGGGCGGCTTTCTCGGCCTCGTACTGCTGGGCGTCCAGCGGAATGGAGCCGACACGGATGTCGTTGTAGGTGGTCGTGAGGTTCTCGACGTTGGTCGCCTGGTAGAGCGTGCGGCCGTCCACCGAGTAGTCGATGCTCTGCGCGAAGCCGCTGAAGGTGCCGCCTTCGGCGTCCGGTCCGTCGTACGTGACGGCCATCGGCAGTCGCTCCCACGGCCCGTCGCCGAGGTTGTAGTTGACGTAGAAGTTCTGACCGCCGTCGATGGTGCCCGTGGCGTCCAGCGACCACTTGGATGCGACGACGACCATGCCCTTCGGTCCGCCGCCCGGCACCCACTTCACGTACGGCGACGATCCGATGCCGCGACCGTTGGCGAGGGTGATGGGCGTGCCGATGCTGGTCGTCGGCGACCAGTTCAGGCCGTCGGGCGACGTCTTGAAGTACACCGGCGCGGTGTTCTTGCTCTGCGACGGGCGGTTGACCACCTCGAACGTGGCCAGGTAGCGGCCGTCGGGAAGCTTGGTCACCGTGATCATGCCGGGCCGGTCGGACTGGTTGTTCGGAGCCGACACGTTCGACTCGGCACCCCACGTCGCACCGCCGTCGGTGGACCGCCGATACGACACCGCCTGAAGCACGCCGTTCGCCTTCTGCCGCTCGTCCGAGAAGTAGGCGACCAGGCCGCCCTGACCGTCGATGGCCAGCGACGGCTCCCACACGGTCGAGGTGGTGGAGGTCGGGCTCGGGTCGTATACGGCCGGCCCGCCGGTGTCGATGGTGCTCAGGTACGACCACGACGTGCCCTGATTCGCGCTCTTGTAGACGACGAGGCGGCTGCTCGAGCGGTCCTCCGGCATGATCATCCCGGCGAGCAGGATGGTGCCGGCGGCCAGACCGCCCGTCGCCTGCGAGACCTCGAACAGGAACGGCTGGGAGGTGCGGGTCAGCGTCGGGAAGGTGGCGCTCGGCACGACGTCCGTGACGTGCGTCCAGCTGGTGCCGTCGTCGGTGCTGCGGTAGATCGGGTAGACCTGCACGCCGTTCACGAGCACCAGCTGGTCGTAGGTGACCAGCTGGGTGCCGTTCGCCGCCCCGCTGTTCTTGAGCACGATGTTCTTCGCGTACGTCGTTCCGGCCGCGCGGCCGCCCTCCGGGTTGAACGACGTCCCGGCGGCGGGGGAGTAGACGAGCGATCCGTTGCCGGTGGTCACGGCGGAGGCGGGCGCTGCGGTCAGCGTCGCCGCGACGAGGGCGCCGGCGACGAGCCCGATGGGGTGCGTGATGGAAACATTGTCGGTTCCTTCTCTCACTGGTGACCCGTCCGCGGGCGCGGGCGGGCCGTCACGACGTCGGGCTCGTCGTCACGTCTTGACGTCAGCTCAGCAGGATCTCCGTCCAGGAGATGGCCGGGAGCTCCACGATCAGGAGTGAGCCGTCGCGGCGCACCGGCAGCGCACGTGGAGCGACGCGCTCGGGGTCCTCCCGGGTGTTGGCGGCGTCCGGATCGGGGTCGCTGAGTGTCGTGGCCGTCGCGGTCAGGGAGGCGGCGTCGTCGCCGAGCACGGCCAGGTCGACGACCAGTTCCGTCGGCTGCTCGACGGAGCGGTTCACCGCGAAGAGCGCGTAGCGGCCGGCCTCCGCGTCATGAGTGGCCACGGCATCCACCAGGGGCACCGCCCCGAAGCGCTCGGTGTCGTACGTACCGCCGGCGACATCGACCCGGAGGGCGGTGCCGCGTCCGTGCGCGGCGGTGGCGGCGAACGGGAAGAACGTCGTCTGCTTCCACGCCGGGCCGCCGGGCTCGGTCATGATCGGGGCGATCACGTTGACCAGCTGGGCGAGGGATGCGCTCTTCACCCGGTCGGCGTGCTTCAGCAGGGTGATGAGGAGGCTGCCGAAGACGACGGCGTCGGAGACGGTGTACGTGTCCTCCAGCAGCCGGGGTGCGATCGGCCAGTTGTCGGTCCCGGTGATTCGGTCGACGTTCTCGAACCGGGTGTTGTACCAGATGTTCCACTCGTCGAAGGAGATGTCGATCGTCTTCGCGCTGCCGCGCACGGCCTTCACGCTGTCGGCGGTGGCGACGACGCTGCGGATGAAGTAGTCCATGTCGACCCCGGAGGCCAGGAAGCTGCCCAGGTCGCCGGTGTTCTCGTAGTACGCGTGGCACGAGATGAACTCCACGTCGTCGTAGGTGTGCGTGAGGGTCACACGCTCCCACTCGCCGAACGTGGGCATCGACGAGCTGGAGGAGCCGCACACGACGAGCTGCAGGTCGGGGTCGTACATCTTCATGGCCTGCGCGGTCTTCGCCGCGAGGCGTCCGTACTCCTCCGGCGAGCTGTGGCCGAGCTGCCACGGGCCGTCCAGCTCGTTGCCCAGGCACCACATCCTGACGCCGAACGGCTCGGTGCGGCCGTTCGCGATCCGCCGCTCGGAGAGCGTGGAGCCGCCCCGGTGATTGGTGTATTCGAGCAGGTCGAGCGCCTCCGCGACGCCGCGGGTGCCCAGGTTGACCGCGAGCATCAACTCGCCGCCGACCTTGTCGAGCCACCCCTGGAACTCGTGCAACCCGACCTCGTTGGTCTCAGTCGAGTGCCAGGCGAGGTCGAGCCGCTGCGGGCGCTGGTCGCGCGGCCCGACGGAGTCCTCCCAGCGGAAACCGGAGACGAAATTGCCGCCCGGGTAGCGCACCGTGGTCACCCCGAGCTCCTTGACGAGCTCGATCACATCGGTGCGGAACCCGTCGGCGTCGGCCGTCGGGTGTCCGGGCTCGTAGATGCCGTCGTAGACGGCGCGACCCAGGTGCTCGATGAACGAGCCGTACAGGCGCGGGTCGACCGCGCCGATCGTGGCGGCGGGCTGGAGGGAGATGTGTGCGTGATGCATCTGGTCTTCCGTCATCGGGTGGTCTTCGGTCATCGGGTCGGGTTCGTCATCGGGCGGGCAGAGGGGCGAGCCGGGCGGCGTAGGCGCGGAAGCGGTCGGCGACGGGGTTCGGCCTGCGCAGCAGACCGTCCGGCGATTCGACCAGGTCGTGGAGCCCCATCGTCAGGAGGTGGTCCGCGCGCGGGCGGTCGCTGTGCCGCCACGTCCACTCGTACATGTCGAACAGGGGCCACCAGACGTACCCGACGACGGGTGCTCCCTCGGACCGCATGCTCTCCACGAGGGCGAGCGACTCATCCAGCCAGTGGATGCGCTCCTCGACCGTTCCCGTCACGCACGTCTCGGTGACCATCACCGGTGCGCCGTACCGTGCGGCGAAACGCTCGAGCGCCTCGCGGAGGCCCTGCGTCCCGCGGTCGACGCTCGGTCGCGGGTCGGCGAAGCCGCCGCCGTGCCGAACGCCCGCCTCGAACAGCTCGGTGGAGTGCCGCGGGTAGTAGTTGACGCCCATGATGTCGGGGCGCACGGCGTGGGCGGCGAACCAGTCCAGCTCGGCGTCCGTCACCGCTGGGGCGAGCCGGTCGCGGAGCGGATGCGCGTCGTCGACGCGGCCGGTGACGAGGTCCTCGACGAGGTGCACCTGGTGGCGCAGCCGTTCCGCCTCCTCGCGATGCTCGGGCGCGACGTCGTCTCCGACGTAGCTGATGGCGGCGTCGACGTGCACGAAGGTCGCGCGGTCGCCGATGCGGGCGGCCAGCGCCTCCTGGCTGAGCACGAAACCGCGCGCCAGGTTCGCCGCGATGGTCGCGAAACCCTCTGCGCCGGTCCGGTAGGGCGGCCAGTAGCCGTACTCCCCGGAGAACAGCGCGTGGATGACCGGCTCGTTCACCGGCGTGTAGTCCACGACCCGGTCGCCGTAGCGCTCGCCGAAGCGGTCCGCGAACTCGGCGACGTGCTGGGGATAGTCAGCGGAGGCGAACTGGTCGGTCAGCCAGAGGGGCGTGCCGTAGTGGAGCAGGTCGATGATGGGCCGGAGGCTGGCCCCGAGCAGCGCATCCACCGCCCGGTCGGTCCAGTCCCAGTCCCAGCGGCCGGGCTCCGGCGCGATCCGGTACCAGGGCACGCCCCAGCGCAGCACCTCGGCGCCCACACCCGCGGCGAGGGCGAAGTCGTCGCGGTACCGGTCGTAGTGCTCGGTGAGCTCGTACTCGTCGATGGCGCGCTCGCCGGGCCGCTCCTGCGGCACGAAGGTGTCCTCGATCCCGAGTCCGAGGTGCAGGCGGCCGTCCTCGAACCAGCGCGGGGCCGTCACTTGAGCCCCGTGGTCGCGACGCTCTCGATGAAGCGGCGCTGCATGATCAGGAACATGACGGCGAGCGGCAGCACGGCGATCAGCGATCCGGCCATCATCGTGCCGTAGGGGATGATCCCGCTCGGTCCGGTCAGCAGGGTGAGGCCCGACGTGATCGTGCCCATCTCCGGCGATGTGGTGAAGACGAGCGGCCAGAGCAGGTCGTTCCAGTTGTTCACGAAGGTGAAGATGGCGAGCGTGAGGAGCGCCGGGACGGCGTTCGGGAGCACGATGCTCCGGAAGATGCGGAACTCGCCTGCCCCGTCGATCCGTGCCGCGTTGTCGAGGTCGCGGGGGAGGGCGATGAAGAACTGGCGCAGGAAGAAGATGCCGAATGCGTCGGCCGCCCGCGGGATGATCAGCCCGGCGAACGTGTTCACCCAGCCGAGCTGCGCTACCAGCTGGTAGACGGGGATGAGCGTCGCCTGGAACGGGATCATCAGGCTGGCCACGATCACGATCAGCACGACCCGGCTGCCGCGGAAGTCGATGCGGGCGAGGGCGTAGGCCGCGAGCGAGTCGAATACGAGAGCGAAGACGGTCACTCCGCCCGCGAAGACCAGGCTGTTGAGGAAGAGCCGGCCGAACGGGAGGTCGCTGAAGATCTTCGTGAAGTTGTCCAGCGTCCATGTGCCGGGGAGCAGGGTCGGCGGGTAGGCGTTGATCTCGGACGCCGGCTTGAACGCCGTGAGCACGATCACGATCACGGGGAGCAGGACGATGGCGGTCAGCACCAGCGCGGCGGCGAAGAGCAGCCAGCGCTCTGCGGTGCGGCCGACGCGCCGTCTGCGGGTCGTCGTTGCGGCCCGGGGCGCTGCGGCCGGGGCGAGGGTGGCGGTCATGCGAGGTCCTTCTCACGGCGTCCGAAGAAGCGGAACTGGATGAGGCTGAGGATGAGCGTCGCGGCCAGCAGCACGTAGGAGAGCGCGGTCGCGAGCCCGAGGTCGAGCTTCTTGAAGCCCTCCTGGTAGATCTCCATGACGACGGTCTGGGTCGAACGGTACGGACCGCCGCCCGTCATGACGTAGATCTGGTCGAAGGCCTGGAGGGCGGCGATCATCGCGAACACGACGACGAACGCGAGGGTGTTGCTGAGCTGGGGCAGGGTGATGCTGATGAAGCGTCGCCAGGCTCCCGCGCCGTCGATCTTGGCCGCCTCGTACAGCGACTCGGGGATCTCCTGCAGGCCGGCGATGAAGATCACCATGTAGAAGCCGAAGCTCTTCCAGATGGCGACGAGCACGACGGTCGGCATGGCGAGCGCCGGATCCTGCAGCACGTTTCCGAGCTGGATGCCGATGCTGCGCAGCCAGTAGTTGAGCAGGCCGACCTGCGGGTCGAGCAGGTACGTCCAGGCGAAGGCGGCGACGGCGAGCGAGACGATGAACGGCAGGAACAGTGCGGTGCGGAAGAAGCCTCGGCCGAGCAGTCGACGGTTGGTGAGGAGGAGCGCGAGCAGCAGGGCGGCGATCAGCGCCGTCGGGGTGAAGAGCACCGTGTAGAGGGCCGTGTTGCCGAGGGTGGCGAGGACGCGCGGGTCGGTGAAGACCTGGACGTAGTTGTCGAAGCCCACCCACTCCTCGAGCCCGAAGCCGCTCGCGTTCGTGAACGAGAGGCGCAGGGCCGACAGCATCGGCCACCCCACGAAGGCGATGAGGATGACCACGGCCGGGAGCATGAAGAGCAGGGCCATCGGTCCGCGACGGCCTGCCGAACGGGGCCGGCCGCCGAGCGGGGCGGGCGGACGGTACGGCCGTCGGCCCGTGCGGGAGCGGGTGAGTGTGGTCATGATCGCTTTCGAAGGAGGGCGGTGGACCGCCGGGGTGCGGCGGTCCACCGGGTGGATCACTTGCCGAGTGCCTGCTGCACCTGGGTGGATGCGGACTTCAGCAGCGCGGAGGGGTCGCCGCCGGCGAGGGCCTTCTGCGTCGCTTCGTCGACCGCCGAGAGCACGTCGGTGCTGTTCGCGACGCCGGGGAGCAGCGGGCGCGCATCCCCGACGAGGTCGGTGAGCGAGGCCACGACCGGGTTCGACGAGACGTCGGACGAGGGGATGTCGGTGCGCAGGGGCGGCCAGCCGGAGCCGAGCGACCACTTCGTGGCGACCTTCTTGGTGAAGAAGTAGGCGAAGAACTTCTCTGCCGCGGCCTTCTTGGCAGCATCGGCCTGCGCGGTCACCGCGGCCGAGATACCGATCGCGGAGGCTGCAGCGCCCTTCGGCCCGGCGGGGATGCCGGCGATGCCGTAGTCGATCTTGTTCTCGGTGGCGACGCCCGCCATCCACGGTCCGCCGATCTCCATCGCGGCCTTGCCGGAGGAGAACAGCTTGTCGGAGGCGACGCCGTCGAGCCCGGTCGGCGAGATCTTGTCGGCGGTGACGGCCTTCGCCCAGTACGACAGGGTCTCGGCGTTCTCGGAGGAGTCGAGGACCGACTTCGAGCCGTCGACGATCTTCCCGCCGTTGCCGTAGAACAGGCTCGCCCAGACGCCGTTGCCGACGGTGGCGTGGTCGGGGAGCGCGAGGCCGTACTGCTCGGGCGTGCCGTCGCCGTTCTCGTCGACGGTGAGCTTCTTGGCGTCGGCCACCCACTCGTCCCAGGTCTTCGGGAACTCGGTGATGCCGGCCTTCTCGAACAGCGCCTTGTTGTAGATGACCGAGAGCGGGACGAAGCCGGTGGGGATGCCGTAGTAGGAGTCGTCGACCTTCTCCATCTCGACCGCTGCTGGCCGCAGAGAAGCGCTCTTCGTCGCACTGCTGTCGTAGAAGTCGTCGAGCTTGGCGAAGGCGCCCTTCGACGCGTACACCGGGAGGGTCTCGGCCGGCATCGCGACGATGTCCGGCCCCTTCTTGGCGGAGAGAGCCGGGAGAAGGGTGTCGCCGATGACCGCCCACGTCTTCGTTGTGGTCTTGATCGTGATCTTGTCCTGCGACTTGTTGAAGTCGTCGACGATCGCGTCGAGCACCTTGCCGTCTGCCTCGGTGTAACCGTGCCAGAAGGTGAGGGTGACGGGGCCGGAGTCACCGGAGCCGGGGGAGGTGGAGCAGCCGGCCAGCGCGAGAGAAGCGCCGGCCGCGACGGCCAGCGTCGCAAGCAGTTTCTTCATTGAATGCCTCTCATGGGACCGACCGCTCATCGTCGATCGGATCGGGTTTACAACGATGTAATCAACGTTGTAAATGGGAGTATAGGCAGGCGGCGGAGCGGGCGTCAAGCCGAAAGTCGCTCACCCCCCGTTCGGCCGGAACCGGCACGACGCCCCGATCTGTGCCAGACTCCGCGGCAAGGGGTATGGAAGGCGAATCTCGTCGTATGCCAGGACCCCTCATTCGGGCGGGGGCCTTCGTGGCCGATTCGACATCCATTTCTTCTTCACCTTCTTTCGGCGCGCGCATCGGCGCGGGCGCGATCGCTGCGGCTCTTCTCGCGCTGCTCGGCCTGGGCTTCGGCCCGGCTGCGGCGCACGCGGACACCACTCTCGACGGACCGGTGGACATCGGAACCGCCGCGCCCTTCGGCGTACTCGGGGCGAGCGAGGTGACGAACACCGGGCCGACCGTCGTCGACGGCGATGTCGGCGTTTCTCCCGGCTCGTCGATCACCGGGTTCGGCGGCGCTCCGGACGGCGCGCTCACCGGAACCCTGCACCAGACCGACGCCGTCGCCGCTCAGGCGCAGAGCGACGTGACGACGGCCTTCAACACCGCCGGCGGCCTCACTCCGACGACCTCCGGCATCGGCGAGCTCAACGGGCTGTCGTTGACGCCCGGCGTCTACTCGGGTGGCGCGCTGTCGCTCGCGGACAACGGAGCGCTGACCCTCGCCGGCAGTGCGACCTCGGTCTGGGTGTTCCAGGCGGCGAGCACGCTCACCATCGGATCGGCGACGCACATCACGATGACCGGCGGCGCGACCGCCTGCAACGTCTTCTGGAGGGTCGGGTCGTCGGCGACGCTGGGCACGGCCGCGCAGTTCATCGGGACCGTGCTGGCCGACCAGTCCATCACCGCGACGACCGGTGCGACGATCGAGGGCCGGCTGCTGGCGAGCAACGCGGCGGTCACCCTCGACACCAACACGGTGACGGCCCCGACGGGATGCCCGCCGCCGGGCACCCCCGTCACGACCTCGAGCCCGTCCATCACCTCCGGAACGCCGACCGCCCCGGTCGCCGGGACGCCGTACGCGTTCACGGTGACCGCCTCCGGTGCCCCGTCGCCGACGTTCACCGTGACCGCCGGGGCCCTCCCGGCCGGTCTCACCCTGAACGGCACCACCGGAGTCATCTCCGGCACGCCGACCACGCCCGGTTGGTCGGCCGTGACCATCACCGCGTCCAATGGGCAGGGCCCCGACGCGTCTGCGACCTACACCTTCGTGACAGCGCCGGCGGCAGTGCTCGCCGGGGCGGAGGGGGTGCTGCCGACCGGCCCGGAAGGCGCGACCGCATCGCTCGCAGACAGTGGGAGCGACCTCGTCCTTCCGTTCGCGGCGGCTCTCGCGCTGGTCGTCCTGGGGTTCGTGGCGCGTCGGTTCGCGGTGTCCCGCTCGGTGCGCGGCCGGCTCTAAGCGGGCACGTTCGGGCTGTACGGCACGTGAAGTGTGTCGGCGAAGCGCGTGAACAGCGAGGCGTCGCCCTCCAGTTGCACCGCGCCGGTCGCGATCGCGGTGTCCGCATCCAGCTCTCCCGCGAGGAGGTCGCGGATCTGCGGTCCGGCCGTGATGATGAGGTCCGGCGCCTCGGCCGCGCCGGGGCCCACGGTGATGACGCCGTCGCGCATGATGAGGTGCGTCACCACGTCGCCGACGCGGACGGTGTAGGCCGTGTCCCACTCCTTCGGGACGACGCCGTCGCCCGCGGCGACCTTCAGTGCAGCGGCGATGGATGCGGTCGTCACGATCTCGCCTTCGCGCGGGGTCCGCATCCCGCCGGCGCCCCAACGCGACAGCGCATCCATCGCCGGGCCGAGCTCCTCGCCCCGCGGTGTGAGCCGGTAGGCGACCGCCCGCTCACCGCCCGACGGGGCCATCCGCTCGACGATGCCCTCCTCCTCGAGCTCTTTCAGCCGGGAGGCGAGGGTGTTCGTGGGGATGCCGGGAAGGCCGGAGACGAGGTCGGAGTAGCGCTGCGGGCCGACGCTCAGATCGCGGAGGATCAGCAGGGTCCACCGCTGCCCGACGATCTCGGCTGCGCGTGCGAGACCGCAGAACTGCCCGTAGTGCTGGTTCGTCATGAATCTCACTGTAGCACTTGACTTCATTATTTGCAGTGTGCTTTATTTTTTGAAGTACATCCGATGAAGGAGAACGCCATGACCGACACCATCGACCGCGCAGAGCTCGCCAGTGAGCCGATCCCGGTCGCCACCGCGGCACGCAACCGCACCGCGCTCGCCCTGCTCCTCGCCGCCGTCTTCGTCGTGTTCCTCAACGAGACGATGATGGGTGTCGCGCTCCCGCGCATCCAGGAGTCCCTCCATATCGACGCAACCCAGGGCCAGTGGCTCACGACGGCGTTCGCGCTGACGATGGCCGTCGTCATCCCCGTCACGGGCTGGCTGATGCAGCGGCTCAACACGCGGCCCGTCTTCATCGTCGCGATGTCGAGCTTCGTGATCGGAACCCTCATCGCGGCCCTGTCGCCGGTGTTCGAGACGCTCGTCGTCGGCCGGGTCGTCCAGGCCGTCGGCACCGCGATCATGATGCCGCTCATGATGACCACGGTGATGACGATCGTCGCGGAGGAGCAGCGCGGCCGGGTCATGGGACGCGTCTCGATCGTGATGTCCGTCGCACCCGCGATCGGTCCCATCGTGTCGGGCGCGCTCATCCAGGTGCTCCCGTGGCAGGGACTGTTCTGGGTGATGCTGCCGATCGGTCTCGTCATGGTCGCCATCGGTGCGCGTCGGGTCCCGAATGTGTCGGAGACGCGGAAGGTGCGACTGGACTCGCCCTCGGTCATCCTCTCGGCGCTGGCCTTCTCGGCGCTCGTGTTCGGCCTCAGCCAGATCGGCGCCGCGGCGGTCGGCTCGGCGGCGGTCCAGCCGTGGATCCCCATCGTCGTCGGCCTGATCACGCTGGCGTTCTTCGTCTGGCGGCAGCTGGTGCTGCAGCGCACGGACTCGGCGCTGCTCGACCTGCGCACCTTCCTCTCCCGCGACTTCGCGGTGTCGGTGTCGATGATGACCGCCGCCATGGTGTCCCTCTTCGGCGCCTTCATCGTGCTGCCCCAGTTCGCGCGCTACACCCTGGGTCTCGAGCCGCTCTGGGTCGGCGCGATCCTGCTCCCCGGCGGCCTGCTGATGGGGCTGGCCGGTCCGACGGTCGGCCGGCTGTACGACCGGTTCGGGCCGCGGCCGCTCGTGATCCCCGGGTCGATCGGACTCGCCGTCGCCCTCTGGACGCTGGCGCTCGGTCTCGGCGAAGGGTCGTCGTGGGTCGTGCTGCTCGGCGCGCACATCGTCCTGATGCTGTCCCTGGCGTTCCTCTTCACGCCGGCGTTCAGCTCGTCGCTGGGCTCGCTCCCGCCGCGGCTGTACTCGCACGGCAGCGCCACCATCGCCACGCTGCAGCAGGTCGCCGGCGCCGCGGGAACGGCCATCTTCGTGGCCCTGTACGCGACCGGCGTCGCCTCGACCGGAGGCGCCGACCCGGACCTGCCGACGGCCGCGGCCGCTGCTCAGGGCTCGCACCTCGCGTTCCTCGCCGGCGGCATCCTGTCGCTCGGGGTCATCGTCCTGGCGCTCTTCGTCCGGAAGCCCGCCGCGGGCGCCGAGTCGGTGCCGGAGCTGGAGGTCGCGGAGGCCTAACCGGCGGTGCGTTCGAGATAGGCACCCAGGGCGTCGAGCAGGCCCCGGGTGCCGCTCTCGCGTCCGGGGCCGTCGGCCCAGAACTGGTCGAAGAAGACGCCGTGCTCCACATGGGTGAAGCGGGTGCCCTGCTCGGTCGGCTCGAACTCCAGCGAGGCGACGGACGTCGACATGTGGTCCCCGTCGATCCACATGTCGTAGGTGGTGACGATGCGGACGTGCTCGACGATGTCGGTGTACGTCGCTTCGTACCGCGACACAGGGCCGTGGTGGAACTTCCCCTCGGCGACGTCCCTCCCGCCGACGCGGAAGTCGAAGGACCACTCGCGCGGCTCCATGGCATCGCCGGCTCCCCACCAGCTCAGCTTCTGCTGCTCGTCGGCGAAGGCGTCCCAGACGCGCTCGGGCGGGGCGGGATAGTCGCGGGTGAGGGTGAATCCGGCGCGGGCGAGGCGGCGTTCGATCGTCATGGCAGCGTCCTAGCGGGTGAGGGTGACGTGGATGGTGCCGCTCTCGGCGACCTCTGTGGTCACGGTGTGCGTCCGGTCCATGCCGGTCAGGTCGTCGAACAGCCGATTGCCGCGGCCCAGGAAGATCGGCGTGATCATGAGGTGGAGGTCGTCCACCAGTCCGGCCCGCAGGAAGGCGCGGGCCGTGCGGTACCCGCCGCCCACCCGGACATCCTGTCCGCCCGCGGCCTCGGTCGCCTCGGCGAGCACCTCCTCCGGAGAGGCGTTCCGGAAGTGGAAGGTCGTGCCGCCGTCCATCTCGATCGCGGGGCGGGGCGCGGTGCTGGTGAGTACGAAGACCGGGGTGCCGAAGGGCGGCCTGTCGCCCCACCATCCCTTCCACTCCGGGTCGTCGGGGAACGAGTGGAGGCCGAACATCCCGGCGCCCAGGATCTCGGCGCCGACGCCCTCGAAGAACTCGCGGCCGACCCGGTCGTCGACGCCGGTGGTGCCGGCCCCGCTCGTGTCGCCGAAGATGCGCTCGCGGAACGTCCGGGTTGATGCCCAGGCGGCCGTGAGGCGGCCCCAGTCCTCGCCCATCGGGTTGTCGGGAGACGCGTCGGACGGCGTGTAGCCGTCGAGCGAGGCGAAGAGGTTCATGCGGACGCGGGTCATGTCAGGTGTCCTTCGGGGTAGGCGCCGAGGCGCGGGCGAGGTGGATGCCGAGGCGGTCGGCCTGGTGCTCGGCGGGCGTGCGCTGCTCGCCGAGCCAGAGGTGCAGGATGTCGAGAGCGCCCGGCCGCAGGCTCACGGTGCGCACGCGCCCGTGCTTCTCGGAGGTGACCACTCCGGCGTTCTCGAGCACGTTCAGGTGCTGCATGAACGACGGCAGCGCCATCGGGAACGGTTCGGCGAGCTCGCTCACCACCGCCGGTGACGCCGCCAGCCGCTCCACGACGGCTCGCCGCGTGGGGTCCGCGAGAGCGCGGAGCACGGCGTCGAGCTCGTCGTGATACTTAGGCACATGCCTAAGTGTGGCGGTGACGGCCGCGTTCGTCAACCCGTGGTCAGGGTTTGGCGCCGTTGCTGAACGAACCGTGCAGGGTGGTGTCGGCGAACACCGTGGTGTCGATAACCGAGCGGACCGCATCCAGCGTCGCCGGGTCCGCGCCGTCGACGAGCACCGTCAGCGAGCCGTACTCGACGCGCATGGTGTACGGGATGGACGCCTCCAGCGAGGTGACGTGCGGCGTCGCCGCCAGGCGCGCGAGGCCCTCAGCGACGTCCGTGGAGGTCTCGATCGGGATGGTCTGGTCGAAGGTCCGGCTGTAGTGGACCATCGTCTCGATGTGCCCCGGCCCGGCCGGCACCGTCAGGGAGAGGCTCACACCAGTCCACGCCAGGTGCTGCGCCATCGTCGTCGGCACCGCCGCGGCCTGGGCGGGTGTGGCCTCCGCCTTCATCACGACGTCGACCCGGCTCGAGAAGTGGTTGGAGACGACCCGGCAGTCCGGACGGTCCGGATCGTCCGAGGCGGTTCGTGAGTTCGACGTGGTCTCGCGCACCGTATCGACGCCCGCGAGCTTTCGGACGGCCGTCACGGCGTCCCGGATCTCTCCGGCGACCTGCGGATCGAGCGTCGGAGCCGGCGTCGGGGACGGATCCGGCTCGGCGCCGCGGGGAAGGCAGGGCTCCTCGGGCGCAACGGAGTCCCGACCGGTCGCATCCCGCGCCAGCCCCTCGATCATCGAGCACCCGGACAGGAGGGCGGCGGCGCAGACGATGGCCAGGACGGTGGCGGCGCGGCGAAGCATAGGCTTGAGGCTAATGCGGTGGCCCGCCGCGGGCGTCAGCCTCCGGGATGAGCTCGGCTGAGTGCCCGGCGCACCCCCTCGACGTAGTCGGTCGGCTGCTCCCAGGCGGCGAAGTGACCGCCGTGCGGGAACTCCAGCCAGTCGACGATGGAGAAGAACCGCTCGACGAACTGCCGCGGGGCGTTGACGAGGTCGCGCGGGAACACCGTCATGACCGTCGGGATCTCGATCCGCGGCCAGTTCTTCGGTGCCGCAGCCGCGTACGGAGTGAAAGACGTGCCGATCGCGCCGGTGTACCAGTACGCAGAGATCCAGGTCAAAGCCTCGTCGGGGGTGAACGCCCGGCGGAGGTCGCCGTCGGAGTCCGTCCAGTCGATGAGTTTCTCCAGAATCCACGCGGCCATCCCCGCCGGGGAGTCGCCGAGCCCCACCGCGAGGGTGCGCGGGCGGGTGGACTGCTCGTGCATGTACCCGCCCTCGCGCTGCTGCCAGTCGCGGCCCCGCTCCACGTAAGCGCGCTCCGTCTCGTCGAGGTCGTCGGGGAGCCCGACCAGGAAGTGGTACTGCGACAGGTCGGTCAGATGCAGGGCGCTGACGTGCGAGCCGTGGCGGCCGGCGATGGCCTCCCCGACATCGCATCCCACGTCGCCCGCCGAGATCACGTACCGGTCGAACCCGAACTCGGTCATGGCGGCGGCGACGGCGTCCGCCATCTCGACCGACGACATCCCGCCGCCCTCCACGGGTGCGGCGAACGGGTACCCGGGCAGAGCGGGGAGGACGAGCGTCACATCGTCGAGCAGGGGCAGGATGCGCTCGAACCGCAGCACCGAGTCCGGCCAGCCGTGCAGGAGGAGGACGACGGGCGCATCCTCGCGGTCGGCCGGGCGGACGATCGCGCGGATGGGCACGGCGGTGTCCTCGGTCTGCACCCACGGCCACGAGGCGACTCGCCGCTCGTGCTCGCGCCAGTCGTAGTCGTCCGCCCAGTACCGCAACAGGTCGCTGAGTACCTCGGGGTCGACGCCTCCGAGGCCGTCGCGCTGCGCCAGGGGCACCCTCCGGAACCGCTCGAGGCGCGAACGCAGGTCGGCGACCGCCTCCTCCGGTACCGGCTCGAGCACGTGACGCTTCATCTCTCCTCCTCCGCAGCCGCGCTGCGCGTCGTCGCTTTCACGCCGGTGCCCTCATGCCGACGCCGTCCGGATCCTCACCTCGCGCTCCATGCGCTTCTCGTGGCGTTGCCGGCCCTTCGCGGCCTCCAGCTCGCGGCTCTTCGGCGGGGCGTTGGTCACCAGCTGGTCGAGCATCCGTCTGGTCGCCTCGGCGATCTCGTCGATCGCCTGTTCGAACGCCGCGGTGTTGGCCCGGGAGGGATGCGTCGAGCCGCTGACTTTGCGGACGAACTGGAGGGCGGCCTCCCGCACTTCATCGTCGGTCGTGGGCGGTTCGAAGTTGTGAAGGCAACGGATGTTCCGGCACATGCCGCGACGATATACCGCCCACCGCCCTCCTCCCAACCGCCCACCGTCGAGTCCGCGATCTTTGCACGCTCGGGGTGCGGAAAGCGGTAAGTCTGTGCGGACTCGACGGTGGAGGGAGGGGGCGACGGTGACCGGTCAGGGGGTGAGGACGATGCGACCGAAGACGGCGCCCTCATCCATGAGGCGGTGGGCGTGCGCCGCGCGTTCGAGCGGCATGACCTCGTGCACCACCGGGTGCAGCTCAGCGCGGGTGGCGGCCTCGAACAGCTCCGCCCGGGCGGTGGAGCGCGCGGCCGGTGTGATGGAGTCGAGGCTGAAGGCGGCGACGGATCGCGACGCCTGGAAGCCCTGCAGCAGGCGCGCCCCGAAGTCGGCCGGCGGGAAGCCCGCGACCGCGCCGACCAGGACGAGACGGCCGTTGGGCGCGAGGCGGTCGATGAACGCGGGCATGCCGTCGCCTCCGACGATGTCGACGATCACGTCGAACGGGCGGGACGCCCCGTCGGGCCCGTGCCCGGACCGGTCGAGCACGTCCGTCGCCCCGAGCGCCGCAAGCCGACGGCCCCTCTCGGCGGACGAGGTCGTCACGGCCACCGCGGAAGCGCCCCCGCGTGCTGCCAGCTCCACCGCGGCGATCCCGATGCTGCCGCTGCCACCGCGGATGAGCACCGAGTCGCCCGGCGCGAAGGGTGCGCGGGCGAGCGCGAAGCGCGCGACGGGTGCTGCGCTGCCGATCGTCACCGCATCCACGGCCGACAGGTCGTCGGGGAGCGGGGTGACGTCCTCCACCGAGGCGACGGCGCGCTCGCTGTAGCCGCCCGATCGGCCCGTGAACGCCCAGACGCGGCGACCGACCCAGGAAGGGTCGACGCCGTCGCCGACCCGGGCGACCGTACCGGCGACCTCGCTGCCCGGGATCATGCCCTGCGGGTAGCTCGAACCGAGCGTCCCGCGCCGGATCACCGCGTCGACGCCTCCGACGCCGATCGCCTCCGTCTCGATCAGCAGCTGCCCGGCGTCGGCCTCCGGCTCTGGTGCGTCGACGACCGCCATTCCGCTCGGGTCGCCGTATTCCTGAATCGCAATCGCTCGCACGTCTTCTCCTTCTCGTTGCGGTACTCTCGCACGGTAGTGGACGCCCCCGTCCACTTGATCGAAGTGAGACCGTCGGGAGGACGAATGACTCAGATCCTCCGCTCGGACGCGCAGGACAACCGCGACCGGATCCTGTCGGCGGCGCGCACCCTCTTCTCCGAGCGCGGACTCGACGTCGGGATGCGGGAGGTCGCCCGCCACGCCGAGGTCGGCCCGGCGACGCTCTACCGCCGGTTCCCGACGAAGCAGTCGCTCATCGACGAGGCGTTCCAGGTTGAGATGCAGACGTGCCGGGCGGTCGTCGAGGAGGGCTGCGCCGATCCCGATCCGTGGCACGGCTTCACGTCGGTCATCGAGCGCCTGACTGCGCTCAACGTGCGGAACCGGGGTTTCGTCGACGCCTTTCTGTCGCTCGCGACCGGCTCCGCGGCCTTCGCGCAGCACCGCCGCGAGCTGCTCGGGATGCTGGACGGTCTCGCGACCCGGGCGAAGGCGCAGGGTCGCCTGCGCCCGGACTTCGTGGTCGATGACCTCGTGCTGGTGCTGCTCGCCGGCCGCGGGCTGGGATCCGTGTCGCCCTCGCGGCGGGATGCGGCGGCGCGCCGCTTCGCCGGCCTCGCGATCGACGCCTTCCGGACGGACCGCGCCAGGTCGATCGGCGGGGCGAAATAATCGGGGAATGGACTCCTACTTCGAGCGCATCGACGACACCCGTTTCCGCCCGACCGTCGATGCTGGAGGAGCCTGGAACGACGGCGAGATCCACTTCAGTCCGCTCGGCGGTCTCATCGTGCACGCGATGGACCGCCATCGTGCCGACCGCGACGCGCCTCCTCTCTCGCTCGCGCGGGTGAGCTTCGACATCCTCGGCTTCCTCGCCGCGGACGTGTGCGACATCGCCGTGGAGACCATCCGTCCCGGCCGGACCATCGAGCTGGTGCAGGCGACCGTCGTCATCGCGGGCCGTACGGCCGTGCTCGCGGGGGCCTGGTACACCGTCGACGGCGATACGAGCGAGGTGGCGGGAGGCGAACCGGAGCGGATCGCCCTCCCCGGGCCGGATCGGCGCTGGCCGATGACGGAGACCTGGCCCGGCGGCTACGTGGCCTCGCTCGAGATGCGGGCGGCCGAGGACCCGCGCCCGGGCCGCGCGACCGCGTGGCTGCGCACCGACCGGGCGATCGTCGCCGGTGAGGAGGCCAGCCCGCACGCCGCCTTCATCGCACTGGTCGACACGGCGAACGGAATCGCCGTGCGCCGGCATCCGACCGAGTGGATGTTCCCCAACCTCGACCTGACCATCCACCTGTTCGCCCAACCCACAGGGGAGTGGGTCGGACTCGACACAACGGTCACCTGGGGATCGAGGGGCCAGGGCCTCACCAGCACGGTGCTCCACGACGTCTCCGGCCCGGTCGGACGGGCGGAGCAGATCCTCACCGTCCGGCCGTTGGCCGGGCGCACGCAGCGCCCCTGACATTGCCAACAGTGCCGCGAAGGGATAACGTGAGCGGCGCTCAAATGCAATGGCCCAGCGGCCGATCGCATCCATCAGCTTCACAAGGAGACCCACACGTGAGTGATTCCACCCTCCCCCCGAGTTACCCTGCCTCGTCGTCGCCGGCCCCCGCCGCAGGCGGGCCGGTCACCCCTCCGCAGCAGGTCAACACCGCGTTCTGGCTGTACATCGCCGGCGCGGCCTTGAGCCTCATCTCGCTCATCGTCTCGCTCGCGACGATCGGTTCGCTGAAGGAGGCGATCCAGCGTCAGCTCGTCGCGCAGGGGCAGCAGGTGCCGGACGGCGCCGTGGACGCCGGCGTAGCGGTCTCCGTCACGCTCACGGTCATCATCGGCATCCTCTTCATCGCCGCCTACGTGCTCTTCGCGTACTTCATGCGCCGCGGTGCGAACTGGGCGCGCATCGTCCTGCTCGTCGTGACCGTGCTGTCGCTGTTCGACATCCTCGGCGGCTTCGGCACCGGCGCCGCCCGCTTCGTGGTCGGCGTCATCGCCACCATCCTGATCTTCCTGAAGCCCGCGAACGACTACTTCCGCGAGGTCAAGGCGCGCAAGCTGCCGCGGGCCTGACCGCCGCTGCTCCGAAGGGCCCGGCGGGACGCGCTCACACGCTCCCGCCGGGCCCTTCGCCGTTCGCAGCACGTTACGGCGCCGCTCGTGCGGCGGTCGCTAGAGTCGACGGATGAACCGCACCGACCGGCTGTACGCCATCGTGGAGGCGCTGCGCGCCGTGGCGCCGCGTCCGCTCAGCGCGCGTCGGCTGGCCGAGCGGTTCGAGGTCAGCACCCGCACCATCGAGCGCGATCTGTCGTCTCTGCAGCAGACCGGCGTCCCCGTCTGGGCGGAACCCGGCCGGACCGGCGGTTACTGCCTCGACCCCGCGCACACGCTCCCTCCGCTGGGCCTGACGGTCGAGGAGGCGCTCGCCGTCACGATCGGGCTCGGGATGCTCGCGTCCAGCCCGTTCGGAGCCGAAGCGTCAGCGGCGCTCGGCAAAGTGCTGGCGGTGATGGACGGCAGCAGGGCCGAGGAGACGCGGGCTCTCGCGGCGCGCGTCCACCTGCTCCAGGGCGACCCGCCCGCGCCTGCGCCCGACGGGTTCTCAGACGTCCTGCGCGCCGGGACGGTGCTCCGCCTCCGCTACCGCGATCGTGCGGGCGCTCTGACGGAACGCGAGGTCGAGCCGCAGGGATACGTCGGCCGGGACGGGACCTGGTACCTGATCGCCTGGTGCCGCACGCGCGGCGCCATCCGGGCTTTCCGCGGCGATCGGATCGTCGCCGCCGAGCCGACGGGCGAGAGGCCGCCGCGGCGGGAGCTCACGGCCGCAAACCTCGACATCCCGTACGGAGACCTGCGCCCGGTGTTCCAGCCCTGATCCGGAAACACCGACAGGACGTTGTCGCCGGCGCGCGCGACCATGGATCTGCGCGGGCGGACGGCCCGCGCGGAGAGGTTCACCATGGCTTTCAGCTCGATCAGGATCATCACGCACGACGTCGATCGACTCGTGCGGTTCTACGAACTCGTCACCGGGAACACGGCGTCGCGCCCCGCCCCGGTCTTCGCCGAGTTTCGGGAGGGGAACGTGGCGCTCGCCATCGCCGACGTCGCGACGGTCGCCATGCTCGGCGATGACGCTCCCCGGCCGTCCAGCGGCGGACCCGCCATCGTCGAGTTCGAGGTCGACGACGTCGACGGCGAGTTCGGCCGGCTGCGGGACGCGCTCACCGACGTCGTGCTGGAGCCGACGACGATGCCGTGGGGCAACCGCTCCACGCTGTTCCGCGACCCGGACGGCACGCTCGTCAACCTGTTCTCGCGCCCGCAACCCGCTCCCTGAGCGAGGCACGTGGCAACGCGCTGTCACCGACGGCGGCCGCGCACCTTTCCGTGAAGCCGCATCAGCCGCGGGACGACCAGGTAGACGGCCGTCGGCACGACGATGAGGGTGAGGACGAATGCGCGCAGGATCGGGTGCCAGTCCTCGGCGAACGGCGCGATGGCGTAGAAGCCGAGTGTGACCAGCGGGAAGATGGCGATCCAGGTGATCAGCGCCCGGACGTGGATGGACGGCGGCGGTGCCGAAGGCGGGATGTGTGTCGGTGCCGTCGCGGGCTGAGACATGGTCTGGGGTCCTCTCGATTCGGGTCATGCGGTCGAGGACCACGATGTCAGCGCGGTCAACCCGCGACCGTGATTCGTTGCCGAAACAGGAACAGGCTGGTTGGATGACCGGATGAGCATCTCCCAGCGCATCGCGCGCGAATTGGGCAGCATTCCGTCCCGGCTGCGCCACGCCCGTCAGAAGCAGGACATGACGCTGGAGGAGCTCGCGCAGGCGACGGGAATCTCCAAGAGCACCCTCTCGCGGCTGGAATCCGGCCAGCGCAAGCCCAGTCTGGAACTGCTGCTGCCGGTCGTCGCCGCACTCGCGATCTCGCTGGATGACATCGTCAACGCCCCGACGATCGCCGACCCGCGCGTGCAGCGGAAGGCGAGCCACGCGGACGGCCGCGAGCTCACCCGCCTCTCGCAGCCGCACAGTGAGCCGCAGGCGTTCAAGATCGTCATCCCGGCCACCGAGCGGGAGCCCGCACTGCGCACCCACGACGGGTTCGAGTGGATCTACGTGCTCGACGGGCGACTCCGGGTCGTCCTGGGTGAGCACGACATCGTGATGGGTCCCGGCGAGGCCGCCGAGTTCGATACCAGGAATCCGCACTGGTTCGGTTCGGCGGGCAGCGGGCCGGTCGAGATCCTCAGCATGTTCGGCAAGAACGGCGAGCGGATCCATCTCCGGGCCCGCTCGCGAGGGGCGGCATCGACAGCGCCCGCTGACAAGCCCGCCCGCTAGGGGCGGTCCGCCTCTCTTGTGCGCTGCGGCCGCGGGGACTGTAATGACCGCAGCGGGGTTGTCACTCGAAGGAGAGAACGATGGACGACACTCAGGGATCCCGCGTCGCGCTGGTGACAGGCGGCTCCGGGGGCATCGGCCGAGCGACGGCGGAGCGCCTGGCGCGCGACGGGATGGCCGTCGCCGTCCATTACGCGGGCAACAGGCGACGGGCCGATGACATCGTCGCCGGCATCACCGCCGCCGGTGCGCGGGCGGTGGCCGTCGGCGGCGACGTAGCCAGCGAAGAGGAGATGGTCGCGGCCTTCGATGCCGTGGAGGCCGAGTTCGGCGGGATCGACGTGGTGGTGAACACAGCCGGGATCATGCTGCTCGGACCGCTCGAGTCCTTCAGCCTCGACGACCTCGACAGGATGCACCGCACGAACATTCGGGGGACGTTCGTGGTCTCGCAGCAGGCGGTGCGCCGCGTGCGGTCCGGCGGGGCGATCATCAACTTCTCCACCTCGGTGTCGAAGCTGCAGTTCCCGGGGTACACGGCCTACGCGGCCAGCAAGGGGGCGGTGAACGCGATGACCCTCATCCTGGCTCGCGAGATGCGAGGAAGGGATGTGACGGTCAACGCGATCGCGCCCGGCCCGACCGCCACCGATCTCTTCCTGGACGGCAAGAGCCAGGAGCAGATCGACGCGCTCGCGGCGGTGCCTCCCCTGGAGCGCCTGGGGACGCCGGAGGACATCGCCGAGGCGGTGGCGTTCCTCGCCGGTCCGGGGCGCTGGGTGAACGGCCAGATCATCTACGTCAATGGTGGAGCCATCTGACGCGACGATCCGCCGCCCACCCTGCGCCCACCCCGAGCCCGCGCGCCTACGGGAGGGCGACCACCTTGCCGCGCAGTGCGCCGGCGGCGGCCTGCTCGTGGATGCTCCGGAGCTCCGCAAGCGGCACCCGCTGGGCGACATCGACCCGGAGTTCACCGCTGTCCACAAGCGAGACCAGCTCGGCGAGCTGCGCCGCGTCGCTCCGCACGAAGACGACCACGCTGCGGACGTTGCGCTCCGCGTCGTCGGGGGCGGGCATCCACGCGGTCGTGCTGACCACCACGCCGCCGTCGCGCACCCGCGCGACGAGGGCGGCGAACTCGGTGGGCTCCAGCGGCGCCAGGTTGAGGAGGGCGTCGACCGGTTCGGCGACCGCGTCGAGCACCGAGTGCGTGGTGTGGTCGATGACCTCATCCGCCCCTGCCTCGCGGACGGCCGAGCTGCTGCGCGGGCTCGCCGTCGCGATGACGTACGCGCCGGCGCGCTTGGCGAGCTGCACGGCGTATCCGCCGACGGTCCCGCCCGCGCCCGTGATGAGGATGCGCTGGCCGGACTCGAGTCCCGCGTCGTCGAACAGCGCCTGCCACGCGGTCAGGGCGACCGAGGGGACCCCGGCCGCGTCGGCCAAGGGGATGGAGTGGGGGGCCCGGGCGAGCACCTCGGCGGGCGCGATGGCGTATTCCGCCGCTGAGCCGTCGGCGGTCATCGGCAGGAACCCGACGACCTCGTCGCCGACCGTGAGACCGTCGACGCCCGCGCCCACCGCGTCGACCGTTCCGGAAACGTCATAGCCGGGGATGTGCGGCAGCGTGATCGGGATGGGCAGGCTGCCCGCGCGGATGCCGTTGTCCGCGGGATTGAACCCCGAGCCGGCGACGCGGAGCCGCACCTCGCCCGCGCCGGGGACGGGGAGTTCGGCATCCTCGTAGCGGAGTACGTCCGGTCCGCCGGCCTCGTGGAAACGGATTGCCTTCATGGTCATGTCTTCCTCTCAGGATGGTCGCGGCACCCGTCCTCGGCGTCGCACTTCCATCAAGCGGAGGAAATCATCCGTTTATTCCCGAGTATCGGAAGAGATCCCGCGCAGGAAGATCGCCCGCTGCTCCTCGGCGGCCCGCGGCCAATCGGGGACGTTCGACATCGGCTGCGCGAGCATCGCCCCGAAACGAACCACGGTGCCGGCGTCGACCTCCGGCCGAACGGTGCCGTCCGCGTGCCCGCGCGCGACGATGGCGGCCATCGTCTGCTGCATCCGGCCGCGCAGCTCGGCCGACTCCGTCCCCTCGGTCATCGGGCCGCCGTGGAGGGGGAGCACCAGTTGCTCGCGGTGCTCGAACGACTGCCTCAGGAAGCGGGCGATCGCATCCAGTCCCGTCTCGCCCGACGCGAGCGCGTCCTCCGCTTCGGCGAGGATGAGGCGGTAGGCGCGCACGGCCATCGCCTCCAGCAGCGCCTCCCGGTTGGGGTAGCGGCGGTACAGCGTGCCGATTCCGACACCGGCGTCGGCCGCGATCTTCTCGAGCGGGACGAACCTGCCCTCGGCCAGCCCGGAGCGGATGGCCGCCGCGATCAGACGGTCGGCGTTCTCGGCCGCATCCCTCCTCAGCTTCTTCGGCTCGCTTCCCGCCATGACCTGCCCTCGGATCCACTCGACGTCGTCGCCCCACGATAGTTGCTCGGGGGCCGTCGAGCGGGGGCGTCAGACCCGCCCGGCGAACCGGTAGCGGAAACCCGTGCCCGTGCCCGCGGTCACGACCACGTCGTAGTAGCCCCACTGGTCGACCGGCCAGTCGATCGAACGGGATCCGCGCGGCGGCACCGTGACCTGCTCGGCATGGTCGGTGAAGTCGTTTCCCACCAGCCGGAACCGCACGGCGGCGCCACCGTCGTTCGTCAGGGTGAGGCGGAGGCTGCGCGACCCGATCGCTCCCACCGCGGCCGTCGCATGCGGGATGCCGATGTCGCGGCGGTCCCCACGCACGACCGTGCCGGCGAAGCGGCGCAGGAACCGGTCGGGGCCGTACACGCTGAAGTCGTAGAGGCCATCGGTCGCCGACGCGTCCCACACCCAGTCCGCCGTCGCACCGGCCGCCAGCGTGTGCGGGTCGGCCTGGAAGGGCAGCGCCACGTTCGGGAACACCTGGTGATTGACGCCCACCGTGCCCTGGTTGCGCATGGTCAGCGTGACCCGGCCGCTCGTGCGGTCGACCGCGACGTCTGCACTCTGCCGGTAGGGGAGCGTCCGGTGGCGGGGCGCGCCCGCATCCTGTCCCGGCATGGACTGGGCGCCGACCGGCGGCACGGCGACGGGCGGCTTGCTGCGGTCGGCGTCCGCCGCGGCGACCAGCTGCTGGGTCTGCGCGAGGCCGGGCACGACGTCCGTGCCCGGGATGCTGAAGTCGGGATGCGCGAAGTCGAAGCAGCTCAGCAGGTCGCCCGAGACGGTCCGCCGCCACTGCGAGATGTTGGGCTCGGTCACCCCGGTGATCGCCTCCAGGAAGCGGATGACCGAGGTGTGGTCCGAGGTCTGCGAGTTGACCCATCCACCGCGCGACCACGGCGAGACGACCGTGAGCGGCACCCGGGAGCCGAACCCGATGGGCAGGCCGTTGACGAACTCGTCCGCGGTCCCCGCCTCCGGGAACGGCGGCAGCACGTGGTCGAAGTAGCCGTCGTTCTCGTCGTAGTTGATGAGCAGGACGGTCGAGGCCCAGGTCTCCGGATTGCTGAACAGCGCCTGCACGACGGCGTTCGTGTAGTGCGCGCCGTAGTCGGGGCTGGCCGACGGGTGCTCGCACCAGCCGTACGGGGCGACGACGTACGAGACGGTAGGGAGCGAGTTCGTCGCGCAGTCCCGGCCGAAGTCGGACAGCAGGTAGGTGACGTCCAGGCCGCGCCCGGAGTCGGCCTTCCAGCCGTCGTGCAGCCCGCCGTTGAGCGCGAGCTGCCGGGTCGCCGGATCGGAGGAGGCGAGGGCGTCGTGGTACTGCTGGAACAGCCAGAGCGGGTTGTCGCCGTAGTCGCCGACGTACGGGTGGCTGCCGCTGTCGCCGACCTCGTCGTTGGCGTAGGTCTTCCAGCTCACGCCCGCCGCCTGAAGCCGTTCGGCGTAGGTGCCCCAGCGGTACACCGGGTTGTAGTCGGCCGGGTTGTCGATGGCCGGGCCGCCGAGACCGCCCGCCGGGTTGATCATCCCGGACCACTGGTACAGGCGGTTGGGCGTCGTCGGGCCGTTGAGCGAGCAGTGGTAGTCGTCGCACACGGTGAAGGCGCTGGCGAGGGCGTGCTGGTAGGGGATGTCGTCGCGGGTGAAGTAGCCCATGGTCTGCTCGCCCTTGGCGGCGACCCAGCGGTTCCAGGCGCCCTTGTTCCACGCGGTGTGCCCGCCGCTCCAACTGTGGTCGAGTCCGCCCGCGTTCTGCGAGTTGTACTTCGTCGAGTCCATGCGGAACGGCAGCATCACCTGCCCGTCGGCACGGGATGCATCCGGCTGGTGGAAGATGTCCCCGCCTCCGGGGTACTCCAGGATCTGCTTGTCGCCGAACCCGCGGACGCCCGGGAGGGTGCCGTAGTAGTGGTCGAACGACCGGTTCTCCTGCATCAGCACCACCACGTGCTTGATGTCTTTGTAGGTGCCGGTGAGTTTCGCGGCCGCGGCCGCGGGGAGGGCGGCCCGCCCGGCGGTTCCGTAGGCGACGCCGGCCATGATCGCCGCCGCACCGCCGAGGAGGAGGGTCCGGCGGCTCACTCCGCGCGGAACCGAGCTGACGTACGCGGCATGCTCGTCGAGCGGCGGCGCCGCGTCGAACGTGACATCGGGCGCGTGGCGCTCCGGCTTGGATCGGCTCATGGGTTCGCTTCCTCCGGGTGTGCGTTCGGTTCTGCTGCTGCGATGCCGGAGGGAGTGGATGCGTCCATCCGGCGGCGGATCAGGATGGTCAGGGCGCCGATCACGACGGCCGCCATCGCGAGGCCGGCCATCACCAGGCCGAGCACGTCGCCGGTGCGGGCCAGCGCTCCGGGCAGACCGGTGTGCGGGGCGGCGGCGCTCGTGCCCGGGTCGGATGGGCCGGCTCCGCCCCCGCTGCCCGCACCGCCCCCGCCGGCCGGGGGCGCTGCCAGCACGATGGTCGCCTCCACCGCCGCCCGATCCGACACCCAGCGGTTGGCGTTCGACGGCGACGCCTGCGGGAACCCGTCGATGACGAGGTTGGCGTCCTGCACGGTCATCGCGCCGGCGACGAAGGCGTAGTCGAGCCGGTCGAGGAGGGCGGGTCGTGCCGCCGCCGCACTCACCGTGCCGCCGAGGATACCGGCCGTCGCACCGGGGTCGGCGGCGGTGTCCGTCCGGGCCGTGCGGAACGCATCCACCAGGCCGGCCGCGTGGAGCTCCGACGTCACGGGCCACGCCACCGCGCCCGCTCCGCAGTTCGCTGCCGAGGGCGCGCCGGCCCAGTCGAGGTCCGACGGCGACTCCAGGTCGCCGAGCAGCAGCAGCCGGCCCTCCGGCGCCGAGGCATGAGCGGCGCCCGCGGCCCGGGCGATGGCCTGCGCCTGCGCATACCGTGCGCTCGCCTTCTCGGCGGAGACGGCGGCCGCTGCACCCTCGGTGCAGACCGCTGCCCGGTCGGGGCCGCCGGCGTCCAGGGCGACATCCCACACCGGCAGATCCGACCCGCTGACGGCGGCCGACACCGCGAGGACGGCCGCGGCCGGCGCGGGAAGCGCGGTCAGAGGGAAGGGCGCGATCACGGCGAGGCCGGTCGGGTCTTCGACCACGTTCCAGCCCAGCCGCTGCGCCACCGCGGTGGCGTTGCCGCCGGTCTCCTGCAGCGCGACCAGGTCGAAGCGGTTGACGAGCACCGACCGCGCCAGCTTGCCGACGGCGTCGTCGACGTGAGTTCCGCCATCCCACATGCTCAGCGTCGCGGCGTGCACGGCCTGCGGCGCACCGGGTTCGCTGATCGGCAGCTCGATCGTCAGGGTCGCGGTCAGGCCACCGGCCTCGGTGGCGAGCACCGTCAGCAACGGGGTCTGCGCCGGGATGGACGCAGGCGTCGTGCCCGTCACCGTCCCGTCGGGCGCGACCGCGAGCCAGTCCGGGCCGCCCTGCGCGGTGAACGCGGCCGCCGCGGGAGCCGCGCCGCGCACGCCGGTCCACATCCCGGCGATGGAGAAGCGCACCGCCGTCGACGGCGCGGTGGCGGGCCGGACGATGTCGTCGGTGAGGAAGTGGTCGACAGTCGGTTCGGTGGACCCGGTGAGCGGCGGTTCGGCCTTCAGGGCGAACGTGATGGGCGGTGCCAGGTTCACATAGCCGTCGTCGTAGAGCAGCACGGCCGCGACGGTGTGGCCGCCGGTGAGCGCCCCCGCCGGGATCGTGACCGTCCCCGACGTCGCGTTCGGCACGTACGCCCAGGTCGTCGATGCTCCGTGCGAGGCGCCGCCGCTCGGCGCCGTTGCGGGATCGTCGTAGATCCCGATCCAGTTCTTCGCGTTGGGCGTGGCGGTGGTGAACGAGAAGGTCAGCGGCTTCCCGGCCATCGGATCCTGTGTGAGAAGCGTCAGCGTCCCGCTGTCGGTCGGTCCGGAGGCCGCTGCGGCGAGCCGGAAGACGACGGGCTGCGCGAGCCAGGTGTAGCCGTCGTCGGCGAGCAGGTACGCGATCACGTCGTGACCCGACGTGAGTGCGCCCGCCGGGATGGTGACGGTGCCGGAGGTGCCGGAGACGTACGACCACGCCGTCGAGCCGGCTCCGGGGTAGGTCTGGTTCAGCGGGGATTTCTTGGGGTCGTTGTAGATGGCGACCCAGTCGGTGCCGGAGGCGTTCGCGTCACCGGTGGCGTACGAGAACGTCAGGTCGCCGCCGACCCGCGGGGTCGCCGTCGTGAGGGCGAGCGAACCCCCGGTGGCGTACCCGACGTGGAAGGTGACGGGCTGCGCGAGCCAGGTGTAGCCGTCCGCGTACAGGAAGTACGCGACGAGGTCGTGGCCGGGGGTGAGCCCCGTGCTCGCGACCGTGACCGATCCGCTGGAGGCCGCCGTCGTCGCGCTGACGTAGGCCCAGTCGGTCGAGGAGCCGTGGCTCTTCTCATCGGTCGGGCCGGTGGCCGGGTCGTTGTACACGGCGACCCAGTTCTTCGTGTTCGGCTTGTCCGTCGTGTAAGAGAACGTGAGCGGATCGCCGGGCGCCGGGGTGGTGTTCGTGAGCGTCAGGGTCCCGTTCGGAGCGGGCGCCGCGGCGGCCGGCTGGGCGACGACGCCGAGGGCGGCCGTCACGGCGACGACGGCGCCGATGAGGGCTGCGGCGACGGCCGACCGAGTGATCCTGCGCACGGGTGCTCCTTCGGGTGAGGCCGCGGGCGGGGCGGGATCCCGAACCCGCACCGCGCCCGTCGGCACAGGTCATCACCCAACCGACCGCAGCGGTCGCGCACCCTGCGGGCTCGCGACGTACGGGTGAACGCACGTCGAACCGGAGCCGTCCACCTGGCACCGTCTGCGCACTCAGCAGCGGGGCGTAGGGGCACGGACACGCGGGATGGCCGGGGAAGCGATCAGACTGGCTTGTACAAGTGATTGCGCCCGGGCGGCAGCACACGACCAGGATGAGCGGAAGGACCGAACATGCCGACGCTGTATCGAGAGATCGCCGAAGACCTGGGCGCCCGCATCCTCCAGGGCGAGTTCGGCGCGGGCACCTCGCTGCCGTCCGAGAACCGGCTGGCGGAGACCTACGGCGTCGCCCGCGGCACCGTGCGGCGCGCGCTCGCCCTGTTGCGCGCCCGGGGCGACCTGACCTCGCGCCAGGGCTCGTCCTGGATCGTCGCCGCGGCGCGTCAGGGTCAGGAGTTCGACGAGCTGCGCTCCTTCGCCCAGTGGGCGCGGAGCAGGGGGATGACGCCGGGCGGCCAGGTGATGTCACTCCAGACCGCGCCCGCCCCTGTCGCCGAACGCCGACGCCTCCACCTCGACGAGGGGGACGAGGTGCTGCGGGTGGTCCGCCTCCGCACGCTCGACGGTCGGCGCGTGATGCTCGAGCGGACCACGTACGCCACCTGGATGATCCCGATCATCCAGTCGCTCTCGCCGCGCGAGGCGTCGGTCGTGCAGGTGCTCTTCGACCGCTTCGGGATCGTCACAGGCCAGGCCGACAACACGCTGGACGCGACCGCCGCGACGAGCGAGGACGCGCAGCTGCTCGGTGTGCGCCGCTCATCCCCGCTGCTGCGGCTGCGCCGGGAGAGCTCCGACGCGGGAGGCCGCCCGATCGAGTACGGCGAGGACCGCTATGTCCCCGGGACGGTCGCCTTCCAGGTGCACACCCGGCTCACCGCCGCGGCCATGCGGCGGATGGGCGGCTGAGCCTGCCGAGGCTTTGCGATGGTTTCCTGGCGAGGCCGGTGCTACGCTTTCGGCGTCCGTGCAGCAGATCGAGGAGGTGATACCCATGAGCGAAACGACGTGGGTGCTCTTCTCTGAGGACACGGTCGGGCGATAGGTCGTCCGGGAGCGCCCTTCAGGCACTCCACGAAAGGCACGACCATGCACTTCGACTTCACTTCAGCACCACACCTCGTCGACGGCGTCACCGAGCGCCGCTTCACCCTCGGCGGAATCCCGGGCATCCTGTGGACGCCCGCCTCCGCATCGCCCTCTGCACCCGTCCCGCTGATCCTGCTGGGGCATCCCGGCGGTGTCGAGCAGATGTACCCGCGCCTGGCCGGGCGGGCGCGACAGGCCGCGGCCGACGGCTTCGCCTCGCTCACCATCGAGCTGCCCGGAACGGGTGACCGACCGCCGTCGGCGGTGACGGAGGAGGCGCGCGCCGAGCTCCGTCGCACGCTGGCCGCGGGGGAGCCGGTCGGCCCGGACCTCGTCGACCGGCTCGTCCTCCCGCTCGTCGAGGGGGCTGTCCCGGAATGGCGGTCGGCGGTGGATGCGGCGCTCGCGCTGCCGGAGATCGGCGGCCCGGTCGGGTACTCCGGCGGCTTCATCTCCGTCGGCGTCCGGCTGGCGCTCACCGAACCACGGGTGGTCGCGGCCGGCCTCTTCGCCGGCAGCTACATCCCGTCCGTCATCCAGGAGGAGGCGCGGCAGGTCACCATCCCGCTGCACGTGCTCCTGCAGTGGGATGATGAGGGCAACGACCGGCAGGCGGCGCTCGACCTGTTCGACGCGTTCGGCTCGGCGGAGAAGACGTTGCAGGCGAACCTCGGCGGCCACCGCGGAGTCCCCGCGTTCGCCGGCGAGGATGCGGCACGGTTCTTCGCCCGGCACCTGCGCTGACGAAACGGGCCACCCGTCGCACGGCGGGTGGCCCGGTCCGTCGCGTCGGCGGACGCTACGACTGGAGCCACTCCAGCAGGTCGGCGTTGATCGTCTCCGCCTGCGTGGTCGGCATCCCGTGCGGGAAGCCCGGGTACGACTTCAGCGTGCCGTTCTGCACGAGCTTCGCCGACA
This sequence comes from Leifsonia sp. 1010, assembly GCF_031455295.1. NCBI lineage: Bacteria > Bacillati > Actinomycetota > Actinomycetes > Micrococcales > Microbacteriaceae > Leifsonia > Leifsonia sp. 1010. The sequence goes on from NZ_JAVDSL010000001.1 coordinate 1,467,635, forward strand.
GGGGGCCCGAGTCGGCGTAGGGCACGATCTGGTCGTCCTCGCCGTGCATGACGAGCACCGGCACCGAGATCTTCTTGAGATCCTCGGTGAAGTCCGTCTGCGAGAACGCGACGATCCCGTCGTAGTGCGCCTTCGCGCCGCCCATCATGCCCTGGCGCCACCAGTTCTCGATGATCGCCTCGGACGACTCCACGCCGGGGCGGTTGAAGCCGTAGAACGGGCCCGACGGCAGTGCCCGGTAGAACTCCGACCGGTTCTTGGCGAGCTGCGCCTGCAGGTCGTCGAAGACGCTCTTCGGCAGACCCCCGGGGTTGTTCTCGGTCTGCACCATGATCGGCGGGACGGCGCTGATCAGCACCGCCCGGGCGACCCGGTCCTCGCCGTAGGTGGCGATGTAGTGCGCGACCTCGCCGCCGCCGGTTGAGTGGCCGACGTGGATGGCGTCGTGAAGGTCGAGCGCCTCGACCACGGCGCGCAGGTCGGCGGCGTAGTGGTCCATGTCGTGCCCGTCGCCGGTCTGCGTGGAACGCCCGTGCCCGCGGCGGTCATGGGCCACGACGCGGTAGCCGTGCTGCAGGAAGAACAGCAGCTGCGTGTCCCAGTCGTCGGCCGACAGCGGCCAGCCGTGGCTGAAGACGATGGGTTGACCGGTTCCCCAGTCCTTGTAGTAGATCTCGATGCCGTCTGACGTGGTGACAGTGCCCATGGTTCCCTCCGGGAGTGGCGAAGCGGGGTGCTGTGGGAACGGTGCTGCGGAACGGTCGGCGCTCTCTCAACCTAGCTGCCGAACGGGACGGATCGCCAGGGGGGTCACGCGGGTACCGTGGCGGGCGTGCAGACCTTCCTGCCCTATCCATCCTTCGCCCGGAGCGTCCGCGTGCTCGACCGCGCGCGTATGGGGAAGCAGCGCGTCGAGGCGCTGCAGGTGCTGCGCGCGATCACTGTGCCCGGGTACGGCTGGCGCCACCATCCCGTCGCGAAGATGTGGCGCGGATACCTCCCCGCTCTGACGAAGTACGCGCTCGAGTCGACGGACGCGTGGATCGAGCTGGGGCACGCCGACACCGTGCGGCCGCAGGTGCTGGCGTTCGCGCCGGAGGTCGAGGCGCTGTCGCAGGAGGACCTGGAGCTGCCGCCCTGGATCGGCGACCCGGAGTTCCACCGCAGTCATCAGTCCAACCTCGTCCGCAAGGATGCTGAGTTCTATGGGCCGCTCTTTCCGGGAGTGCCGGACGACCTGCCCTACGTCTGGCCGGGTCCGACGCGGGAGTAGTCGACGCGACCGGCTTCGAATCGGTTCGATTCCCCTCTCCGTGTGAGAATTGACACGGCGAACGGCTGGAGGGGCGATGGCGGCGACGATCCGGGATGTGGCACGGGTCGCGGGGGTGACCCCGAGCACGGTGTCGTACGCGCTGTCGGGCAAGCGCGCCATCTCCGAGGAGACGCGGGAGCGCATCCAGCGTGCCATCGTCGAGCTCGATTTCACGCCCAACGCCGGCGCCCGCGCCCTCGCGCTCTCGCAGACGAACGTGCTCGGGCTGTTCCTGCAGTTCCAGGAGGACGAGTTCGCACCTGCGATGCTGCAGTACGTGCTACCGGTATCGACGACGGCCCGCAATCACGGGTTCGACCTGCTGATGGTGACCGACCCGGACGTGGATGCGGCCATCCGCCGCACGACGTCGTCGGCCATGGTCGACGGGGTGGTCCTCCTCGACGTCACCTACGACGACCCGCGTCTGGAGCCGCTGCGGCAGACGCGTCAGCCCGCCGCCCTCATCGGCTACGCGAAGAACGCCGAGGGCTTCGATGCTGTGGACCTCGACTTCGGCGAGGCGGCACGGAACGCTCTCGATCACCTGCACGGACTCGGGCACAGGGAGGTCGTGCTCGTCACCCCGCCGCGGCACGTGTCGGAGCGCGGCGGCTCGTACGCCTGGCGGTTCAGCGATGCGGCGGCGGAGCGGGCCGCCCGCCACGGCATGCAGCTGCACATCGTGGAGGGCGAGTCGCGCCAGCCGGCTCTCGGGCAGGCCGTCATGGCCGCGCTCGACCGGTATCCGTCCGCGACGGCTCTCGTGGTGCACAACGACGCAACGATCGCCGCCCTGCCCTCGCTGCTGCACGAGCGCGGGATCTCGGTGCCGGACGACCTCTCCGTCGTCGGCATGTTCTCCGCCGAGTTCGGGACGGCGTTCTCGCTGCCGTACACCTCCGTCGACACGCGTCCGGAGCTGCTGGGGGAGTGGGCGGTGTCCCGCCTCGTGGAGCGCATCGCCGATCCCGAGGGCGCTGAGGCGCCGCAGGTGCGGCTGATCGAGCCGGGCTTCGTCGACTGGGGCAGCACGCGCGCGGTCTGAGCCGCATCCCGTCCCCTCCCGCCGCGCACATTCGTGCCGAATGTGCGCTTCGCGCGCCCCTTTCCGCACATTCGTGCCGAAACCCCGCCCCCGTCGTTCCTAACGATTTGCGCCAAATCTCGGTTATGGCGGCGGCTTTCCCGCGATTTGCGCCAAATCTTGCCGGGGCGCGGGGTGTCGAAGCGGTTCGGAAGCGTGACGGATCGGCCCCAGAGAGGGGGTGAGACGGCGGGTCGGGAGGCGGAATCGAGGGGTTTGAGTGGCGAATCGTGCCGTAGCGAAGCGGTTCGACTTGTGTCGCACGCCCGAGCGCGCTATCTTCATCGAAGCGGTTCGACAGCAGTGGAACCGGGGTCTTCCCGATGGAGCGAAGGAGGGGCGCGATGGCCGTCACCATCACCGACGTGGCACGTGCAGCGGGCGTCTCCACGAGCACCGTCTCATACGCCCTCTCCGGCAAGCGCTCGATCTCTCCGGACACCCGCCGCCGCATCGACGAGGCCATCACGAACCTCGGATTCATCGTCAACGCCGGCGCCCGCGCACTCGCCACCTCGCAGACGATGGTCATCGGCCTGCTCACCCAGTTCCACGCCGACGAGTTCGCCCCCGCCATGCTGGAGTACATCCTCCCGGTGTCCGACACGGCCCGCGAGCTCGGCTACGACATCCTGCTCGTCACGGAACTCGACAGCGTCGCCGCCCTGCGCCGGGTCACCAGCTCCGGGATGGTCGACGGCGTCGTGCTGCTCGACGTCGTCCACGAAGACCCGCGCCTCGCCACCCTCCGTGACGCCGCGCAGCCCGGAGCCCTGGTCGGCCTCCCGAAGCACACCGAGGGCCTTGATGTCTTCGACCTCGACTTCGGCGAGTCCGCCCGCATGCTGGTCGACCACCTGTACGCGCGCGGACACCGCGAGATCATCGTCGTGTCGCCCCCGCTCCACGTCTTCGAGCGCGGCGGCGCCTACGGCTGGCGGTTCCGGGATGCGGCCCTCGAGCGCGCCGCCCGTTACGGCCTGCAGATGCACCCGTACTACGGCGAGGCGCGGCAGCCCGAGATCGGCCGGAGCATCAACGCCATGCTCGACGCCCGGCCCACCGCCACCGCGCTCATCGTCCACAACGACGCGACGATCGCGGCGCTGCCCTCGGTGCTCACCGCGCGCGGCGTCAGCACGCCCGACGACCTCTCGGTCGTCAGCCTCTACGCGAAGGACTTCGGCCGAGCGTTCTCCCTGCCGTACACGGCAGTCGAGAGCTCACCCGATGAGCTGGGCCGCTCCGCGGTCCGGCAGCTCGTCCGGCGGATCACCTCCCCCGATCTCGCCGGTCCGGCGGTGACGAGATTCGTCGCCCCCGAAATAACCGACCGTGGGAGCACCCGATGAACCGCCCCACGCAGCACGCTCAGCGCCCCCGGCCGGACTCGCCCCAGTGCACGATTCAAGGAGGAATACTGTGATCACCAAGAAGACCTCGCGCCTGCTCGGCGCAGCGGTCGTCGCCGCGGCGGTCGTCGCCGGCGTCGCCGCCTGCTCGGGCTCGGGCTCCGGCTCGAGCGGAAGCGCCGGAGGAACCTACACGTTCTGGGACCCGTACCCGCAGTTCGACGCATCGGCCGACTGGACGAAGCTCGTCGAGCAGTGCGGAACGGAGGCTGGAGTCACCGTGAAGCGCACCGGCTACGACACCAGCGACCTGACCAACAAGGCGCTGCTCGCGGGGCAGCAGGGCAGCTCGCCCGACCTGCTGCTCGTCGACAACCCGGTCGTCTCGACGCTGGCCGAGGCCGGCATCCTGACCACCACGTCGGAGAACAAGCTCGACACGTCCGACATCCAGAAGAACATCCTGGCCGCCGGTCAGCTGGACGGGAAGACGTACGGCGTGCCGATCGGGGCCAACACCCTGGCGCTCTACTACAACAAGGCCGTGCTGTCGGCCGCCGGTGTGGACGCGAGCTCGATCAAGGACTGGTCGACGCTCACCGACGCTCTCGCCAAGGTCACCGCCGCCGGCAAGAAGGGCATCACCTTCTCGGCGATCGGGACGGAGGAGGGCAGCTTCCAGTTCCTCCCCTGGTTCTGGGGCTCCGGCGCCGACCTGAAGAAGCTGGATTCGGACAAGGCCGAACAGGCGCTCGCGCTGTGGACGGACTGGGTGAAGAAGGGGTACGCCCCCAACTCGGTCATCAACAACACGCAGACGACGTCGTGGCAGGAGTTCGCCACCGGCGACTTCGCGTTCGGTGAGAACGGGACCTGGCAGCTGGGCAACGTGAAGAAGGCCGGGATCGACTACGGCATCCTCAGCATCCCGGCGATGGACGGGGGAGCGGCTCCCGCTCCGACCGGCGGCGAGTTCATGACGCTGCCCGTCCAGAAGGACACCGCCCGCTACGCCACCTCGAAGAAGATCGCCGAGTGCCTCACCAGCACCAAGAGCTTCGTGAAGACCGACACCACGCTCTCCTACATCGCCCCCACGGAGGCGGCGCAGAAGGAGCAGGTCGCCGCGAACCCGGAGCTGCAGCCGTGGGTCGACGCCGTCGCCGCGGCGAAGGGCCGCACCAGCGACAACCTCGGAACGAAGTACCCGAAGATCTCCAAGGAGCTCTGGACCGCGGTCCAGAACGCCCTCAGCGGAGCGCAGTCGCCCGCGGACGCCCTGAAGGCGGCCCAGACGGCAGCGGCCGCAGCCACCAAGTAACCCGAGCACGACCAGCAACGCAACTGAGGAAACACCGATGACGACAACTCAGACAGCGTCGCGCGGCACGGCCACGGACGCGGGTGGGACGGTGCGAGCCGCCGTCCCACCCGCGCCCCGGCGCCGGCGCAGGCGCGGCTCGTGGACGGCGTGGGCGTTCCTCGCCCCCGTCGTGATCTACCTGGTCGTGTTCTACGCGTGGCCGCTCTACCGCAACGTCGAGCTCAGCGTCCGCGACTACACCGTCCGGTCGTTCGTGATGGGCGACGCCCCGTTCGTCGGCTTCGACAACTACATCAAGGTGCTGCAGGATCCGACCTTCGGGCCGGCGTTCTGGCACACCGCCGTCTTCACCCTGGTCTCGATCGCGTTCCAGTTCACGATCGGGCTGGCGCTGGCGGTCTTCTTCCACCAGAACTTCCGCCTCTCGGCAACGCTGCGCGCCCTCTTCCTGGTGCCGTGGCTGCTCCCGCTGATCGTCTCCGCCTCCACCTGGTCGTGGATGCTGAACAGCGACTCCGGCGTCGTCAACGCGGCGCTCGAAGCGTTCGGCCTCCCCGGGATCAACTGGCTGACCTCGCCGGACTGGGCGCTGACCAGCGTCATCATCGCGAACATCTGGATCGGCATCCCCTTCAACCTGGTCATCCTCTATTCGGGCCTGCAGAACATCCCGCAGGAGCTGTACGAGGCGGCGTCGATCGACGGGGCCAACGGGTGGCAGCGCTTCTGGCGCGTGACGTTCCCTCTGCTTCGCCCGGTGTCGGCGATCACCCTGCTGCTCGGGCTGATCTACACGCTCAAGGTGTTCGACATCATCTGGATCATGACGCGCGGCGGCCCCGGGACGGCGTCCACGACGTTCGCGACCTGGTCGTACCAGCTCGGGTTCGCCTCGACCCTGCCGGACTTCAGCCCGGCGGCGGCGGTCGGCAACATGCTGATCATCCTCGCGCTCGTCTTCGGCTTCGTGTACATCCGCACCCAGAGGAAGCAGGACCTCGCATGAACGGCAAGCGGCCCTGGTGGAAGACCGTCGTCGGCGTCGTGCTGACGCTGGTGATGCTCTTTCCCGTCTACTGGATGATCAACGTCTCGCTGACCCCGACGAGCCTGATGCGGAAGAGCCCGCCGGACCTGTTCCCCATCCACGCCACGTTCGAGGGCTACCAGGCCGTGCTCGACCAGCAGCTGCCGTACCTCGGCACGAGCCTGCTGGTGGGTCTCGGCACCGTGATCCTCACGGTCGCGATCTCGGCTCCCGCCGCTTACTCGCTGGCGAAGCTGCGTCCGCGCGGCCGCGGCGTGCTCAACTTCCTGCTGCTCATCGCGCAGATGATCCCGGGGATCATCATGGCGATGGGGTTCTACGCGATCTACCTCAACCTCGGCATCCTGAACACGCTGTGGGGCCTGATCATCGCGGACTCGACGCTGGCCGTGCCGTTCGGTGTGCTGATCTTCAGCGCATTCATGTCCGGCATCCCCGACGAGCTGATGAACGCCGCGAAGATCGACGGCGCGAGCACGTGGCGCACATTCCGCTCGATCGTTCTGCCGGTGAGCCGCAACTCCATCGTCACGGTGTCGCTGTTCGCGTTCCTCTGGGCGTGGTCCGACTTCGTGTTCTCGTCGACGCTGAACAGCGGCGGCGCGCTGCAGACGATCACGCTCGGCATCTACAAGTACATCGGCAACAACAACCAGGAGTGGAACGCCATCATGGCGACCGCCGTGGTCGCGTCGGTGCCCGCCGCCGTGCTGCTGGTGCTGGCGCAGCGCTACGTCGCCGCTGGCGTCACAGCCGGAGCCGTGAAGGACTGACCGTGACGAACCTCAGCACCATCATGTCGACCGACGTCGCCGTCGATCTGGCCGAGATCCCGTTCTCCTCGCGAGGCAGCTGGCTCGACATCTCGCCCGTCGTCGGCACCCACCGGGTCGCAGATGATCTCCATCTCGTCAGTCACGTCACCGGGATGCACGCCGTCCTGCGGCTCACGCCGGACGCGCGCGACGCTGCCGCGGCGCGCGTCGAGGCCACCGCATCCCGCGTCGCCTGGACGGCGGGCGACGGGCTCGTGGAGGCCGTGTTCGAGCATCCCGGAGCCGTACGCTTCCGCGGCCGGGGGCTCGGGATGCGGTTCTCCGCCTCCGACGACTTGACCCCGTTCACCGGCGGCTACCTGTTCACCGACCCGGTCGACGGCGCCATCACGCTGACCAGCTACGAGACCGGCCGGCGCTACCGGTTCACGGTCCTGACCGGTTCGGCGCGGGTCGTCGGCGACGGGCTGCTCGGCAGCGGAGCCCGGGAGGTCGCGTTCGGTGCGGACGACCCGTGGGAGGTCCGGCTGGAGCAGACCGAGGCGGGCCTCCGTCCACTCGATGCCACCACATCCTTCGACGACCTGGTGCGGCACCGCCGGGCGGAGTTCGCCGCATACTGCTCCGGGCTGCTGGCCGGGACGGAGGCGACGCCGACCGCCGTGAAGGCCGCGTACGTGCTCTGGTCGGCCACCGTCGGGCCCGGCGGCTTCGTCGGTCGCGAGGCGGTGCTCATGTCGAAGCACTGGATGGACAAGGTCTGGTCGTGGGACCACTGCTTCAACGCCCTCGCCCTCGCACCGCTCGACGCCGAGGCCGCCCTCGACCAGTTCCTCCTGCCCTTCGACCATCAGGACGCGGGCGGAGCGCTGCCCGACTCGGTCACGCACTCCGAGGTGCTCTACAACTTCGTCAAGCCGCCCATCCACGGCTGGGCGTTCCGGCTCCTGCGCGAGCGCGTCTCAACGCCCTTCGACGACGGCGCCCTGCGCCTGGTGTACCGGAGGCTCTCGGCGTGGACGCGGTTCTGGCTCGACAGCCGCCGCGCACCCGGTCACGCGCTCCCGTACTACCAGCACGGCAACGACAGCGGGTGGGACAACTCCACCCTGTTCGACCGGGATCGCGTGGTCGAGTCGCCCGACCTCGCCGCGTTCCTCATCCTGCAGCTGGATGAGCTGGGCCGTCTCGCGGTCGAGCTCGGAGAGTCCGCGACCGAGTGGGAGGAGGAGCGCATCGCGATCGAGCGGGCGCTGTTCGACCAGCTGTGGGCGGGCGACCACTTCGTCGCCCGATCGGTCGCCTCCGGGCGGCCGTCCACCTCCACGAGCCTGCTCGGCACGCTGCCGATCGTGCTCGGAGACCGCCTTCCCGCCGACATCGCGTCCGCGCTCGCCGCCGCCGTCGAGGCCCACCTCACACCGTGGGGACCGGCGACCGAACTGCCCGGCTCGCCGCACTACACCGCCGACGGCTACTGGCGCGGACCGGTCTGGGCGCCGAGCACCCACCTCATCGTCGACGGCCTGCGCCGCGCCGGACACGGCGAGCTGGCCGACCGGGTCGCGGACGCCTTCCTCGCCGCCTGCGAGCGCTCCGGATTCGCCGAGAACTTCGACGCGCTGACCGGCGACGGCCTGCGCGACCGCGCCTACACCTGGACGGCCGCGGTCTACCTGCTGCTCGCCGCCCGCCGATCCTCGGGAGAACGATGACCCTCACCTCGACCGCCCTGCTCACGGGAGGACCGGTGGTCCCCTCCCGCAGCCTCCTCCGGCCGCTCGGACCGGACGAGGTCCGGATCTCGGGCGGGTTCTGGGCCGACAAGCAGCAGCTGAACGCGACCGTCATCCTCGACCACTGCGAGACGTGGATGGAGCGGATCGGCTGGATCGGCAACTTCGACCGTGCCGCCGCGGGCACGGTCGCCGAGCACCACGACGGGATCGAGTTCGTCGACTCGGAGGTCTACAAGCTGCTCGAGGCGATGGCCTGGGAGCTCGGCCGTCGTCCCGATGCGGGGCTCGAGGCTCGCTACTCGGCCCTGGTCGCCCGGGTGGCCGCTGCGCAGGAACCCGACGGCTACCTGCACACCGCGTTCGGGCGTCCGGGTCAGCGTCCGCGATACAGCGACCTCGAGTGGGGGCACGAACTGTACTGTTTCGGTCACCTCCTCCAGGCCGCTGTCGCGCGTGCCAGGAGCGGACATCCCGACGACGTGCTCGTCCGGACCGCCCGGCGGCTGGCCGACCACGTCGAGCGCGAGTTCGGCGAGGGCGGCCGCGATGCGATATGCGGTCACCCGGAGATCGAGCCGGCGCTGGTCGAGCTGGGCCGTGCCCTCGGTGAGCAGCGCTACATCGAGCTGGCGCGCATCTTCGTGGAGCGCCGCGGCCGGAGGACCCTCGCCACGACCCTGTTCCAGGGCAGCGACTACTTCCTCGACGACGTGCCGGTGCGCGATGCGACGGTGCTGCGCGGGCATGCGGTCCGTGCCGCGTACTTCACGGCGGGTGCGGCTGACGTCGCTGTCGAGACCGGCGACGACGGCCTTCTCGCCGCGGTGAAGAACCAATGGCGGCGAACGGTCGCGCACCGCACCTACCTCACGGGCGGCATCGGCTCGCACCACCAGAACGAGGAGTTCGGCGCCGACGACGAGCTGCCGCCGGACCGCGCCTACGCCGAGACCTGTGCCGCCATCGGCTCCGTCATGGTCAGCTGGCGCCTGCTCCTGCAGACCGCCGACCCGGCTCACGCCGACCTCATCGAACGGACCCTCCTCAACGCGGTGCTCGTCTCTCCCCGCGAGGACGGCCGCGCGTTCTATTACGCCAACACTCTGCACCAGCGCGAGCTGGCGTCGGAGACGCACGACGACGAGCTGAGCGAGCGCGCAGAGGCGAACCTCCGCGCGCCCTGGTTCGAGGTGTCCTGCTGCCCGACGAACGTCGCCCGCACGCTCGCGAGCGTGGGCGCCTACTTCGCGACGGCCGACGACGACGGCGTTCAACTCCACCAGTATGCGGATCTGGACGTGGACACGGCCCTCCCGGACGGCAGGCACGTCGCGCTCGCCGTGCGCACCGGATACCCCTTCGACGGTCGAGTGGTCGTCTCGGTGGCAGAAGCGGCGGACTTCACCCTGAGCCTGCGCATCCCCGCCTGGTCCCGTGGCCGGGCGCGAGCGACCCTGAACGGCGAACCCCTCCCGGTCGACGGCGACACCCTCCGTCTGCGGCGCGCCTTCGCGCAAGGGGACGAGCTGGTGCTCGACCTCGACACCTCCCCGCGGTTCACCGTCGCGCCCGACGCGGTCGACGCGGTGCGCGGGACCGTCGCGGTCGAGCGCGGACCTCTCGTCCTCTGCCTCGAGTCGGTCGATCTCCCCGAGACGGCAGCGTTCGACCGCGTCAGGATCGACACGGGAACGGCGCCGGTTTCCAGCGCGGACGGTGCGTCCGTGCGGCTGATCGTGGAAGATGGGCGCAACGACGACCTCGACGCCGCCGACCGCGTCCCCACCGACGGCTGGCCGTACCTCCGCCTCGACTCCGCCGTGACCGCCCGGTCGGGCCAGGCGGTCACGGCGGGCCTCATCCCCTACGCCCACTGGGCGAACCGCGGACCGAGCCTGATGCGGGTGTGGATCCCCGCCGCAGGCTGACGACGCTCGGCTGCCGGCGAGTCATCGGGGCCGGCAGCCGAGTCCCTCTCACCCGGGTTCCGGATTTCCTTCGGACCCGGTGCATCCGATCGCCCCTCTTCAGCCGAATGAACCCGTGGGAGCACACACGGTTCTTCCGCGAAGACGAAGGGGTTCATCATGACGAGGACTCGGAAGTGGCGGATCGGCATCGCCATCGGCGCGGCGCTGGCCCTGATCGGCGTGGCGGCGCCCGCGAACGCGGCACCGCATCCATCCACCTGGCGCCCGTTCGGCATCTCACAGGTGTCGGTCTTCCACGGCGTCCCCGCGACGCCGGTGGACGTGTACGTGAACGGCCTGCGTGTGCTGAACGACTTCCAGCCCGGCACGTTCGCCGGCCCTTACCTGCTGCCGTCGGGCACCTACCGCCTGGCGATCACGGCGGCGGACGCCCGTAACGACCGGAATCCCGTCATCGGACCGCTGACGGTCTCGTTCGCGCGGAACACCAGCTACACGGTCGCAGCGCACCTCACGCCGGCCGGGGCGCCGACGGCGAGCGTCTTCACGAACGACCTGTCCGTCTCGCCGTCCGGCACCGGCCGGCTGATCGTGCGGCACACGGCGGCCGCTCCTGCGGTGGATGTGCTCGCCGGTGGTGCTCCGGTGATCACCGGGCTGACCAATCCCAACCAGGCGGCACTGGTGCTTCCCGCGGGCACGGTGAATGCGTCGGTGGCGCTCGCCGGAACGACGGCCCCGGTCATCGGGCCGGCGGCGGTCCCGGTGACGGCCAAGACCGACACGATCGTCTACGCCTGGGGGAGCGCCAGCGCGGGCACGCTGACGGTCGCCGTCCAGACGCTGCGGCAGGGACGCCTGTTCGACGTCCCGTGGATGCTGCATCGCTGATCGTCGAGGAGGAAGCTGTGCGAGTCGTGGAGGCCCACATCACTGCGACGGTGCACGAGTTCTTCTCCCAGCAGTGGGTCCTTCTTCTCGCCGGCCGCGTGACCACGCGCGGCCGGCGGGAGTTCCGGAGCCGGCTCACCGGCCCGGTCGCCCTGAAGGAGGGCAGCGCGCTCGACGTGAGCGCGCTGCCCGAGCGCGACGTTCACGCCCTGCTCGTCGCCCGCGGGGCGCCCGACACCTGCGTCCTGGTCAAGGACGGACTCGTGGAGGACGAGATCACGACCCTCTCCTCCGCCCTGCACCGCGTCTTCCTCTCCCGGGAGGGCGCGCTCATCTCGTGCATCCCCGGGCGCCTGGGCTTCCTGCAGTCCGACGGCGGCCGCACCCGGCTGCTGCTGGGCGCGGGACGCTCGACCGCGGCCGCCGCACCCGGCACCTCACAGAAACCACCCCAGTAGGAGAAATCATGTCTGCAGCCACCGCGGACGACATCGCGGCCGCACTCGGCGACCTCGCCGTCCGTCTCCCCGCCGCGCCGACCATCGAGCAGCTGGCTCCGATCGTCGCCCGCCTCAGCCGCCGTGAGCGCGCCGTGCTCGCGCTCGTGTTCGAGCGGCTGGCGGAGGAGCCGGGCGCGGAGCGGCTGAGCGCGTGATCGCTCGGTCGGCGGTGCGCTCCGTCAGCCAGACGTCGTTCCGAGGCGGACCGCTCTCGTCACGCCAGGGGCGGCCTCAGGTCGCGGAGCAGGCGCCCGATCCGCTGCCCGATCTCGGCCGGGTTCGCGGGGGAGGGGGCCGCCGCCGCCTCCGCCATGTACCGGAACGTCCCGGCGAGCATGTGGCTGACCAGCGCTGCCTGGTCGGCCAGATCGACGGGGTCGGCGTCGGGGCTCTCGTTCTCGAGCCGCAGCCGGAGGATCTCTGCCAGTTCGGACTGGATGGTTCCGAATTGCTCGAGTTGGCGCGCGACCAAGTCGGGGTGGCTCCCGACCGCGCGGAGCCGCGCGGCGCGGTCCGCGTCATCTGCCACCGCCGGTAGCGCGATCAGGCTCAGTGCCGACGGGAGCAGCGGCCCGCGTTCGATGATGAAGCGCCGGGCACGGCCCTGGTCGACGCGCGGGCCGTCCGTGCCGATGACGGCCGCATCCTTCGTCTTGAAATGGTTGAAGAAGGTGCGCTGCGAGATGCCGGCCCTCTCGCAGATCATGTCGACCGTGACGGCGTCGTAGCCCCGCTCGTTGACGAGGGCCACAGCGGCGGACTCGATGGCCGCCGTCGTCTCGGCGCGATTGCGGCGCCGCGCTCCGTCAGCGGTCGACATGGTCCTCCCGGTGTCCTACTCGTAGCGTAGCGAGTCGATCGGGTTCTGCCGGGCGGCTCGACGCGCAGGGAGGACGCCGGCCAGGAACGCGATGAGCATGATCGCGACGACCACGACGAGGACGGACTCCGGCCGGAACAGCAGGAGCGTGAGCCCGGGCAGCTGCGACAGCGGACCGGCCGCCGCGGCGGCGCTGATCCCGCTGCCGAGGAGGATCGCCACGACCGCCCCGAGCGCGCTGCCCAGCAGCCCGATGACGACGGCCTCGACGCTGAACAGGGCGAATACCCTCCGGCTCGGCATCCCCAGGGCTTTCATGAGCCCGATTTCTCGGGTGCGCTCCTGTACACCCATGAACAGGGTGTTCACGATCCCGAAGGCGGCGGCGATCAGGGCCACCACGGCGAAAGCGTTCAGCACGCCGATGATGCCGTTGATGACGGTCTGGATGGTGCCCAGCTGGTCCGCGATCGTCTGGCCGCTGAATCCCGCGTCCGCGAGTTCGTCCTTCAGGTCGTCGATTCGCTGCGCGTCAGGGTTTCCGTCGAGGTAGGCGATGGCGAGCGGATACCCGGCGCGGGTGTCCAGGCCGGCCCGCTGGGAGGTGACGAGGGCGTCAAGGAGGGCGTTGTTCGCGCCCGCGCCGCTGGCGAGCAGGCTGGTGCGAGCCACGCCGACGATCGTCGCGATGACCGTCTGAGGCCTGCCCATCGCGTCGGTCAGGCCGAGGGTGACCTCGGTACCGACGGCGTCGGCGGCCGACTTCAGGCCCAGCGGCTCCAGATACGACTCGGGCAGCACCAGCTGATGCGCGGAGGCGTTCTGATCAAGCTGGTCCCCGGCGGCGAGATCGGCCCGGGTGATGGACGAGGTGGGATTGATCGAGAGCTGGTACCGGTCGCCGTCGGCGGCCGCGATGTAGTCGACCGCGACACTCTGGATCGGGGCGACCCGCTCGATGCCGTCGATCTTCCCGATCGCGGCCACATCGGCGTCCGAGAGCGTGCCGCCGCTCGCTCCGAGCGGGTTCGGAGCACCGCCTGCGGCGGCCGCCGCGCCCCCCGCCTCCGGGTCGTACTTCTGCGGTCCGGTGCCCGTGGGTGCGGATCGCTGGACGAGGAGGACGTCCTGAGAGCCGAGCGACGCCAGCTGCTTGGTGACGTAGTCGGAGACCCCCGAACCGAGCGCCGTGGTCAGGGTGAGGGTGAACGCGCCGACGAAGAGCGACAGCACGGTGAGGATCGCCCGCGTCTTGGTCCGGAAGACGTTGCGCGCCGCTGTCCGGATGAGTTCGCCCGTTCTCATGCCGCCACCTCCGCGGCGATGCGGCCATCGGTGATGGTCACCCGGCGGTCGCATCGCGCCGCCAGGTCATCGTCGTGGGTGACGAGCACGAGGGTGATCCCGTCCGTCTCCCGCGACGACAGCAGTAAATCCTCCACGTGGGCTCCGGTGGTGCTGTCGAGGTTGCCGGTCGGTTCGTCGGCGAAGATGACGCTGGGATCTCCGACGAGAGCGCGGGCGATGACCACGCGCTGCTTCTGCCCTCCGGAAAGCGCCGTTGCCGCATTCTTCGCTTTGTCGGCGAGGTCGAGACGCTCGAGAACCTCCATCCCGCGCCGGGCTCGCTCCTTCCGCGATACCCCGCGGATCGCCAGCGGCAACGTCACGTTCTCGAGGACGGTCAGGTTCGGAATGAGGAAGAACTGCTGGAACACGAAGCCGAACCGTTCGTTCCGGAGGTTGTCGAGTTCCCGCCTTCCCAGGTGCGACGCGGGCCGACCATCGATGAGCATCTCCCCGTCGTCCGGACGATCCAGTAAGGCGAGCAGGTGCATCAGAGTCGACTTGCCCGACCCGCTCCTGCCGACGATCGCCACGCTCTCTCCCGGAGCGATGTCCAGATCCACTCCGCGCAGCGCCTCGAACCGGCTCTCTCCGGTCCCGTAGGTCTTCGAGAGACCCTTGGCGCTCAAGATCGCTTCCACCAGCACACCTCCATTTGTCGTTAGTGCAGTCACTGTAACATATGGTGCAGTGACTGCACATGACGCCCTATGGAGGCGCACGCCTCACGGCGCGATCGGGGTCCCCGTCACGATCACGTTGTTGCGGTAGTGGCCGGTGGAGTCGTCGAAGACGCCGCCGCAGGTGATGAGCACGAGCTTCGCCGGGCCGGTCTCGACGAAGAAGTCCTTCAGCGACCCGGGCGCCTTCTGCGGCTGGGCGACGCCGTCGACCCGGAAGCTGCGAGGGCCGGAGTCGCCGGTGAGCACGACCTCCGCGCCGGGCGCCACGTCCTTGAGGCGGCTGAACGGCCCGATGCCGTCCCAGGCATCCACGTGGGCGACGACCACGATCGAGCCCGTCGTGGCGGATACGCCTGACGAGTAGCGGTACCAACCGGCGGTGTGCGATTCGGACGGAATGGTGACGTCGCCCGTCGGATCGAGACCGACGGGGACGACCGGCATATCGATGCCGAGCGACGCGACAGCGACGCGCGCGGGCGGCTGCTCCGGCGCGACGGGCGGAGCCGACCGGGTGTCGATGGTCGTGCGCGGGATGTCGGGCGTCGGGGACGACGCAGCGGGCGGCGACGAAGTGGGGCCGACGCTCGGAGCCGTCGGCGTCGGTGCAACGCTCGCGCCTGTCGTGCACCCCGTGAGCACCACCAACGCGAGGGCGGCACCGAACACGGCGGCCGCCCTCGCGTGGGCTGTGGTGTGGGGACTCATCCCCGGGTGGACTCCGCACGGGTGCGGCGGACGACGAGACCGGCCGTGACGGCGGCCGTCAGCAGGAGCGCGATGGCGCCGACCCACAGCGCGGTCTGCTCCGACTGGGCTGCCTGGTCTGCACGGAACGCGGCACCGGTGGTGCCGGCCTGCACGCCGTTCGGCGGCGTCCCCAGGCCGTCGATGGTCTGGACCATCAGCGCCAGGTTCTTGTCGGTGGCGCTGCCGTAGGCGTAGACGATCGTGTTCGTTCCGTCGGCGATCGTCACGTCGGCCGGGCCGATCAGGGCGGGCTCGGTCGTTCCCGCGGCCGTCACCGAAGCGGAGACGGTGGATGCGGGCAGGTCGAGCTTCGCCTCGTTCGGGTTGGTCAGGTTGCTGACGACGGCCTTCCCTCCCGCGACGACGTCGACCGCGGGTGCGGCGGCGACGTGGCGGACGGTCAGACGGCCCTGCCCGGCAGCCGTGGCGGACATGTCGTTCGTGAACAACGTGGCCGTCGGCTTGCCCGACGCGTCGAGGTGGGCGACCGCCGAGTAGTTGCCTCCCGCCGCGAGCGGCAGGTCGACCGGGCCGATCACCGGGCTGTCCGTCGCCGAGGCGGCGCCCACCTTGGTGATCGAGACGCTGTAGGTCCCGGCCGGCAGGGTCAGCGGACCGGCCATCGTGCCCGGCTGGAAGTTCTTGATCGTGTCGGTGCCGTTCACCCACACGTCGACGGGCGTGCCGGGCACTCCGTGGATCACAGAGAGCTGGACGTCCGACTCGGCAGCCGTGGCGGGGGCGGCGCTCACCGCGAACGCGAGCGCGGCGATCACCACGGCCGAAGCGGAAACTGCTCTGATCTTCATCGATCCTCCTAGGGATGTCGGACGCGGGATCGCGTCGCATGCCCATACATTCCGGGCGGAGGGCGAATCGGATGCACCTCATCCCGATTCCCGGAGGAAATGGAGGAAACGGCGGCAGCGGACCTGGCCCGGTCAGCGTGCCGCGGACAGGGTTCCCCGGACGATGCTGTCGCCCGAGTGCGCCGGATCGCCGTTGAGCGGCTGCTGCGAGATGTCGACGACCGGATAGTCAGCCGCCGCGATGTTGGGCGGCATCACGAAGCGACCGGTGCCGCCATCCAACAGGCCCACACTGATCGACTTGGTGAGGTCGCTGTTCATCAGCCACACCTCGCGGTAAGCGGTGCCGGGGGAGTGCACGGCCGGGGAGTCCAGTTCGACCGCCAGGACCGTCGTGCCGTCGGGCTCTCGCTCCATGGTGGCCTGACCGTTGGAGGTCGACCACGCGGGCAGCCCGGCCAGCGTGGCCTGCGCCTCCACCTGGGGCGCCGGACGGATGAACACGACGAGAGCCACAGCGACGGCGACGAGCGCGACCGCCGCCGCGGAGACCAGGTACGGCCAGCGACGACGGCCGCCGCGTCCCCGGCGGCGCGGGGCGACATCCCGCGTCGGGGAAGCATCAGCCCGAGTGCCCGAAGGGATGCCGTCGTCGACCGCGACGGTGGAGGTCGCGGGCGGGTCGAGTGTCAGCTGCGCGCTGATGTTCTCCCACACGCGGGGAGCGGGCTCCTGAAGGGCGAAGTCGACCGGGCCGTTCTCACGCGCCGCACGCGTCACGCGCGTGAGGCGCTCCAGCTCCGTCCGGCACTCCGGGCAGGTCATCACGTGGTCGACGTCTCGCGCATCGATGTCCGTCTCGCCGAGGGCGAGCATGGCGAGGACGTCCGGGTCGCTATGCGTCATCCGCGTCCTCCAACCGTGCCCGCAGCCGGAGAAGGCTGCGCCGGATATGACTCTTGACCGTACCCAACGGAAGGTCGAGTTTCGCCGCGATCTGGGTATGGGTCAGCCGATCGTAGAAGGCGAGCCGCATGATCTGCTGCGCCACCGGCTCCAGCTGGTCGAGCTCCTGGCTCATGGCGACGCTGTCGGCGATCTCATCCGTCCAGCTCAGCGACTGGAGGTACACGCTCTCCATGAACGCCTCCAATTCGCGCTGCCGTTTCGCCCGCGCCTCGTAGGCGTCGACGATCTTGTGGCGGGTGATCGCCATCAGCCAGGTGCTGAGCTTCGCGCGCTCCGGATCGAAACCCGCGCGGCCCTGCCAGGCGGCGACGAACACCTGCTGCGTCACGTCCTCCGCGTCGGAGACGTTGCCGAGCGAGCGCAGCGCGAGCGTGTAGACCAGCCGTCCCCAGCGCTGGTACAACAGCTCGATCGCGGACACATCGCCGGCGTGCAGTGCGCCGACGAGTGAACGCTCCGTGTCATCCACGCAGTCATCATCGCTCGCAGGTCCTCAGAAAGCGAGCAAACGGCGGCTTTCTGGCGAAAAACGCCTCAGCGCCGTGCGCGTCTGGCCGCGCGGTTCCTCGCGAGCACCCAGCCGACGACCCCGCCGATCAGGAAGACGAGCACCACCAGCAGCCAGGTCGGCACCTGCACCTGCGTCCACAGCACGAAGATGGTCGCGCGATCGCCGCCGACGAGGTTCTGCACGGCGACGATCACCAGCAGCAGGATGAGCACGATCGCCAGCCACTTGCGTTTCAGGAACCGCGTCAGACGGTTCTCGTCATCCCGACCCGTGTTCCCCGCGCTGCTCATCCGGTCAGTATGGCGGCGGGGAGGGGCGGGTCGCCAGGGGCGTCAGTGCCGTGTGACGTTCTCGTTGACCCAGTCGCGCAGGTGGGCCAGCGGGGCACCGGCGCTCCGGCCGAGCGGGGTGAGGGAGTACTCGACGCGGGGTGGGACCTCGGCGAACACCGTGCGGTCGACCAGGCCCGCATCCCCCAAGCGCTTCAGCGTCGCCGACAGCACCTTCGGGCTGACGCCCTGCAGGTCGCGCTTGAGCTCGCCGAACCGGCGAGGCCCATCCTCCAGCGCGCCGATCGCCAGCGCCGTCCACTTGTTGGCGAGCAGGTCGAGCATCTCGCGGCACGGGCAGGCGGCGGCATAGACGTCGTTACGGTCGCAGGTGTCGGTATGGGCCGGGGCGAGGGGAGCTGCTGCGAGCGTCATGGCAGGGAGTATACGGGACGGTAACCAAAGGGAAGTGGCCTCCCACCTGCGCTTTCATGGTTACCTCGGGGTAACCAGGTGCCCTTGCGGGTAACCACATTGCTTCCCGGATGCTGATCGCATGACTTCCAACGACGTCCGCGCGGTCGTCCAGACCGGCGCGCTCCCCACCTCAGATTCCCGCAGCCTGGTCGACACCCGCATCCCCGCGCCCGAACCCCGCCCGCATGACCTGATCGTCGAGGTCACCGCCGTCTCGGTCAACCCGGTGGATGTGAAACTGCGGGGTGGGGCCGCCCCGGCCGGCGGACAGCGGGTGCTCGGCTTCGATGCGGCGGGCACAGTGCGCGCGGTCGGCAGTGACGTGACCCTGTTCCAGCCCGGAGACCACGTCTACTATGCCGGCGCCATCGACCGGCCGGGCAGCAACGCCGCCCTCCAGGCCGTCGACGAGCGGATCGTCGGCCGCCGCCCCGCCAGCCTGACCGCCGCACACGCGGCCGCCCTCCCGCTCACCGCCCTCACCGCGTGGGAGGCCCTGTTCGACAAGCTCCGCATCGACGAAGCGGCGACGGGGACGCTCCTCGTCGTGGGCGGAGCGGGTGGTGTCGGGTCGATGGCCATCCAGCTCGCGCGCGCCCTGCGGCCGGGCGTCCGCATCGTCGCCACCGCATCCCGACCGGAGAGCGACGCCTGGGTGCGTGATCTGGGCGCCCACGACGTCGTCGACCACCACGGCGATCTCGCCGCGCAGGTGCTCGCGACCGAGCCGGACGGAATCGAGTGGATTCTGACCACCAACTCCATCGGGCAGCTGCCGGTCTACGAGCGGATGCTGCGGCCGTTCGGTGAGATCGTCGCGATCGACGACCCCTCGCACCTCGATGTGGTGTCGCTGAAGTCGAAGGCATTGACCTGGCATTGGGAGTTCATGTTCGCGCGCTCACTTCACCAGGCGCCCGACCTCATTCGTCAGCACGAGATCCTCGACGCGATCACCGAACTGGTCGACACCGGCCGGCTGCGTTCGACCGCGACCACCGTGCTCCACCCGATCGACGCCGAGACCCTCCGACAGGCGCACGCGCTCGTCGAGAGCGGCCGTGTCATCGGCAAAGTCGTCCTCACGGACGAAGACGCCTGACTCCCTCTCCTCCTCCAACCCTGCAACGAAAGGAACACCCATGTCCATCACCCTGTCCCAGGCTCAGCGCATCATCGCCGCCGCCGACGCCAAGGCCGCCGAGCTCGGCGTGCCGTCGTCGTTCACCGTGCTCGACACGGGTGCGCGGATGGTCGCCTCGGTGCGTCAGGACGGCGCGCCGCTCGTCTCGATCGAGTCGAGCTTCGCGAAGGCCCGCACCACGATCTTCTTCGGAGGTGCGGCTTCCGGCGACCTCGCCGGGGCCGTGCAGCCGGGTGCGCCGCTGTTCACCCTGGGTGACGCGAGCGTCGAGCAGCTCACCTTCATCGCCGGTGGCGTGCCGATCGTGGATGCGGCGGGCGGCCTGATCGGCGCCCTCGGCTCCGGCGGTGGTACGCCCGAGCAGGATCTGGAGATCGCGACCGCGGCAGTGGCGGCGATCTGACGCCCGGCCGACGCGGCTAGCCTCGACCTGTGGATGAGGAAGAGGCGCTCGCCGGGGGAAACGCCGGCGGCACGGTGGTGCGCATCGGCGGCACCGTCCGCAAGCCGTGGACGGCGGCGACCTCGAGCGTCGTGTCGTTCGTGGAGCACCTGCGCGGGGCCGGTGTGGATGCGCCGGCCCCGCTAGGTCGCGACGACGAGGGGCGGCAGGTCCAGGAGTTCGTGCCGGGCCGTCTGGCGATGGATGCGGACCCGCTCTCCCTGTCCGAGTTGCGTCGGGTCGGGGCGATAGTCCGCTCCATCCACGACGCGAGTGCCGGGTTCGTCCCGCCGCCGGATGCGGTCTGGGAGACGGCGATCCCTGCACCGGGCGGCGACCTGGTCTGCCACAACGACCTGGCTCCCTGGAACCTCATTGTGGGCGACCGCTGGGTCTTCATCGACTGGGACGCCTCCGGCCCCAGCACCCGCCTCTGGGATCTGGCCTACGCGGCCCAGGCGTTCACGCTGAACGACCCGGCCCGCGCCCCCGGGGACTCCGCCCGGGCACTCGCGGCATTCGTCGACGGTTACGGCGCCGACGAGAGCCTGCGCGATGACCTCCCGACCGAGATGGGCCGCAGGACCCAGGCGATGTACGACCTGCTCCACTCGTCGAACCGCGCAGGTCGGGAACCGTGGGCGTCGATGTACGAGACCGGGCACGGAGCGCACTGGCAGGCGGTCACCCGCTACGTGACCGCGCACCGCGACATATGGGCACGCGCCCTGTAAAACCGGGGCGAGATTCGTGGGGGGGGGGGGGGGGGGGGGGGGGGGGGGCCGCGAACGGCACCCAACAACCCCCGGGGGCGGGGGGGGGGGGGGGCGGCGGCCCCCCCCCCCCCCTACCGCCGCCCCCCCCCTCCCACCCCGGGGGGCTGTGTCGCCCTTTGGTCGCCCCACCCCCCCCACACCCCCCAACCCCCCCCACGAATCTCGCGGGAGGTCAGGGTGCGGGGGCGAACCGCTCCACGCCCGCGACGCGCAGCAGGTCGAGCTTGGCCGCATCCTCGCTGCCGGGCACCGCGGTGTAGACGACGATGCGGAGGTCGCCGTCGGGCACGGTGAGCACGTCGCAGTCGACGGTGATCGGCCCGACGATCGTCTCGGTCATCGTCTTGCGGCTGGAGCGGTGCGCGGCCACGCGTGCGGTGGCCCAGCGGCGCTCGAAGTCGGGGGATGCGTCCCGCAGCCGCGCGATCAGACGGGCGAGGTCGCGGTCGGCCGGGTAGCGTCCGTGCGCCTGCCGGAGCTCCGCGACCAGGTCGGCGGAGAACTCCTCGGCGTGCACGTCGTCGAACTCGACGCCGGAATGGCCGTGCGTGAAGTGCCGCCACACCAGGTTGCGGTCGAGTCCCGTGACCTCCGACGGATCCTTCAGCAGCGCGGCCCACAGCTGGTTCCAGACGAGGAAGTCCCACGACGCCGTGAACACCGCGAGCGGCACATCCCCGATCCGGTCGAGGATGCGCTGTACGCCCGGCGTGAGATGCCTCGGGATGCTGCCCGCCGGCGACGACGCCGCACCGGCCACGCGGAACAGGTGGTCGCGTTCCTCGGCCGAGAGGCGGAGCGCGCGGGCGAGCGCGCTGAGGAGCTGCGGCGACGGATTCGTCGCGCGGCCCTGCTCCAGGCGCACGATGTAGTCGACGCTCACCCCGGCGAGCGCGGCGAGCTCTTCCCGGCGCAGCCCCGGCGTCCGTCTACCCGGGCCGGCCGGCAGCCCCACCTCGGCCGGGTCGACGCGGTCGCGCCACGACCGCAGCACCGCCGCGAACTCGCTCATGGCCTCATCGTACGTCCGGTGACGTGCCCGACCCTGGTACTGCCGGTACCCCCGAAGGCCGGTGCCTGGGCATCCCCGCGGCCGGAGCGCAGGATCGAGGACATGACGACGACACTGATCACAGGAGCCAACCGCAGCCTCGGCCTCGAGACCGCCCGCCGGCTCATCGAGGCGGGGCACACGGTCTACGCCGGGATGCGCGACATCGCGACGGGGGAGGAAGCGCGGGCGCTGGGTGCCATCCCGCTGGCCCTCGATGTCACCGACCAGGCCAGCGTGGATGCGGCGGTCGCCTCGCTGCCCGAATTGGATGTGCTGGTCAACAACGCCGGCGTGCTCGGCGGCCTGCGACAGGGCGCCGACGACCTCGACATCGAGGCGATGCGGCAGACGCTCGACACGAACGTCGTCGGCGTCGCCCGGGTGACCCAGGCCTGCCTCCCCTTGCTGCGCCGCTCGGCGGCGCCGGTCATCGTGAACGTCGCCTCGGGGGTGGGCTGGCCGCGGTGGCTGTCGACACCCGGGCACGACGAGCACCCCGTGCTCGGCATCGCCTACGCGGCATCCAAGGCGGCGGTCATCGCGCTCACGGTGCAGTACGCCAAGGGCCTGCCCGGCTTCCGGGTGAACGCAAGCGACCCGGGCTACACCGCCACGGAGTTCAACGGCTTCAGCGGGCACCAGACCGTACGGGAGGGGACCGACGCCACGGTCATGCTCGCCACCCTCGGGCCGGACGGCCCCACCGGCGAGTTCCACAGCCGCTCGGGGCGCATCGAGTACTGACCGGGCGGGGCCTCCGCGCGGTGTGGCTACACTTCATTCCATGAAACGCGCCACCATCTACGATGTGGCACGCCACGCGGGGGTCTCGCACCAGACTGTCACCCGGTTCCTCAACGGCTTCGAGGGGATCCGCCCGGCGACGCGCGAGAAGGTCCAGACCGCGATCGACGAACTGAACTACCGGCCGAACGGCGCCGCCCGCTGGCTGCGCTCCCGCCAGTCCAACCGCATCGGCATCCTCGCCCACCGGATGGAGCTCTCCGGGCCCGGCCGCATCATCGCCGGGGCCACGACCGCGGCGCGGAGCCGCGGCTATGTGCTCGATATCGCGTCCATGGACGGGGAGGACGCCGACTCGGTCGACGCCGCACTGGATGTGGTGATGGAGCACCAGATCGCCGGGGTCTTCGCGACGGCGCAGACGGACGTGGTCCGGGAGGCCGTCGCGAACCGTGGGCTCGACGTCCCGATCTCGATCGACTCGGGGGAGGGGCTCTCGTCCTCCGGCGCCAACCCGCGCGCGCATCCCGGTCGCCTCGCGGCGGCGCATCTCGCCGATCTCGGGCATCGCCGCGTCGCCTTCGTGAACGGGCCGGGTGTCTGGATCGCAGCGGGGGAGCGCCGCAGCGGCTTCTTCGCTGTCGCCGCTGAGCGGGGCCTCGACGTCGTGTGGGAGTACGAGGGCGACTGGTCCGCCGAGGCAGGCTATCGCGCCGCGCAGCAGCTGCCCGACGGCGTGACCGCGGTCGCCCTCGCGAACGACAGCATGGCGATCGGCCTGATCTTCGGGCTGGCCGAGCGCGGCCTGCGTGTGCCGGAGGACGTGAGCGTGATCGGGATGGACGACGCGCCGGAGTCGCGCTTCCACCTGCCGTCGCTGTCGACCATCCGCCTGGATTTCGAGGGCGAGGGCGCCTACCTGATGAACGTCCTGATCGCGAAGATCGAGGGCGGCGACGTGGCCGATGTGCCGGGATACCGCCTGCCGGAGCTGGTGCGGAGGGGCTCGACGGCCGAGGCGCGGACGGCCGGAAGGTAACCATCCGGTCTCGGTGGTTGTGCCCCGGGCACCGGTCTGTGTAGCATCGCGACCAGGTCATGTTGTCGACAACATCCGGACCATCCAAGTCCAAATGTTGTCGACAACACGCAAGCAAAGACGCGGAAGGTCGACGATGACGCAGAACCCCCCGTTCCCCGGTGTGCTCTTCGGAGCCGCCTACTACGCCGAGTACCAGCAGGAGGGGACGCTCGATCGCGACCTCGACCTGATGTCGGAGGCGGGGTTCACCGTCATCCGGGTCGGCGAGTCGGTGTGGTCCACCTGGGAGCCGCGGAACGGCGAGTTCGACCTCGACTGGTTGCAGCCGGTGCTCGACGGAGCCCACGCCCGCGGCATCGCGGTCATCCTCGGGACGCCGACCTACGCCATCCCGCCGTGGCTGCAGACGCTCCACCCGGAGATCGCGGCGATCGACGGGCGCGGGCACGCCATCGGCTGGGGAGCACGCCAGGAGATGGACCAGTCGTCGACCGTCTACCGCTGGTACGCCGAGCGCATCATCCGGAAGGTCGTCGCCCGCTACGCCGACCACCCGGCCGTGATCGGCTACCAGGTCGACAACGAGCCGGGCAACAACCTCCCGCACAACGAGTCGACCTTCCAGGCGTTCGTCTCCTGGCTCCGGAGGCGTTACGGCACCGTCGAGCGCCTCAACGACGAGTGGGGGCTCGTCTACTGGTCGCACCGCATCGCCGAGTGGTCGGAGCTGTGGCGCCCGGGTGGAAACCTCATGCCGCAGTACCAGCTGGAATGGCGCCGGTTCCAGGGCGAGCAGGCCACCGACCTCATCGCGTGGCAGGCCGAGATCGTGCGCGAATACGCCAGGGACGACCAGTTCGTGACGACCTGCATCTCCTACTCCCGGCCGCAGATCTCCGACGACGAGCTCGTCTCCTCCCTCGACATCACCGCGGGCAACCCGTATTACCTGATGCAGGACGGCCTCTCGGCCGACGTCGACCTCCCGCGTCGTGCGGAGTGGTGGCACACGGGTCCATGGGCGCTGTTCCAGTGGGGCGACCGCGCCTTCTCGTCGGCGCAGGAGCGGTTCCTCGTCACCGAGACCAACGCCCAGTCGATCGGCGGACCGTGGCAGAACCAGCCGCCGTTCCCCGGCCAGATCAAGCAGGCCGCGTACGCCCTGATCAGCCGCGGCGCCCGGATGATCGAGTACTGGCACTGGCACACCCTCCACTTCGGGGTGGAGACCTACTGGGGCGGGGTCCTCCCGCACAGCCAGGTTCCCGGCCGCATCTACCGGGAGGTGGCCGACCTGGGCGCGAGCCTGGGACGGCTGGGCGACTCCCTCGACGGCTTCCTCCCGGATGCGGACGTGCTCATGCTGCACTCCACCGACACCAAGTGGTCGTTCGAGACGTATCCGCCGCTCGCGACGGACGACGGCGGACCGGACAGCGCCTCCTACGGCCGCATCGCCGACGTCTTCTACCGCGGCTTCAGCGAGGTCGGCGCGCAGGTGCGGGTGCAGCACACGCGGCAGTTCGTGCAGCGGTCCGCGGCCGAACTCGTCGCCGAGCATCCGATCCTCGTCGCGGCCGCCGAGTACGTCGCCGACGACGCGACCCTGGATGCGCTCCGCGCCTACGCCGAAGCGGGCGGCCACCTCGTGCTGGGCATCCGGACCGGATACGGCGACGAGCTCGCCCGCGCCCGGCGGGCCGTCGCACCCGACCGGCTGCACGACGCAGCCGGCGTCTGGTACGACGAGTACAGCAACCTCGCCGAGCCGCTGGCGGTCACCGCATCCGATGAGGGCTTCGACCTCGAGCCGGGCGCGCAGGCGACGGCCTGGGTCGACGTGCTCACCGTGGAGGCGGCCACCACGCTCGTGTCGTACGAGCCCACCGAGCTCGGAGCCGACGCCGCCATCACGACCACGCCGTTCGGCGCGGGGCGCGTGACCTATGTCGGAACGGTCCCCAATCGCGAGCTCGCCCGCAGCCTCGCCCGCTGGCTCGTGCCCGAGACCGCCGCCGCGCGCTGGCGGACCGCTTCGCCGGTCACCGTCAACACCGGGCGCGCCGGCGACCACGACGTCGCCTTCGTGCACAACTGGTCCGCGGCCGAGCACGTCGTCACCGTGCCGGCGGACAGCATCCACCTGGACACCGGCGAGCGGTTCGCCGCCGGTTCCCGTTTCACCCTCGAACCGCGCGGCGTCGCCGTGTTCGAGGTCGCCGGTTCACAGGCGTGACCGGAACACCAAGAGAAAGAGAACGCTCATGAGGAAGAAAGCACCGAGAACAGCAGTGGCGCTGGGCACCGGCCTCCTGGCCGTCGCCCTCGCGCTGACCGGCTGCACCGGGGGTGGGGGCGGCACCGCCGACAACACCAAGCCGGTTTCGCAGTCCGACATCGACAAGGCGATGAAGACGCCGACCACCCTCACCTTCTGGACGTGGGTGCCCGATATCAAGAACGAGGTCGCGCTGTTCGAGAAGAAGTACCCCGCGATCAAGGTCAAGGTCGAGAACGTCGGCCAGGGAGCTCCGCACTACCAGAAGCTGCGCACGGCACTGAAGGCGGGCAAGGGCGCCCCGGATGTCGCGCAGATCGAGTTCCAGTACATCTCGTCGTTCACCGTCACCGACAGCCTCCTGAACCTCGCGCCGTACGGCGCGAACGACCTCGGCGACCAGTACGTGCCGTGGGTGTGGAACCAGGTGAAGCAGAACAACGGCGTCTACGCCGTGCCGCAGGACTCGGGCCCAATGGGCAACCTGTACCGCAAGGACATCCTCGACAAGGCCGGCGTCACGACTCCGCCGACCACGTGGGAGGAGTACGCGACCGACGCCGCGGCCGTGAAGGAGAAGACCGGCGTCTACATGTCGAACCTCGCGTCCAGCCAGGCCGGTCAGATGCTCGGTCTCCTCTGGCAGGCCGGCGTGAAGCCGTTCGGCTACGACGGGAAGAAGGGCGTCACGGTCGACGTCAATAGCGACGAGGCCAAGAAGGTGGCCTCGTATTGGCAGGGCCTCATCCAGAAGGGATATGTCTCCACCGATCCCGACTTCACCGACAGCTGGTACCAGGGGCTCGCCAACGGCAAGTACGCCGGCTGGCTGACCGCGGCGTGGGCTCCGGTGTTCCTCCAGGGCACTGCGGCCAAGACCTCCGGGTTGTGGCGTGCCGCCGAGCTGCCGCAGACGCCGGGAGCGAAGCCGGCCTCCGGCAACTGGGGAGGGTCCTCCGACGCGGTCCTGAAGACCACGAAGAACCCGATCGCGGCGTACGAGCTGGCCAAGTTCATCAACAACGACCCGGAGTCGACGCTGATGTTCGCCAACAAGCAGTTCCTGTTCCCGACGCTGAACTCCACGCTGAAGGATCCGGCGTTCGTCGACCAGAAGGCCGAGTTCTACGGCGGCCAGGAGGTCAACAAGCTGTTCGCGAACATCTCCACCACCGTCGACACCAAGTTCGACTGGCTGCCCTACATGGACTACGCCTACTCGAGCTACACCGAGACGATGGGCAAAGCTCTCGCCGCGAAGGGCGATCTCTCCGCCGGGCTCGACGCCTGGCAGAAGGCGCTCGTCAGCTACGGGACCCAGCAGGGCTTCTCCGTCAACAAGTAGGGCTCCGGGCCGGCGGTGGATGCGCATCCGCCGCCGGCCCGCACCCTCGGCTCGAACAAGGGAGTTCACCATGACCCAGTCCGTCGCACCCGGCCGGGTGCGCACGCGCGAGCACACGGAGAAGCGTCCGCGGAGGAACGCGAACCAGCGGCGGCTGAACATCGCCGCCTACCTGTTCGTGGCGCCCTTCATGATCGTCTTCATCGTCATGCTGCTGCTGCCGCTGTTCTACTCCGGCTACCTCAGCCTCTTCACGACGCAGCTGATCGGCGGTCAGACCTTCGCCGGCTTCGCCAACTACGTCCGGGCGTTCACCGACCCGGACTTTCTCGCGGGTGTGGGGCGCATGGCGCTCTTCCTCGTCATCCAGGTGCCGATCATGCTGGCACTGTCGCTGTTCTTCGCCCTCGCGCTCGACAGCGGACGCGTGCGCGGATCGGTCGCCCTCCGGCTCCTGATCTTCCTGCCGTTCGCCGTCCCCGGCGTGGTCGCGACGCTGATGTGGGGCTACCTGTACGGCAACGACTTCGGCCCGATCGCCCAGCTGTTCCGTGCGGTCGGCCTCGGTGCCCCCGACCTGCTGAGCGATCAGAACATGCTCGGCTCGATGATGAACATCGTCACGTGGGCCTTCGTCGGCTACAACATGATCATCATGTACGCGGCGCTCCGCTCGATCCCGACGGAGCTGTTCGAGGCGGCCGAGATCGACGGCGCCAGCCAGTGGCGGGTGGCGTGGAGCATCAAGATCCCCGGGATCCGGCCCGCGATCATCCTGACGGTGATCTTCTCGATCATCGGGACGTTCCAGCTGTTCAACGAGCCGAGCCTCCTGCACGCGCTCGCGCCGAACGTCATCGACAACGGCTACACGCCCAACTACTACGCGTACAACCTGGCGTTCACGAACCAGGACGTCAACTACGCCGCCGCCATCGCCTTCCTGCTCGGTCTGGTGATCGCGATCGTGTCGTACGTCGTCCAGCTCTCGACGCAGCGGAAGGAGGCCCGCAATGACTGAGACCGCCACCGGCAGCCCGCTGCCCGCCGTCGACGACGCATCGCCGCGTCGCCGGACCGCGCGCCGCGGCGCACGCGCCTACAACCGGGAGACGCAGCGCAGCACCCTGCTCACCGTGATGCTCTGGATCTGCGCGCTGTACTTCGTGCTCCCGATCGTCTGGCTGTTCATCGCATCGACGAAGAGCAACGCCGACCTGTTCACCACGTTCGGCTTCGCCTTCGGGCGCACCTTCGAGCTGTTCACCAATATCGGCGCGGTGTTCACGGCGCAGAACGGCATCTACCTGCACTGGGCGATCAACACGCTCGTCTACGCGCTGGTGAGCGCGGTCGGCGCCTCGCTGCTCGCGACCATGGCCGGGTACGCCTTCGCGAAGTACCGCTTCCCGGGATCCGTTCTGATGTTCAGCGTGGTGCTCGGCGCGATCATGATCCCGCTGACCGCTCTGGCCCTCCCGACCTACCTGATGTTCAGCCAGATCGGCATCACGAACACCCCGGCCGCGGTCATCGTGCCGTCGCTGGTCAGCCCGTTCGGCGTGTTCCTCATGCGGGTTTACGCGGCGGACGCCATCCCAGACTCCATGATCGAGGCCGGTCGGGTGGATGGGGCGGGCGAGTTCCGCATCTTCTGGCAGGTCGGTCTCCGCCTCCTCGGACCGGGCATCGTCACGGTGTTCCTGTTCGCGCTGGTCGGCACCTGGAACAACTACTTCCTGCCGCTGATCATGCTGAACAGCTCCGAGCTCTACCCGCTGACGGTGGGGCTCGCCCAGCAGCAGGCGACGAGCGCGGCGGGCGGGGGATCGCAGGCGCTGTTCTCCGTCGTCATCACGGGTTCGCTCGTGTCGATCATCCCTCTGGTCATCGCGTTCCTGTTCCTGCAGCGATACTGGACGACCGGACTAGCGAGCGGGAGTGTCAAAGAGTGAGTGGATTCTGGTACGGCGGCGACTACAACCCCGAGCAGTGGCCGGAGGAGGTGTGGCGCGAGGACGTGCGCCTGATGGACCGGGCGGGCGTGAACCTCGCGTCGGTCGGCATCTTCTCGTGGGCGCGCATCGAACCGAGGGACGGCGAGTTCGACTTCGCCTGGCTGGATGAGGTGCTCGACCTGCTGCACGCGGGCGGAGTGCGCGTCGACCTGGCCACGGCCACGGCCTCGCCTCCGCCGTGGTTGGCGCTGAAGCATCCCGAGATGCTGCCGGTGACCGTCGACGGCGTCACGCTCTCGTCGGGGAGCAGGCAGGCGTACTGCCCCAGCTCGCCGGTGTATCGCCGCTACGCCGCGCGGCTGGTCGAGCGGATCGTCGAACGCTACGCCGACCATCCCGCGCTCTCGCTGTGGCACGTCAACAACGAGTACG
Source organism: Leifsonia sp. 1010 (assembly GCF_031455295.1). NCBI lineage: Bacteria > Bacillati > Actinomycetota > Actinomycetes > Micrococcales > Microbacteriaceae > Leifsonia > Leifsonia sp. 1010. The sequence continues at coordinate 1,497,448 of NZ_JAVDSL010000001.1, forward strand.
GCTGCCACGTCAGCCACTGCTACTGCGACGCGTCGGCCGCGGCGTTCCGGGTCTGGCTGGAGGAGAAGTACGGCACGATCGAGGCGCTCAACGACGCGTGGGGAACGGCCTTCTGGTCGCAGCACTACGCCGGCTTCGACGAGATCCTCCCGCCGCGCGCCGCGCCGACCTTCAAGAACCCGACCCAGGTGCTCGACTTCGACCGTTTCAGCTCGGACGAGCTGCTGGCCTGCTTCCGGGCCGAGGCGGCCATCATCCGCGCCCGGTCGGACGTGCCGATCACGACCAATTTCATGGGCTTCTTCAAGCCGGCCGACTACTGGACGTGGGCGCAGGAGGTCGACATCGTCTCCGACGACTCGTACCCCGACCCCGCCGATCCGCTCGCCCCGGCGTACGGGGCGATGCAGCGCGACCTGATGCGCTCCCTCGGCGGCGGCGCGCCCTGGCTGCTGATGGAGCAGTCACCCGGCGCGGTGAACTGGCGCGAGCGGAACGCCGCGAAGCTGCCCGGGCAGATGCGCGCCTGGTCGTACCAGAGCGTTGCGCGCGGAGCCGACGGCATCCTCTTCTTCCAGTGGCGGCAGGCGGTCGCGGGCGCGGAGAAGTTCCACGCCGGGATGCTGCCCCACGGGGGCACGGACACCCGCGTCTTCCGCGAGGTCGAGCAGCTCGGTGCCGAACTGGCGACGCTGTCGTCGGTCGACGGCCTGCTCGGGCAACCCGTCCCCGCACAGGTCGCCATCGTCTTCGACTGGGACTCCTGGTGGGCGATCGAGCAGAAGGCGTCGCCGACCACCATCTCGTACCTCGCCGACGTCCTGGGCTGGCACATCGCCCTGTCGGCGGCGGGCGTGACGGTGGACTTCGTCCAGGCCACGGGCGACCTGTCCGGCTATCGGGCCGTGGTCGTCCCGTCGCTGTTCGTCGCGAGCGACGCCCAGCTGGAGGCGCTCGACGCGTACGCGGCGGGCGGCGGATCGCTCGTCGTCGGGTACCTCACCGGCATCCTCGACCCCGACCTCCACGTGCGCACCGGCGGATACCTCGGAGTGCTTCGCGAGACGCTCGGCCTCTGGGTGGAGGAGTTCGCCCCGCCCGCCGCGCCGGACCTCGCCGCGCTCGGCGGTGGCGAGCCGCCCGCCGTCGGCGTCCGCGGCGAGCGCATCGGCGGCCGGGCCTCCGCGTCGCTCTGGTCGGAGTACGTGCGCGTCGATTCGGCCGACGTGGAGGCGGTCTTCGACGGCGGAGCGCCGGACGGGCATCCGGCGGTGACCCGTCACGCCCGTGGTTCCGGGCAGGCCTGGTACGTCGCCACTCGTCTGGACGCCGAACCGCTCGGGCTGCTGCTGGAGTCCATCCTCGCCGAGGCCGGTGTGGAGCGGCTGCCGCGCATCCCGGGCGTGGAGTTCGTCCGCCGCGGCGCGTTCCTCGCCGCGATCAATCACGGTCAGGAGCCGGTGGCGCTCGACCTGCCCGGCACCGACGTCCTCACGGGAGGGTCGGCGGCCGGTCTGCGACTGGAGCCGCAGGGGGTGGCGCTCATCCGGGAGGAGTGAGTCAGCTCGTCGCGACGGCGCCGAGCGTTCCCGGGGCGAGGCCGAGCGTCCACTCGGCGACGTCGGCGACGAAGTGCACGTGCGCCGGGTGGGTGAGGTCGTCGGTGCTGTTCACGTACGAGCCGCCGCCGTCGACCGCGATGAGGATGCGGATGCTCGCCGCCTCCGGGTCGACGGCGGCGAAGTCGCCGGACGCGACGCCGTCCTCGATGATCGCGCGCAGGCGGGCGCGGTCGAGCGAATCCTGCTCTTGCAGGGTGGCCTCGAGGCTCGGGATGAAGCGCGACAGGTGCCGGGCGTTGAGCCACAGGCGGGCGAGGGGCAGGGAGGCGCCCGTCTCGATGTGGTGGACGAAGTGCGCCAGGCGTTCCAGCGGCGAGCCGGCGTCGGGGAAGAACCGCTCGCGTTCGATCGTCGCCGCCCGCACGAACGCCTCGTCGACGAGGTCCTCCGCCGCCGGGAAGTAGTGCGAGATGAGCCCGGGGCGGACGCCGAGGCGGGTGGCGACGGCGCGCAGGGTGATGCGCTCGAGCCCCTCGTCGAGGGCGATGGATGCCGCCTCGGACAGGATCTCCTCCCGTCGCTCCTCCGGCGCTTTCCGGGAGCGGGGAGGGGATGCGCTTGACTCCATGGGTCCCATGCTATTGAATGACTGACCAACAGCTTATTGGGCACATGACCAACAGCAACGATGCTCGGTCAGGAAAGAGGCACCCATGTCCGGAACGCAAGCCCGCGAGGAGCAGTTCGTCGACGCCTCCACACAACCGGAGACGCGCGGCATCGAGGTCATCGGCGACGCCGAGCGGCACGGCCGGGCACGAGACCTCTTCTTCGTGTGGGCCGCCCCCGGCGTCAGCATCCTGAACTTCACCATCGGCGCGACCCTCATCCTGCTCGGGCTCGAGATCTGGCAAGCGATCGCGGTCATCGTCGCCGCGTCCCTGCTCTGGGTCTTCCCCGGACTCATCGCGGCGAGCGGGCCGGCCGCCGGAACCTCCGGTTCGGTCGTGACGCGCGCGATGTACGGCATCCTCGGCAACAAGCTCTTCGTCGCCTTCGTCGGCTGGTTCATCGGCGCCGTCTTCCTCTCGCTGACCTGGCTCGCGTCCTCCTTCATGGGCGCCGACCTGCTGCGCCGCGTCGGCCTGGACGACCCGGTGTGGGTGCCGATCGGCGTCACGATCGTGGTGTCGGCGGTGACCATCCTGGTGGCGATCTTCGGTCACGGGCTGATCCTCCGGATCTATCCGATCCTCGCGATCGTGCTGTTCGACATCTTCATCGTGGTGTCGGGCTTCATCCTCCCGACCGTGGACTGGCAGTACACCGCGCCCGAGCCGCTCGGGGGAGTGGAGCTGTGGTCGGCCGTCTCGATCGGCTTCACGATCCTCGCGTCCACACCGCTGTCGTTCATCAACAGCCCCGACATCGCGCGCTACCTGCCGCGCACGACCCGGCCCGCGAACATCGCCGCCGCGACCGCGCTGGGCGGCGCGCTCCCGTTCATCGTGTTCACCAGTGTCGGAGTGCTGCTGGCCACCGGGTTGAAGGCGAGCGCGTTCGACGCCGGCATCGACGTCGCCCTCTTCGACCTGCTGCCGGAATGGCTCGGGCCGGTGCTCGTCATCGGGGTCGTCCTCAACACGATCGCGCTGAACGCGATGACCACCTACACCTCGAGCATGGCGCTGCAGGCCATCGGATTCCGGCTCAAGCGCATCCCGGCCGCCATCATCGTGGGCGTGGTCGGGACGGCGCTGACCATCTACCTGGTGCTCTCGTCCAGCCTGCTCCAGGCCGCCAACCTGATGCTGCAGTTCCTCGTCATCGTGTCCGGCCCCGCCATGGCGATCTTCGTCGTCGACGTGCTTCGGCGCCGCTACGTGTACGACAGCGTCGACCTGTTCGACACCCGGCGCGGCGCGCCGTTCTGGTTCACGGGCGGGTGGAGCATTCCCGGTATCGCCGCCCTCGTCCTCGGCGGCTTCGTCACCGCCATCTGCCTGTCCACCGACGTGTGGACCGGCCCGATAGCTGCGTCGATCGGCTCCATCGACCTCTCGGTGCCGCTCGGAATGATCGTCGCCGCCACTGTGTACGCCCTGTTGAGCCGCACCCGGCTCGGGAAGGAGGGACGGCTGTGACCGACCCCGCCGAGACCATCCTGTACCGCAACGCCCGCGTCTTCACTGCGGACGCGGACCCGAGCCCCGCCTGGGCGGACGCCTTCACCGTCAGCGGCGACCGGATCGCCTGGGTCGGGCACGACGGCGACGCCACCCCGCCGGCCGACCGTGTCGTCGACCTCGGCGGCCGCCTCGTCCTGCCCGGGTTCACGGACGCGCACACCCACCTGCTGATGATGGGCGCCGCCCTCGGCCAGGTGTACCTGACCGGTGCTCGCGACCTGGACGGCATCCAATCGCTGCTGCGCGAGGCGCGCGCGGCCGACCCCGACGCGACGGTGCTCCGCGGACGCGGCTGGCTGTTCGACGCGGTGCCCGGCGGAGCGCCCACCGCCGGCATGATCGACGCGGCGGTGCGCGATATCCCGGTCTACCTGGATGCGAACGACTACCACTCCTGCTGGCTCAACACGGCGGCGCTGGCCGAGCTCGGCATCACCCGCGAGACGCCCGATCCGATCGGCGGCGAGATCGTGCGCGACGCCGACGGCGAACCGACCGGGCTGCTGCTCGAGACCGCCGCGACCCAGTACGCCTGGGCGCAGCGGGACGCCGCGACCACCGACGCCGACCGGGACGCCCAGGTGGAGCGGACCCTCGCGGCCTATGCGGCGGCCGGGGTGACGGGCGCGGTCGACATGGCGATGGACGCCTACGGCCTGGAGGCGCTCCGGCGTGCGCAGGAGCGTCGCGGAGGAGAGCTGCCGATCCGCATCGCCGCGCACTGGCTCGTGACCAACACGGGCGACGACGAGCAGAACCTCGCGCAGGTCGCGGAGGCAGCGCGCGTTGCGGCCGAGCCATCCTCTCCCCGGCTGCGTGTGATCGGGATCAAGCTGATCCTGGACGGCGTGATCGACGCCTGCACCGCGGCGATGCGCCAGCCGTACGCGAACGGCGAGAACGCCGACCCGATCTGGCCGCTGGAGCGTCTGACGCCCGTCGTGGTCGCCGCCGACGCCGCCGGCCTGCAGATCGCGCAGCACGCGATCGGAGACTACGCGAGCCAGATCGCACTCGACGCGCTGGAGCGCGCCGTCGCCGAGAACGGGGAGCTGCCGCGGCGTCACCGCATCGAGCACCTGGAGTACGCCGCACCCGGAACGGCCGAGCGGATGGCGCGCCTCGGTGTCACGGCGTCGATGCAGCCGGTCCACGCCGACCCGGCGATCTTCGACAACTGGATGCAGATGCTCGGCGACGACCGGGTCGAACGCGCCTTCCCGTGGCCGGAATACGAGGACGCCGGAGCGCTTCTCGCGTTCTCGACGGACTCGCCGACGGCCCCTCACGACGCCCTGGCCAACATGTACGTCGCCGCGACGCGCGCGTCGGCCCTGGTGCCCTCGGTGACCGCGGTGCAGCCGCAGTACGCCCTGCCTCTCGAGCGCGCCATCGCGCACGCCACGCGGGATGCCGCCGCCTCCGTCGGAGACGGCTCCTGGCGCGGGCGGATCGCGCCGGGCCACGCAGCGGACGTCATCGTGCTCGACGCGGATGTGTTCGCGCAAGACCCCTCGTCGCTGCTGAGCGCCCGGGTCGTCCAGACCATCGTCGGCGGACGGACGGTGTACTCGGGCTAGGCCCTCGAACCGAGGCCGCCGAGGCCATCGCCCTCCGGATATCCAACGTTGTAGAGTGGGACGATAGCCCACCAGGAGGACGAATGGCAGCGACGCTGCACGACGTGAGCCGGCTCGCCGGGGTGTCGATCAAGACGGTCTCGAACGTGATCAACGACTACCCGTACGTGCGGGACAGCACGCGTCAGCGCGTCCTCGCGGCCATCGCCGAACTCGACTACACGCCCAACCTGTCGGCACGCAGCCTGCGGTCCGGGCGCACCAACGTCATCAGCCTCATCATCCCGGAGCTGCGGAACGCGTACTTCGCCGAGCTCGCGGATTCGGTCATGCGGGCGGCACGCGAGCGCGGGCTGTCGGTGCTGATCGAGCAGTTCGGCAACGACCGCGCCAGCGAGCTGTCCGTGCTGCGCAACCGCAGCGGCCGCATGGTCGACGGCATCCTCTACAGCGTGCTCGGTCTGGATGAGTCGGACCGGGAGGCCATCGCCGAAGTCAGCACGCCCATGGTGCTGCTGGGCGAACGGATCTTCAACGGTCCCAAAGACCACGTGACGATGCAGAACGTCGAGGGATCCCGCGCCGCCACCGAACTCGTCCTGGCCGGCGGCCGCCGTCGGGTGCTCGCGCTCGGTGCGCACCCCGGCGAGGTGATCGGCTCCGCCGGGCTGCGCCTCGCGGGGTACCGGGAGGCGTTGGAGGCCGCGGGCGTCGCGTACGACGAGCGCTTCGTCGTGCCCGCCGGCACCTGGCACCGTGCCGACGGCGCGCGCGCCATGCGCGCCTTCCTGGAGACGGGCCTCGAGTTCGACGCCGTCGTGGCCTTCAACGACACCCTCGCACTCGGTGCCCTCCGCGTGCTGCAGGAGGCCGGCTACCGCGTGCCGGAGGACGTCGCCCTGATCGGCTTCGACGACATCGACGAGACGCACTACTCCATGCCGACCCTCTCGACGATCGACCCCGGACGCGACGACATCGCCCGCCGCGCCGTCGACCTGCTGATCCGGCGGATCGAAGAGGACGCGGACACCCTGGAGCCGGAGGAGATCGCGGTGCCGTTCCGCGTCATCCAGCGCGAGTCGACGCCGCCGGCGCCGGCCTTCGCGGACGCTGCTGCTCCCGACGAGGCGCCGGTACCCGCCGAGGCGTGAGTAAATAGTCGGCCGTGCTGCTCACCGCCGTCAGCTTGCTGGCTTTCCCGCTGAGAGTGCAGCCCGCGCGAGCGAGCAGCCGGCGATAGCAGGCGCGCCGTAGGTCAGAATGGTGATGCGGGGGGACGATTCGATGGAACACCAATTGCGTCGCGGGCGGCGGCAGCCGGGCAATGACCGCACGCCGATCGAAGGGGGACTGCCGTGAACGCGAAGTCGTACAGCAGGCTTCCTGGACTGGAGGCGATCTACCTCGAAGACAGCTGGGTGCTTTCCATCGAAGTCACGCCAGGACGGGTTGAGTTCCAGCTGGAGGCAGTTCTTCTGCGCCACCACCCCGAATACCACCCACCGAAGCCGGGCGAGGCGCACTGCTATCGACGAGCCACCCTCACCTTCGGGGATGTCGGCGGCGTCGAATGGAGCGGGATGAGACCTCCAGCCGTAGATGCATCGGGTGAAATCGACTATGGCAACATCGATTCCCTGACAGGCTCGGGTGAGCACTATGACCTCGAGGGCGACTGGGGCGAGATGCGCGTTCAGGCCCGCACGCTCGGCTTCACTCTTCGCTCGCTCCTCGGCTCGTGCCAGCCGGGCGAAGAGAACGAGAATGCTTATTGTCGAGTCTGTGGATACGAACCCCCAGAACCTCCCTGGGGCGACAGCGGCGTGGATCCGTTGTGGGAATCCTGTCCGTGCTGTGGCGTGGAGTATGGCTACCAAGACGCGACGGCGGAGGGCGTGCTGCGCTTTCGGGCACGGTGGCTGAACGCGGGCGCCCAGTGGGCCGATCCCTCCATTCCCGAAGACGGGCTCACGACCGGAATGCGGCTACGACGGGTGCCGAATCCGCTTGACTAGGACAGTGGGCGAAGTGGAACCCGAGGACGTGGTCGCGGAAGCGCACACCAGTGCGTCACGAGACCATTCGTCGCTGTGGATCGGGTTGATGCGGGTGCTCACTGCCCGACTCGAACAGCTTCCGGTACCCGCAGAAGTCGTCCCTGTCCGGGAGGTTGCCCACCGATACTGGTACGGGGCACGTGGCGACCCCGCTCAGCTGGTGGCGGCCAAGGAGCTCGCCTGGTCGTTTCTCAAGAAGTATCCTCCCGGCACGGATGTGACAACCCGCGAGGGTCGACTCGTGAGGGCCTGGCTCTGCGTACTCGAGCCGAACGGCGATGATGAAGAAATTTCGATGACAACCGAGTGGTTTTCTGCCATGCTCTCGGATCTCCCAGCCGACTAGTCTGTTGCGCTCGGCGCCCAAGCGCTCAGGTCACACCGGTTGCTCGGCCGCCGCTTCCTCAGCCCAGCGCCGCGTCGATCGCGGCGAGCACGTCGCCCGTCAACTCCGGCCCGTCGAGCGCGCCGAGGTTCTGTTCCAACTGCTGGACGCTGCTCGCGCCGATGATCGCCGAGACGACGACGGGGTTGCGGAGCACCCACTGCAGCGCGAGCTGGGCGAGCGTCTGTCCGCGCCCGGCGGCGATGTCGTTGAGCGCACGCACGCGGGTGAGCACGTCCTCGGTGAGGTCGGACTCGTGCAGGAAGGCGCTGGTGACCGCGCGCGATCCCTCCGGCACTCCGCCCAGATAGCGGTCGGTCAGGAGGCCCTGGGCGAGCGGCGAGAACACGATGGCCGCGGCGCCCGCCTGCTCCACCGCATCCAGCACGCCGTCTTCGGGCGAGCGGTCGAAGAGGGAGTAGCGCGGCTGGTGCAGCAGCAGCGGCGTGCCGGAGCCGGCCAGCAGGGCGGCAGCCGCGGTGGTGCGTTCTGCGCCGTAGTTCGAGATCGCGGGGTAGAGCGCTTTGCCTCGCTCGACGGCGGTAGTGAGCGCGCCCATCGACTCCTCGAGCGGTGTCTCGAGGTCGGGCCGGTGGTGGTAGAAGACGTCCACATAGTCGAGGCCGAGGCGCGCGAGGCTCTGGTCGAGGGACGACAGGAGGTACTTGCGCGATCCGTGGTCGCCGTACGGGCCGGGCCACATCAGGTAACCGGCTTTGGTGGAGACGACGATCTCGTCCCGGTGGGCCTTCAGATCGGTGGCGAGGATGCGGCCGAACACCTCCTCGGCAGCGCCGGGGGGAGGCCCGTAGTTGTTCGCCAGGTCGAAGTGCGTGATCCCGGCATCGAAGGCCCGGAGCACGATCGCGCGCTGCGTCTCGAAGGAGCGCGCGCTCCCGAAGTTCTGCCAGAGCCCCAGCGACAGCGGGGGCAGCAGCAGTCCGCTGCGGCCGGCGCGCCGGTAGGGCATCGAGTCGTATCGGGCGGGATCGGCGACGAAAGTCATGCGGCAGGCTCCTGATCGGCGGGGGTGCGGAGCAACGGTACCGCGGATGCGCTTCACCCGCGGTACCGCGCCGCCACGATGCGCGTGTCAGTATCGCGCGTCAGGAGGCGAGCGCCTCCACCAAAGCCTTCGCGACCGCCTCGCTCGACTGCGGGTTCTGGCCGCTGATCAGATTGCCGTCTCGCACGACGTGCGAGGTCCACGCGTCGCCGTCCTCGACGAGCGCACCGCGCTCGCGCAGGGTGGAGGAGACGAACCAGGGGGTGTTCTCGCCGAGACCGCCGGTGCGCTCCTCCTCGTCCGTGAAGACCGTCAGGCGTCGGTCGGCGAAGGTGAACGCGCCGGACGCGTCGACGGCGCTGAGCAGGCCGGCGGGCCCGTGGCAGAAGGGCGCGATCAGCGTCCCGCGCGCATCCGCCTCGCTCAGGAGGGAGCCAAGTGCGGCATCGAACGCCAGGTCGGCCATCGGGCCGTGGCCGCCCGGCAGCACGACCGCGTCGTAGTCGGCGGCGACCGCCGAGTCGAGCGCGAGAGGATGCGCCAGGTCGTCCGCGATCTGGGAGAGGTAGGCGCGGAAGTCGTCGACCTTCGCCTGGTCGCCGACGATCTCGGCCGTGAGCGAACCGGGGTCGACGGTCGGGATGCGGCCGCCGGGCGTCGCGATGGTGATCGTGTGCCCCGCAGCCGTCAGGTCGCGGTGCGCGACGACCAGCTCTTCGGCCCAGAAACCGGTGGGATGCGCGGAGCCGTCCGCGAGGGTCAGGGAGTCGGCCACGGTCACGACCATCAGGATGTTCGACATGGGGGTCCTTTCGACTCCCCGATTGTGGCGGCCCGCCGCGGTCGTTCCCGATCGGTGCGACCGCACCCGGGCATCGGAAATCTTGGGACGGTCAGCGCAGACAGCGGCGGAGGAACTCCGCGGCGGCGCCCAGCTGCGCATCCCGCTCCCACTCGCGACCGCGCGTCGCCAGGTACAGCGTGTTGAGTGGCGGCACCTCGGGGGAGTGGAGGGCGACCAGCGTTCCCTCGGCCAGGTCGCCCTCCACGAGGTAACGGGGGAGGACGGAGAGGCCGGCGCCTGCGAGCACGGCCGAGCGGATGCCGCGGAGGTCCGGGATGATCGCCGCGATCGTCGCGGGTTCCGGCCGCTTCCCGAACTCGCTGCGCCAGTAGCGCCGGATGATCGGCAGGTTCTCGGCGTACGCGACCACGGGCACCTCGTCGAGGGTCGCGCCCGTCCAGCGCGGCGCGGCGACGAGCACGAACTCCTCGTCGTACACGGGAACGCTGGTGATGCCGCGGCGGCGCGGGGGCACCGCGCTCACGACGATGTCGAGCGATCGGGCGGCCAGCTGGTCGAGCAGGTCGTCGGCGAGGCCGAACACGAACCGCAGGGTCGCATCCACCGCGTCCCGCGCCTCGGCGATGCGCGGCAGAACCATCAGCGAGAGGATGTCGGCAGCGCCGCCGATGTGCACCGATCGGCGCAGCGGGCCGGGCGTGCCGGCACCGGCCGTGGCATCCTCGATCGCGTCGAGATGCGCGGCCACCTCCCGGGCCAGCTCGGTGCCTTTGGGCGTGGCCGAGACGCCGGCCGGCCCTCGGGTGAAGACGGCGTATCCGAGCGACCGCTCCAGCGCATGGATGTGCGCGGAGACGGTCGGCTGCGAAATCCCCAGCAGGTCGGCGGCGCGGGTCAGCGAGCCGGTCCGCCACACCGTCACGAACGTGCGCAGGTGGTCGAGGCTCTGGCTGGTCACGGGGTCACCCTATGCGACGGCGGGTGTCATCCGATGCCGAACAGGGCTCTCGCGTTGCCGGATGCGAACGCGCCCCGGGCGGTCTCGTCGGGCAACGCATCGAGGAAGACCTCGATCTCGTCGGAGGTCGGAAGCTGGAACGGGTAGTCGGTGGAGAACAGGATGCGGTCCGGCGTCGTCACCGCGAGCGCATGGTGGAGCATGGCCGGGTCCAGCATCCCGGATGCCGTGATCCAGACGTTCTGCTGCAGGTATTCGGTGATCGACCGCTCGAGTCCCGCGGCGCGGGCGAGCCCGTCCGCCCGCTGGTGCCAGAACAGGAGCAGTTCACCCCAGTGGCCGAGAACGAGCTGCAGGTTCGGGTGCCGATCGAGCACGCCGCGTGTCATCAGCCGGAGGGCCGCCGTGCCCGCTTCGAGGTGCCAGCCCCACCCGAAGGTGGCGAGGGCGAGGTCGGCGAGGTCGCTGAAGCCGCTGTAGCTGGTGGCGCGAACCATGGCCGGCGGGATCTGCGGGTGGATGAAGATCGGCTGCCGCAGCCGGGCCGCGACCGCCCAGAGGTCGTCGAAGCGGGGGTCGTCGAGCAGGATGTCGCCGGCGCGGCCGTGAACCATCGCGCCGGTGAGGCCGAGTGCGGATGCCCGTTCGAGCTCCCCGGCCGCGTCCGCGGGGTCAGTCAGCGGCAGCGTCGCCATTGCCCGGAACCGGTCGGGATGGGTGCTCACGATCGAGGCCGCAGCATCGTTGGCCTCGCGGCTGAGCATCGCGGCATCCGCCCTCGAAAGACCCTGTGCTCCTGGGGGTGCCAGCGACAGCACCTGCAGCGCGACGCCCTGCGCATCCATCGTCGCGATCCTGTCGGCGTCCACGTCGGCGAGCCGGCTTCGCGCACCGCCGTGGTCGTTGAGTGCGAGGCTCTCGTCGCGGACTCCGGGCGGCTGCGCTCGGAGTGCTGCGTCGATGCCGTCGAAGGTCCAGTGCTCCTCGATGCCGACCAGACCCGGCGTCGTGGCCTGCGTGTTCTCGCTCATGGCATCTCCTGTCAGTTCTGGGAGGTCGATACAGAGGAATTCGCTCATCGGCCGTTGAGCGACGGTATCACAGTCGCTCAACAGCTGTAGAGTGAACGCATGGACGCCTCTCCCTCGCGCGCAGAACGCCGCGCCGCGACCGCCGCCCGGATCCTCGATGCCGCGCAGGCCGAGTTCGGTGCCCATGGCGCAGAAGGAGCGACCATCCGGGGCATCGCGCGACGCGCCGGCGTGGATCCGTCCCTCGTGCTCCAGCACTACGGCTCCAAGCAGGGGCTGTTCGCGCTCGCCGTCCGCCCGGCCGCCGATCTCACGGCCGAAGGGGTGCCGGCCCACCTGGCGGAGGTGCTCGAGGCCCGGTTGACGGACCTCTCGCCTGCGACCAAAGCGCTCATGCGGTCGATGCTCACCTCTGCTGAGGCTGCTGCGGTGATGCGCGAGTATCTCCAGGAGCGCACCGAGAACCTGGCCCGCACGTTCTCGGGTGACGACGCCGAGCTGCGCGCTGCGGCGATCGTCTCGAGCATCCTCGGCGTCACCATCGCCCGGCACTTCCTCGACCTCGCGCCGCTGAAGGATGCCGATGAGGCTCAGATCGCGGCCCTGACGACCACCTGGCTGTCACCGCTCACCTGACGGCGCGCCGGTCGATCCCGGCGCGGGCTGACCTGCTCGACTAGCCGACCGGCAGTCCGACTCGGCTGCTCTCCAGTGCCGCGCGCAGCCGCGCGAGGACCGGGCCCATCGCATCGATATCCGACGGCGTCATGTCGGGGGACACGAGTTCGGCGAGGCGCTCGCGGAACGTGCTCTCGGCTTCGGCGACGAGGTCCGCGCCCGCGGGCGTGAGGCTGACCAGGGACGAGCGCCCGTCTGCCGGATTCGGATGGCGGGTGACCCAGCCTCGGGTTTCGAGGCGGTCGACGCCTTTGCTGATCGCGCCGATCCCCGCGGCGAAGTTCGTGGCGACATCAGCGATGCGGGAGCCGGGGTGGTCGCGGAAGTAGCGGAGGAACTCGTATTGCGAGGTCGCGATGCCGTGCTCTCGGCGCAGTGTCTCGCCGATCGCGTTGTACAGCCGCGTCTCGCACCGGACCAGGTCGTCGAACAGCCGGACGAGGCCGTCGGTTGCACTTTTAGTTGCCACGGCATACATTCTACGAGATACTTGCCACGGCAAGTAATCGGAGACGAGGAGAGAACATGAGCAGGGAACAGCGACGAGCACTCGACAGGCAGCTGCGCGAGGCGCCGCAGCCGGACGGACCGGTCTCGGTCGAGAGCATGCGAGAGGGCTTCGCCCGGCTGATGAGCCAGTTCCCCATCCCCTCCTCCGTCCGCCGGACCCCTACCGAGGTCGCCGGCCGACCGGCGGTTCTCGTGGAGCCGTCCACGAACCAGCGCCCCGGCACGATGCTCTACTTCCACGGAGGCTCGTTCTCGCTCGGTTCGCCCGAGACGGCGATGGCGCTGACGGCGCATCTGGTCGAGCGGACCGGGGTACGGGCGCTCTCGCTCGACTACCGGCTCGCGCCCGAACACCCCTTCCCCGCCGCGATCGACGACTGTCTGGCCGCCTACCGGGCCCTGCTGGACGACGGCGTCGACGCCGCGTCGATCGTGCTGGCCGGCGACTCCGCGGGCGGAGGGCTGGCGGTCACGACGACCCTCGCGGCACGGGATGCGGGTCTCCCGGTCCCCGCGGGCATCGTCGCCTTCTCGCCAGGGCTCGACCACACGCGCTCCGGCGAGTCGATGACGACGAAGCAGGGGGTCGATCCCTTCTTCACCGCCGAAGGGATGCGTCGCACCGGCGAGCTCTACCTCGACGGTCAGGATCCGCACCAGCCGCTGCTCGCCCCCGCGGTCCTCGGCGACCTGAGCGGGTTCCCGCCGATGCTGCTGCAGGTCGGCACCAACGAGCTGCTGCTCGACGACTCCGTGCGGCTCGCCGACCGGGCGTGGGAGGCGGACGTCGACGTGATCCTCGATGTGGTCGCGGACGTCCCCCATGTGTTCCCCGCCTTCGTGGGGATGCTCGACGAAGCGGACGAGGCCGTCGACCGGGCGGTGTTGTTCATCACGCAGCGGCTGCGCACCCGCTGACCGTACCGAGAGCGGCCGGGATCAGGCCTGCCGGGGCTGCTCGGCTTCCTCGTCGGCGAGGATGTCGTCGGCGTTAGCCGCGATCCATGACATCAGGGGCAGCAGGTGCTCGGTCAGCTCGTGGCCGCGGGCGGTGAGGCTGTAGTCCACCCGCGGCGGGATGGTCGGCTGCGCCGTGCGGAGCACGAAGCCGTCGGCCTCGAGGGTGCGGAGCGTCTGCGCCAGCATCTTCTCGCTGATGCCCTGCACCGTTCGGCGCAGCTCGCCCCAGCGGAGGTCGCTCTGCGAGAGCGCCACGAGCACCAGCACACCCCAGGTGCTGGTGACGTGGTTGAGGACGATTCGGGTGGGGCACGCCGACGGGAGCACGCCGTCGGTGAAGCCGAAGCCGTTGAGTGACGCAAGACTGGTGTCCACGTCAGTAACTTACCAAAAAGTGGGTACCTGCGATGGGGAAGTAATGGATGCGGAGATGAGTTGCCTCCGATGTCCGATCGAAAGGAACCCATCATGACCATCGTCGTCACCGGCGCCACCGGCCACCTCGGCCGCCTCACCGTCGACTCCCTGCTCGCCCGCGGCGTCGCCGCCTCCGACATCCGCGCGGCCGGCCGTTCCGCCGAGCGGCTCGCCCCGCTCGCAGCGCGGGGCGTCCAGACCGCCGTCATCGACTTCGAGAAGCCCGAGACGCTCACGGAGGCCTTCGCCGGTGCGGACGCCGTGCTGATCGTGTCCGGCTCGGAGGTCGGCAAGCGGGTGCAGCAGCACCGCAACGCGATCGAAGCCGCCGAGGCCGCGGGCGTCGGCCGGCTCGTCTACACGAGCGCACCGCACGCGACCGACGGGGCGCTCGTGCTGGCCCCGGAGCACAAGGCGACCGAGGAGCTCCTCACCGCGTCGTCGCTGCCCGTGACGATCCTCCGCAACAACTGGTACACCGAGAACTACACCGGCCTGATCGACCAGGCCGCCGCGACCGGCGAGATCGTCGGCAGCGCCGGCGACGGACGGGTCGCGAGCGCCTCCCGCAAGGACTACGCCGAGGCCGCCGCCGTCGTGCTGACGACCCCGGGCCACGAGGATGCGGTCTACGAGCTGAGCGGCGACACCGCCTGGACGTTCGACGAGCTGGCATCCGTCCTCGGCGAACTGGTGGGCCGCGACGTCGTCTACCGGTCGGTCTCGCCGGAGGAGCACACGCGCATCCTCACCGACGCCGGACTCGACGAGGGCACGGCCGGATTCGTCGTCGCACTCGACGGCAACATCCGGGACGGCGAGCTCGCCGACGCCCACAGCACGCTCGCGGAGCTCATCGGCCGCCCGACGACGCCCCTCGCTCAGGGACTCGCGGAGTCGCGCTCCGAGGCCGCGGCCTAGTCGCACCCCTCACGAGAGCCCGTGTTCGTTCCGAATGCGGGCTCTCGCGCTTTTGCCGCGCCCACCGGTTCGCGTGCCCGCTCGCGTCGCTCGGAATCTCCAGGCGTGATGGGGAGCTATAACTAAAATTAGAAATCTAAATAAAGCACGGAAACCGAGAATGTATGTAAAACATGTCAAGTCCACTCTTTAGTGGACTGTGGTTCGTCTACATCCCTGCGAGGCTGCGAGAACGTACCGATATGGCCGCACGTCTGAAGGGAAACTCGATGCAGTCACGACGAAGAGGACGCATTGGGCTGGGAATCATCGCCTCAGGAGTTCTCACTCTTGGCGGCCTAGCGCCCGCCGCCAACGCCGATGCAGCGCGAGGCGCGGAAGATTCGACCGTGACCGCCCTCAGCAATCTGGGTCTACTAGCCCCGGTTGCAATGGCGCGATCCGTAGATTCACTCCCGGCGGGTAGCGGCGTTCTGACTTCCGCGGACGGGTTGACCGTCGTACTGGAAAACACCACTCTGTCGATGAAGCCTGCTACGCGGACCGAGCCGAGGCTAGCAAGTGGGGCACTCGTATACGACAGTTCTCATGGCTATTCATATGCGCTCACTGGACACTCAAGCGCAGCAGATGCTGGCTATGTCGTCATCGACCAAGAAAATGCGCCCCGCTCTTACGCTTTTGAGATCTCAGCCAACGGCCAGCCAGCGGTCTTGGAGCTGAAGGAGGGGCGCGTCCTCGTCAAGGACGTGTCGGGTGACGTCGTCAATGTCATTTCCCCTGCTTGGGCTGTCGACGCCGCAGGCAACGATGTTGCGACCACCTATAGCGTCAGCGGGTCCACGCTCACCCAATACGTTGAGCACCATGGAGCGGCTTACCCGGTGGTGGCGGACCCTCGGGTTGCGTGCAGTGGGCTCTTCTGCACGCTCGAGCTAACGAAGAGAGAAACAGGTCAGCTCGCCGACAACGCGCTGAACGCGAGCGTCGTATGCGGAATCACGGGCCCGGCCGTCGTCCTCTGTACCGCCGCGGTTCTTGCGGGATGGGCGCAGGCTAATGTGGCACGGAACACGGGACAGTGTTTCGGAACCCGCTGGGCGAATTACCCACTTCCAAACGGTTTTCACAATGTCTACGTCCGCTGCTACGCCTGACGAGGGAGGCTGACGATGTCGAGAAACGAGCAACGGCCGGCGGACGATCCGTTCCGTGACGTGGTAAGGAGTGGCCTGTTCGCATGGATCTACTGGTCGCTGACCCTCGCGGCCATCGTGGCGGTGGTCGTCGGCATCTTCGGTGATACGTCTCAACGTGTCATCACCGGCGTGGTCGTCTTCGTCGTGATCGTCGTGCTCGCGACGCTCCGCTTCATCCTCGCCGCGAGGCTTCGTCACCGGCGGTCGTAATCGGCCGGCCTGCGCAGGCTCAGATCTCGACGTCGCTGCCCATCGTCACCGTCCGGAGCGGCGGCAAGCCGAAGCGGGCGGCAGGGTCGGCGGCGTTGTGCGCCAGCGCCACGAACAGCGACCGCCGCCACGGCACCATGCCCTTCGTCCGCGTGGTGCGGATGGCGCCCCGCGAGATGAAGTACGACGCGCGCGGGAAGTCGGAGGGATCAAGCGGCAGTGCCCCTGCCCGGCAAGCGGCACGCAACGCGCGGGGGATGTCCGGCTTGTCCGAGAAGCCGAACCGGATGCTGAGGTGCTCGATGCCGTCATCGGCGTACCCGAGATCGTCGTACGTGAACGCCTCCGAGGTCGGCACGTGCGGCACCTGCGCGGTGCTGATCGAGACGATGATCACGTGCTCGTGGAGCACATGGTTGTGCTTGACGTTCGCCCGCAGAGCAAGCGGGGTCGTGTCCTTGTTCGGATGCGGGAACACGGCGACGCCGGGCACCCGGGGCAGGTTCTGCTCCCGCAGGTTGTCGATGAACTCGGAGAGCGACCCCTCCTTGCGCTTGCGGTCCTGCTGCACCAGCTGGCGTCCGCGACGCCACGTCGTCATGACCAGGATGACGGCCGCCGCGATGAGCAGCGGCACCCAGCCGCCGTTGATGATCTTCGAGAGGTTGCCGGCGAGGAACGCGAGCTCGAGACCGCCGAACGCGACGGCGGCGAGCACGATCTTCCACGGGGCCCAGTTCCACAACGGCCGGGCGACCAGGAGCAGCAGCAGGGTGTCGACGACCAGGGCTCCGGTCACCGAGATCCCGTACGCGGTGGACAGCCGGTCGGACGACCCGAAGGCGAGCATGACCGCCATCACGCCGAGGAACAGCAGGATGTTGACCGCCGGCAGGTAGATCTGCCCGCCTTCGCGCTCCGACGTCTGCCGGATGGTGAGCGGCGGCAGCAGTCCGAGCTGGACGGCCTGCCGCGACAGCGAGTAGGCGCCCGAGATGACGGCCTGGCTCGCGATCACGGTTGCGGCAGTGGCCAGGATGACGACGGGCAGCCTGCTCCACTCGGGGAAGAGCAGGAAGAACGGGTTGCTGCGCGCTGCGGGGTCGTGCAGGATCAGCGCGGCTTGCCCCAGGTAGTTGAGCGTCAGGGCCGGGAACACGAGCACGAACCAGGCGCGGCGGATGGGGGAGCGGCCGAAATGGCCCATGTCGGCATAGAGGGCTTCCGCGCCGGTGATCACGAGCACCACCGCTCCCAGGGCGATGAACGAGATCATCGGGTGGGAGACGATGAAGACGACGGCATAGGTCGGTGACAGCCCGAGGAGGACGGCCGGATACTGCACCAACATCACCACGCCGGCCACGGCCATCACGATGAACCAGAGCACCATGACCGGCCCGAACAGCACGCCGACCTTGCCCGTCCCGTACCGCTGCACCGCGAACAGCACGACGATGATCACCGCGGCGATCGGGATGACCAGGTGCGAGATCGCCGGGATCGTGACGTGCAGACCTTCGACGGCCGACAGCACCGAGATCGCCGGCGTGATGATCGAGTCGCCGTAGAACAGCGAGACCCCGACGATGCCGATCACGAGCAGGATCCCGGCTTTGCCCGCACGGCTCGCGTAGAGCCGCTGCGCCAAGGCGGCCAGTGCCATCACGCCGCCCTCGCCGTCGTTGTCGGCGCGCATCAGGATGCCCAGGTACTTGATCGAGACGATGATCGTGATGCTCCAGAACATCAGCGAGATCACGCCGAAGACGTCGTCCTGATTCGGCCGTACGGCACCTCCGTCGAGGAGGAACACCGTCTTCAACGCATACAGCGGGCTGGTGCCGATGTCGCCGAACACGACGCCGAGAGCCGCCAGCGCGGCGGCGGCCAGCGCGCGCGGATGATGGGGCGCACCCGCGGGCGCACCCGCCTGCGCCGT
Organism: Leifsonia sp. 1010; assembly: GCF_031455295.1. Classification (NCBI taxonomy): domain Bacteria; kingdom Bacillati; phylum Actinomycetota; class Actinomycetes; order Micrococcales; family Microbacteriaceae; genus Leifsonia; species Leifsonia sp. 1010. Next base: position 1,515,861 of record NZ_JAVDSL010000001.1, read on the forward strand.
CGGCGGCGCTACGAACTCTCGCACTCCCGCTACGCTACGCCGATTCCGGCCGCTCGGCGGCCGGTCGGCCGCCGGTCTGTGGCGCGTCATCCGGGAGGCCGAATCCCGGATCGTTGGGGTGCCTCGTGAGTGGCGTCACGGTGTCGTGACGCCACTCACGGAGCGGCATGGACGCGAGCACGCGTTCCAGGGCATCGGGGTCCGGAGCCGAGAAGATCCCCCAACTGCGCCATTCGCCCTCGGCGAGCGGCGGCCGCCACAAGCGACGGAGGCTGCCGTTCCTGGCGAGCTGGCTGGAGCGCGCGGCCTCCCTCTCCCGCATGGCCGTCACGTCCTCCGGAGGGGTCCCGTCAGGAACGGTCGTCACCATCTCCACGAAGAATTCCATCGTTCTCCCTCCGGGCGCCGAGGCGCTAAGCGCCGATCTTCGACACGTGGTACTGCTGGATGAGCCACTCGCCGTCCTGGCGGACCAGCACGAGCGTGAGGTGGGTGGGGATGACTTCGCCCGACGGGCGGACGAAGTCGACGTCCACGAAGCCGACGAAGGCGTCGTCTCCGAGGCGGCGGACCTCCCGCACGCGGTACTCGGGGCTCAGGCCGACCGGCTGCTTGTCGTAATAGGCCACCACGGCGGGTCGGCCGACCGTGTGTTCGCGATCGAAACCCTGGAACACCGCGTCCACAGTGAAGTGCGTCGCGACGCGCTCTGCGCGGTGCGCACGGATGTCGTCCGCCCACTTCCGCATGGTCTCGGCGAGGACTGCTTCCTGATCGCTCATCGTCAGTGGCCCGCGCTCTGGCCGCCGTCGACGTGCAGGAACTCGCCCGTCACGAAAGGCGCCTGCTCGAGGTAGAGCACGCCGCGCACGACGTCGTCGATGGTCCCCATCCGCCCGACCGGGTGCAGCCCGGCGTAGGTGGCGTGGGTCTCGGGTGCGTGCATCGGCGTCTGGATGATGCCGGGCGACACGGCGTTGACACGGATCCCGCGGGCGCCAATTCGATGGCCAGCGACTTCACCACGGAGGCGAGGCCGCCCTTGGTGAGTGAGGCGAGGGCCGACGGCACGTTGGAGTCGGCGTTCTCGACCAGCGTCGTCGTGATGTTCACGACGTGACCGGCATTGCGCGTGAGCGTGTCCGCGACGGCCTTCTGGGTGACGTGGAAGAACCCGCGCAGATTCAACCCGAGTGCGGCGTCCAGATCCTCGGTGGTGTACTCGGTGAACGGCTTTGCGATGAAGACGCCTGCGTTGTTGACGAGCGCGTCGACGCGGCCGAAGCGGTCGACGGCGGTGGCGATGACGCGCTCCGCCACGTCGGGGTCGGAGATGTCTCCGGCCACGGTGACGAGGGAGTCGTCGGCGCGCGGAGCGATCGATCGCGAGTTGGCGACCACGGCGTAGCCGAGGCCGCGGTAGCCCTCGACCAGACCCGCGCCGATGCCCTGGGATGCGCCGGTGATGACGGCGACCTTACGAGTGTCCATTGTGCTGATTCCTTACTAGATGGTCGGTCTACTATTAATCGGGATCAGTTATAGACGACTGGTCGTATAATTGCAAGCATGGGACGGACATCAGACGCACGAGAGCGCATTCTGGCGGCGGGAGCGGACCTCTTCGGTCGCCGCTCGTACGCCAGCATCGGCGTGGCGGAGATCTGCGCGGAGGCCGGGGTGCCCAAGGGCAGCTTCTACTACTTCTTCCCGTCCAAGCAGGCGCTCGCTCTCGAGGTGATCGACCGGCATTGGGAGTGGCAGCGCGGGGAGTGGCAGCGCATCCTCTCCACCCCCGGGCCCATCGTCGACCGCCTCCGCGACCTGTTCGTGGCCACGGCGGAGATGCAGAACGAGGCGCTGCGGGGAAAGGGCGCCGTCGTCGGCTGCCTGTTCGGCAACCTGGCCCTGGAGGTGAGCGAGCAGGACGACCCGGTCCGCGCACGCCTCCAGCAGATCTTCGAGGAGCAGATCGACATCGTCGAGGCGGCGCTCGGCGAAGCGCAGGAGGCGGGGGAGCTCTCCGCTGTCGATGTCCGAGAGTCGGCGAAGGCGATCGTGGCGCAGATCGAAGGCCTGGTGCTCCTCGCCAAGCTCTACAACGACCCCGGCCAACTGGACAGCTTGTGGGCCAACAGCATGCGCCTGCTCGGGCTGACGGAGGCCGCGGGAGCGGTCTGACGCGCCGGGGCGTCAGCCGGTGCCCGGACGGCCCGGACGGCTCTGACGGCCCGGACGGCCCGGACGGCTCGTGTCAGCCGGGGACGCGCGGCGGCGCGGTGCTCTGCCGCACAACCAGTTGGGGGATCGGGTACTCCGCCGCGATCGCCGTCGGGTCCCCTCCTTCGAGCTGGGTGATCAGCACGTCGATCGCGTGCGCCCCCAGCCAGGCGAAGTCCTGCCGGATCGTGGTCAGCGGCGGCGCGAAGTGCTTCGCCTCCGGGATGTCGTCGAAACCGACGATGCTGAGGTCGCCCGGGATGGAGAGCCCGAGGTCGGCGGCGGCGTGCATGAGGCCGAGCGCCATCTGGTCGTTGGAGGCGAACACCGCGGTGAAGTCGGGGTGGTCGAGAAGCTTCAGGCCGACCTCGTAGCCGAGGTCGGCCGTCCAGTCGCCCAGGACCGGCGCGGTCGCCGGCAGATCGTGGTCGGAGAGCTCGGCGAGGAAGCCGTTCATACGATCCTCCGCCTCGTTCCAGTCCTGCGGGCCGGCGAGGTGGCGGATGCGCGTGTGCCCGAGCTCGATCAGGTGCCGTGTCGCCAGACGCGCGCCGGCCTCCTGGTCGAAGGCCGCCACCCGGCCGTCGCTGTCGTCCTTCCAGTGCATGCTCACGAAGGGCACGCGCACTGCCACTCGCTGCAGGGCCTCATGGGCGCGCTGCTGCGGTGCGATCACGACAACGCCGTCGACTCCCTGCGCCGAGAACGCGTCGAGTGCCTCCGAAATCGCGGCGTCGTCCTCACGGGCCAGCGTCGCCGAGAGGATGGCGTAGCCGCGCGCCCGCGCCGCCTCGTCGATCGCCGCGGCCGCGCTGAACGGTCCGTAGTGCGACCGGGCGGAGACCAGCAGTCCGATCGTCTTCGAGCGGGAGGTGGCCAGCGCCCGCGCCGCGCTGTTCGGCCGCCAGGAGTGCTCCTCGATGACCTTCCGCACCTGCGCTTCGGTCGACGGCTTGATGTAGCGCTCGCCGTTCAGCACCCGCGAGACCGTCTGGCGCGACACACCGGCCAGCCGTGCGATGTCCCGGATGGAGAGCGCGCGCTGCTCGTCGGGTGGGTGCTTGTCCATGCATCCTGTCTCGTCGGCGAGAGCGGCAGCGCTGCCACGCTCGGTGAACGTTTTCCATCATATTTTTTCGCGGACCACTTGACTGACGCCCGGCTCAGGTCATAACGTCTAACCCGTTCTGGGACCGGTCACATATATCGCGTACGGACCAGCATACGACGAGGGAGTCGCACATGACAGCAGCAATCGGACCGCACAGCAGCGGCCGTTCCTGCAGCTCCCGGTCGCACGCTGCGACGGGGGCGCGTGACAGTTCCGAGCTCGGCGAGCTCGTGCGCAGTGGGCGCACGGGTCGCCTCACCGCTCGAAAGGAATCACAGTGAAGTTCAGGAAAGTCGCACTCGCTGCGGCCGCGCTCGGCATCGCCGTCGCGCTCGCCGCGTGCACCGGAGGCCGCGGCGGCGGAACAGGGTCGAGCACCGACAACAAGGGCGCGCTGGTCGGCGTCGCGATGCCGACGAAGGTGTCCGAGCGCTGGATCGCGGACGGCAATGCGGTCAAGTCGGACCTGCAGAAGAACGGCTACAAGGTCGACCTCGAGTACGCCAACAACGACATCCCGACCCAGGTGCAGCAGGTCAACACGATGATCACCAAGGGCGCCAAGGTGCTCATCATCGCCTCCATCGACGGTGGATCGCTCACCGACCAGCTCGACGCGGCCGCCAAGGCGGGCATCAAGGTCATCTCCTACGACCGACTGCTCACCGGCGACAAGAACGTCGACTACTACGTGTCGTTCGACAACTACAAGGTCGGCGTCTACCAGGCCAACTCGCTCCTCACCGGCCTCGGCGTCATCGACAAGGACGGCAAGCCGACCGGACAGAAAGGCCCGTTCAACATCGAGGTCTTCGCCGGAAGCCCCGACGACAACAACGCGACCTTCTTCTACAACGGTGCGATGGACACCCTGAAGCCGTACATCGCCGACGGCACCCTGGTCGTCAAGAGCGGGCAGACCAACTTCAACCAGGTCGCCATCCTGCGCTGGGACCCGGCGACCGCCAAGGCGCGCATGCAGGACCTCATCGCCAAGTCGTACTCCACCGGCACCGCGGTGCAGGGCGTGCTCTCGCCCTACGACGGTCTGTCCGACGGCATCCTGAGCGCGCTCGAGGGCGCCGGCTACGGGTCGGGCGGCAAGAAGCTCCCGATCATCACCGGTCAGGACGCCGAGGTCGCCAGTGTGAAGCAGATCATCGCGGGGACGCAGTACTCGACGATCTACAAGGACACCCGCAAGCTGGCGAACGAGGCCGCCAAGATGGCGAACGACCTGCTCTCCGGCAAGAAGCCCGAGGTGAACGACACCAAGAGCTACGACAACAAGGTCAAGGTCGTCCCGAGCTACCTGTTCCAGCCGGTCGTCGTCACCAAGGAGAACTACAAGGAGATCCTGGTCGACAGCGGTTACTACAAGGAGTCCGACCTTCAGTAGGTCCGGCCTGACGGCCCGGGCCGGTCGGTGACAACGCCGCCGGCCCGGGCCTCATTCGCCAAGCAAGGGAGACCATGGCCAACACGATTCTCGAGATGCGAAACATCTCGAAGTCCTTCCCCGGCGTCAAGGCGCTGCAGGATGTCTCGATCAGCGTCGAGGAGGGATCCGTCCACGCGATCTGCGGCGAGAACGGAGCAGGCAAGTCCACGCTCATGAAGGTGCTGTCTGGGGTGTACCCGCACGGCACCTTCGAGGGCGAGATCGTCATGAACGGCGAACCCGTCGAGTTCCGGTCGATCAACGACTCCGAAGCGGCCGGCATCGTCATCATCCACCAGGAGCTGGCGCTGTCGCCCTACCTGTCGATCGCCGAGAACATCTATCTCGGCAACGAGCGGCAGAAGCGCGGGTTCATCGACTGGAACGAGACGAACCTGGAGGCGGCGAAGCTGCTCGCCCGGGTCGGTCTCCACGACAACCCGATCACCAAGATCAAGGACATCGGCGTCGGCAAGCAGCAGCTGGTCGAGATCGCCAAGGCGCTCTCGAAGGAGGTGAAGATCCTCATCCTCGACGAGCCGACGGCCGCGTTGAACGACGAGGACTCCGCGCACCTTCTCGACCTGATCCGTCAGCTCCAGTCGCACGGGATCACGGCGATCATCATCAGTCACAAGCTCAACGAGATCAAGGCGATCGCCGACCGGGTGACGATCATCCGCGACGGCCGCACGATCGAGACGCTCGAGATGGGCACGGAGGGCACCAGCGAGGAGCGCATCATCAAGGGGATGGTGGGCCGGGATGTGGCGAGCCGCTTCCCCGACCACGTCCCCCACATCGGCGAGGAGCTGCTGCGGGTCGAGGACTGGACCGTCCATCACCCGCTCGACCGCACCCGCACGGTCGTGGACAACGTCAGCTTCAACGTGCGCGCCGGCGAGATCGTCGGCATCGCGGGACTGATGGGTGCCGGACGAACCGAGCTCGCGATGAGCATCTTCGGCCGCAGCTACGGGGTCGGGATCAGCGGACGCGTCTACAAGCGCGGGCAGCAGATCTCGGTCAGCACGGTGTCGAAGGCGATCGCGAACGGCATCGCCTACTCGACCGAGGACCGCAAGCACTTCGGGCTCAACCTGATCGACAACATCCAGCGCAACATCTCCATCGCCGCGCTCGACAAGCTCGTCAACTGGTTCAAGTTCGTCAACGACCAGCGGGAGTCGCTGGTGGCGGAGGAGTACCGCCGGACGATGAACATCAAGACGCCCAATGTGCTGACGCTCACCGGGAAGCTGTCCGGCGGCAACCAGCAGAAGGTCGTGCTGTCGAAGTGGATGTACGCCGACCCGGATGTGCTCATCCTCGACGAGCCCACCCGCGGCATCGACGTCGGCGCGAAGTACGAGATCTACACGATCATCGACCGGCTCGCGGACCAGGGGAAGGGCATCATCGTCATCTCCTCCGAGCTGCCCGAGCTGCTCGGCATCTGCGACCGCATCTACACGCTGAGCGAGGGCCGGATCACCGCCGATGTCCCGCGCGAGAAGGCAACCGCCGAATACCTCATGCAATTCATGACCCAGGAACGCGAGAAGAACACCGCATGAAATCGCTCACGAAAGCCCTCAGCTACCTGACCAGTCAGCTGCGTCAGATCGGGCTCTTCATCACCCTGATCGCCATCGTGATCTTCTTCCAGATCGCGACAGGAGGCATCACCCTCGCGCCGATCAACGTGTCGAACCTGATCGTGCAGAACAGCTACATCCTCATCCTCGCGATCGGCATGGTGATGGTCATCATCGCCGGGCACATCGACCTGTCGGTGGGAAGTGTCGTTGCGTTCATCGGGGCGATGGCGGGCGTGTTCATCTCCGAATGGCATCTGCCGTGGCCGCTCGCGATCGTGTTCTGCCTGGTGCTCGGCGCCCTGGTGGGCGCGTGGCAGGGCTTCTGGATCGCCTACTTCGGCATCCCGGCATTCATCGTCACCCTGGCCGGCATGCTCGCATTCCGCGGTGCGGCGCAGATCGCTCTGGGAAACCAGCAGATCTCGTTCTTCCCGAAGGAGTTCCGCGCGATCGGTTCCGGTTTCCTTCCGGCGTTCGGCACGACGGGCTACGAGCCGCTGACGATGATCCTCGGCCTGCTCGCGAGCATCGCGATCCTCGTGTCGTCGCTTCGTCAGCGCGCCATCCGGCGCAAGTACGACCTCGAGGACGAGCCGCTGTGGTGGTTCGTGGTGAAGCTCGTCTTCCTGATCGCCCTGGTGCTCGTGATGACGGTCCTGCTCGCCAGCTACAACGGCACCCCGATCGTGCTGATCATCCTGGCCGTGCTGGTCGTCGGCTATTCGGCGATCATGAACCGCTCCGTGTTCGGCCGCCACATCTACGCGATCGGTGGCAACCTGGCCGCTGCGGCGCTCTCCGGCGTCAAGACCAAGCGGGTCACCTTCCTGCTGTTCGTCAACATGGGCGTGCTGTCGGCTGTCGCCGGTCTCGTGTTCACCGCGGGCCTGAACCTGGCGAGCCCCAGCGCGGGCAACGGGTTCGAGCTGGATGCGATCTCCGCCGTCTTCATCGGTGGCGCGGCGGTCACAGGCGGGATCGGAACGGTGACCGGCGCCATCATCGGTGGTCTGATCATCGGCGTGCTGAACAACGGCATGTCGATCCTCGGGATCGACAGCGACTACCAGCTGCTCATCAAGGGGTTGGTGCTGCTCGCCGCGGTCGCCTTGGACGTCTACAACAAGAGGCGGTCGGTGGGGCAGTAACCTTCCGGCATGAAGGCGATCACCGTCAGCGATCCCGCCGCTGGAGTCGCGGGAATGAGAGTGGAGGAACGCCCGGCGCCGCACGCGGCCGAGAACGATGTCATCGTCCGCGTGCACGCCGCCGGGTTCACCCCGGGCGAGCTGGAGTGGCCGGCCACCTGGACGGATCGGGCCGGCCACGACCGCACCCCGGCCATCCCCGGGCACGAGCTCGCGGGTGTCGTGACCGAGCTCGGGTACGGCACGACCGGGCTCACCGTCGGCCAGCGCGTGTTCGGGCTGGCCGACTGGGCGCGCGACGGCACGCTGGCCGAGTTCGTCGCGGTGGAGGCCAGGAACCTGGCCCCGCTGCCGGCGGATGTGGACTTCGTGACTGCGGCGAGCCTCCCAATCTCCGGTCTGACCGCCTGGCAGGCGCTGTTCCAGCACGGCGGCATCCAGGCCGGGCAGTCGGTGCTGGTCACCGGAGCCGCGGGCGGCGTCGGGTCGCTCGTCGTCCAGCTCGCTCGCGAGGCCGGTGCGGTCGTCGTCGGCGCCGGGCGGGCGGGCCACCGTGCTCGTGCGACAGAAGCGGGCGCCCACCTGTTCGTCGACACGGAGGAACTGGACGCGGCAGGGCCCGTCGACCTCGTCGTCGATGTGCTCGGCGGCGAGGTGGGGGCCCGATCGCTGGGCCTGGTGCGACCGGGTGGCCGGTTCGTCACGATCGCTGCTCCGCCCGCGTCGGAGCGGCCGGACATCACGGCACTGTTCTTCGTCGTGGAGCCGAGCCGCGTCGAACTGGAGCAGCTGGTCGCCCGCGTGCGGGCGGGCACGTTGCGCAGTTTCATCGGCGACGTGGTCGAGCTGGATGGCGCCCCCACCGCGTTCGCGGGCTCGGGCTCGCGGAACGGCAAGACGATCGTGAGGGTGGCGGAGTAGTCCCGTTCGCTGGCTGATCATGCAAGCAGCCTCGCAGCGGAGCCGCCGGCTCGAGCCCAGGGGCCGAGAACTGTGGAGAAACCGCGCGACAGCGCCGAAGGTGCAACGTAGGAGAAAGTGCCGCAAATCTCCGACGGACCGCGGTGCGGATGGAGATTCAGGGCGGGAGCGCCGAGATATCCGACGGAAGCGGGCGGATCTCCTGCGGGACGGGAAGCGGCGCGATCAGCCCTCGGCCGCGCCGAAGACCTCCTTGGCCATGGCCATGGCGGACATCGCCTTCGGCCAGCCCGCGTAGAACGCGAGGTGCGTGATCGCTTCGATCAGCTCCTGCTCGGTCACGCCGTTGTCGCGCGCGAAGGCGAGGTGGAAGCGCAGCTGCTCCACATTGCCGCCGGTCAGCAGGGCGGCCACCGTGACGAGGCTGCGGTCGCGCTTCGAGAGCTCCGGACGCTCCCACACCTCGTCGAAGAGCACGCGGTCGGTGTAGTGCGCGAGGCCGGGGGCGAAGTCGCCGAAGGCGCGCTGCCCGCCGGTCCAGCCGGTGGTCTCGTCGCTCATGCCCTCCGCCCCTCGTACTCGTCGTCGGTGATGTGCTCTTTCCACGTGGTGGTGTCCGCCGGGTCGTCGGCCGACTCCAGCATCGCGATGTGCTCCATGAAGCAGCCCGGCGCGGCGGCGTGCCAGTGGTCCTGGCCCGGCGGCGTGTAGAGGGTCTCGCCGGGATGCACCTCGATGATGTTGCCGTCGCGGTCGCCGAACCGGGCGACACCGGCGGTGACCCGGAGGTACTGCCCGCGGGCGTGGCTGTGCCAAGCCGTGCGGGCGCCCGGCGCGAACCGTACGAGGGCGACCGTCATGCGCTGGTCGGCCTCGTGCGGCCCGGCGATCGGATCGACCCAGACGTCGCCGGCGAACTGCTCGGGCGGGTTCTTGACCGTGGGGGTCCGTGGCTCGATGTTCATGTGGTTCCTTCCTCGGCGTTCGTGCTCAGAGGGTGAGCAGGACCTTGGTGGCGCGTCGCTCATCCATCGCCCGGTAGCCCTCCGCGGCGTCCTCGAGCGGGAGGGTGAGGTCGAAGACCGCGCCCGGGTCGATCTCACCGTCCATGATCAGCCCGACCAGCTCCGGGAGGAAGCGCCGCACGGGAGCCGGTCCGCCGTGCAGGTGGACACCGGAGAAGAACAGCTCCAGGCCGGGAAGCTCGACGTCGTGCGAGACGCCGACATAGCCGACGTGGCCGCTGGCGCGCGTGGCGCGGATGGCCTGCATCATCGACTCCTGGGTGCCGACCGCCTCGATGGTGGAGTGTGCGCCGAGGCCGTCGGTGAGCTCCTTGATGCGCTCGACGCCCGCATCGCCGCGCTCCTCCACGATGTCGGTCGCGCCGAAGCGGCGCGCCAGCGCCTGCCGGTCGGCGTGGCGGCTCATCGCGATGACCCGCTCCGCACCGAGTCGCCGGGCGGCGAGGATGCCGAGCAGCCCGACCGCGCCGTCACCGACCACGGCGACCGTCTTGCCCGGTCCGGCCTCTGCGGCGACGGCGGCGAACCATCCCGTGCCGAGCACATCGGAGGCGGCGAGCAGTCCGCGCAGCTGGCGGTCGTCGGGTTCGCCCGGCACGACGACGAGCGTGCCGTCGGCCAGCGGGACGCGCAAGCGCTCCGCCTGCGTGCCCAGCGATCCCATCGGGACGCGGTGGACGCAGTGCGACTCGTAGCCGGCCTGGCAGATCTCGCAGGTGCCGTCGGAGGCGAAGAACGATCCGACGACGACGTCGCCGACCTTGACGGAGGTCACGGCGTCGCCGATCTCCTCCACCACACCGACGTACTCGTGGCCCATCGGCGTCGGACCGTCCACCGGGTCCGTCCCACGGTAGGGCCACAGGTCCGAGCCGCAGATGCAGGCGGCGGAGACGCGGATGACCGCGTCCGTCGGCTGCTCGATGGTCGGGTCGTCGCGGTCCTCCACCCGGACGTCCCGCGGGGCGTGCATGACGACTCCACGCATATGGATGTTCCTTTCGATCGAGTACTCCTCCATCACAGTCCCGATACGAACCCCGAGGGAGTCCCTGCCGTGACGTGTACTGGGAGGGCACCCCTCGACGGGCCCGGGCGACGTAGCCTCGTTGTCATGGACAACCGAGCTGAGGTCCGCGAGTTCCTGATGAGCAGGCGTGCGCGGCTGCGACCCGAGATGGCTGGGCTCCCGGCCGGCGACGGCCGCCGGGTCAGCGGCCTGCGCCGCTCCGAGGTCGCCATGCTCGCGGGGGTCAGCGTCGAGTACTACGCGAAGCTGGAGCGCGGGATGATCTCCGGCGCCTCCGCGTCCGTCCTCGACGCGGTGTCGCAGGCGTTGCAGCTCGACGACGCGGAGCGCGCCCACCTGTTCGACCTCGCGCGCGCCGCCGACGGCATCCCGACCTCCGGGCGTTCCCGTCGCCGTGCCGTCACGCGCAACCCGGCGGCCCGGCCCAGTCTGCACTGGATGCTCGAGGCGGTGACCGAGGGCATCGCGGTCGTGCGCAACCCGCAGTCCGACGTCATCGCGTTCAACGCGCTCGCCCGCGCGTTCTACGCCCCGATGATCGGCGACGGCGGCCGCACCCCGAACTTCGCCCGCTTCCAGTTCCTCGACCCCGCGTCACGCGACTTCTACCCGGACTGGGACCTCTTCGCCGACATGTGCGTGGCCATGATGCGGGCGGAGGCAGGCCGCGACCCCCACAATCCGGCCCTCCAGGAGCTCGTGGGCGAGCTCTCCACCCGCAGCGACGAGTTCCGGCGGCTGTGGGGCGCCCACAATGTGCGCACCCACGGCACCGGGACGAAGCGCTTCCATCATCCGGTCGTGGGGGACGTCACCCTCGCTTTCGAGGAGCTGGCGGTCACCGCCGAGCCGGGTCATGTCGTGCTCGTCTACACCGCGGAGCCCGGATCGGAGTCGGCGCAGAAGCTCCGGCTGCTCGCGTCGTGGGCGGCCGAGCACCCGGCTGCGCAGGAGGGGATCGCCGCCGCTGCCACTAGCGGGCTATCCTCGCCCCGTGAGGGGGAGGGCCGGTAGGGCTCTCCAGCGCGTCCCATGAGGGGGAGCCGATGACGTTCCACGAACTCCACGACGGCGACCGGCCGCTCCTCCTTCCGAACGCGTGGGATGTCGGGTCGGCGATCGCCTTCGCCGCCGCGGGCTTCCCGGCGATCGGCACGACGAGCTTCGGCGTGAACGCTGCGTCGGGTCGCCCGGACGCGGAGGGCGCGAGCCGGGAGGCGACGCTCGCCCTCGTCGCCCGGATCACCGCACTCCCGGTGTACATCTCGGCCGACATCGAGGACGGTTTCAGCGACGACCCGGAGGAGGTCGCGGAGTTCGTCGCCGGCCTGGGCGTCGCCGGCGTGAACCTGGAGGACTCCGCCGGCGGTCATCTCGTCGACCCCGCCATCCCCGCGGCCAAAATCGCGGCGACCTCGCGGAGCGCGCCCGGGGTGTTCGTGAACGCCCGCGTCGACTCCTACTGGTTCCACGAGGAGGCGACCGTCGACGCCGTCGCCGAGCGTGCGAAGCGGTACGCCGACGCCGGAGCCGACGGCATCTTCGTGCCGGGCGTCTCGGACCCGGCGACGATCGAGCAGCTGGCGGCGGCCATCCCGCTTCCGCTCAACGTGCTCGTCGTTCCCGGGCTGAGCCTCGACCGCTTGGGCGAACTGGGCGTGCGGCGCGTCAGCACGGGCTCCTTGCCGTACCGGGTCGCGATCGACGCGGCGGTGGATGTCGCTGCCGCGGTGCGTGACGGCCGCGACCTCCCGACGGCGACCTCCTACGCGGAGGCGCAGCAGCGGCTGATCGACTTCGTGCAAGCGGCGCCGGAGCCGTGAGGCTCCGACGCCGCCCGTCGTCCGTTCCCGGTGTCGGCTACTTCGCGCCGAGCCCGGTCTGGCGCTTCGCGATCGACGGTGCCGCACCGACGAACTTCGCCAGTGTGACGGTGTCGACGTTCGGCCCGTACGCCGTGGCGTTGCCGAGGCTGAGCGCGCCGCTGTCGGTCGAGAGCGTCACCGGGACCGTCTTGTCCCAATAGCTGCTCCACGAGTAGTTGTGGCGGAAAGCGGCGCGGGTGGTGGCTCCGCCGGCCTCTGTCACATCCAGGAAACGGCTGATCACCTGCGGGTTGTAGTTGATCGCCGCCGACTTGTCGGCATTGGCTGCTCCGATGACGAGCTGGTAGTCGCCCGCCGCGAAGCCGCTCGGCCGCGGCACGGTCAGCGTGTTCGCCGGGCCGTTTCCGAGGTAGCCGACATGGCGGACCACGCCCTGCGCATCCGCGGATCCGTTCGAGCCGGCCGGATCGGTCTGCACGACCGCGGCGCCGGACAGGGGCAGAGCCTCGGCCTCGCTGCGGAAGACGAGAGCCGCATCCGCGTCGGACGCCTTCTGCGCCGCACCCCGGATCGTCGACACATCGCCGACCAGCACGGTGCCCGCCGCCGCACGGACGGTGAGCTCGTTCACTCCCTGCGGGAGGAACAGCCGCGCGGTCGCATCGAAGACACCCGGTCCGGTGGAGGCCGGAAGGGCCACCGTCCGGCCGTTCACGACCAGGGAGGGTGTCGCCCCGCGACCCGTCGACGCGAAGTGCGTCGTCACGTCGTAGTAGCCCGTCTCCGCAGTGGTCGCGTAGAAGGTGGCGGCGCCGTCGCCCGTCACCGAGGCGTAGCCCCGCGCGGCCGGCTGCTTCCAGGAGAGGGTCGCTCCGCCGGAGAGGCGGGCGTCGACGGCCGGATACGTCGCCCGCTCACCCGAGGTGACATCGTGGAGGTCGAACCGGTCGAGCGTGATGTCCGCACCGGGCAGCAGGGTCGTCCCGTCGACGCTCGCCCGCAGCGACAGCGCGTGAGTGCCCGCGGTCAGGTGGATCGTGGCATCCGCCGTCCCGCGGTATCCCCAGCCGAGATCGGCGGAGTACTTCACCAGCCGGCCGAAGGCGCCGTCGACGAACAGCGCGTGCTGCCCGGGCGACGCGTTCGTGCCGCTGAGCACCGACAGCCGGTAGTCGCCGGTCGTCGGCACGGTCACGTTCCAGGTCGCGGAGGAGCCGGCGCGGTTGAACGAGCCGACATCCTTGCCGCCGGACGCCATGAAGGACCACTCGCGCGACGGGTCCTGCGTGTAGACGGTCGCGTTCGCGAGAGTCGCGTTCTCGGCCTCGGTGCTGTTCACCAGGTCGGCCGACACGGGCTGCGGATCGGTGAGCCGCGGGGTGATCTCCAGCTGGTACGCCGAGTAGCGGTCACTGTTCGGGACGGTCACCGAGAGCCGGCCGTCTGTGACCTCCGCGGTCGTCGACAGGATCACCGGAGGCTGGAGCGAGGCGCCCTCCGCCCCGTTGAGGCGGTCGGCGCGGACGCGCACGTCGACGGTCGAGCCGAAGGTGGTTGCGTCGAGTCCCTTCACATCGACCGCCACGTCCGAGAATCCTCCGCCGAACAGCACGGTGGCCGTGCGAGCACCGGTGTCGATGGCGGCGAGGCCCTGGAGGGAGTCCGGCGTGTTCAGCTTCGGCGGGGTGACCTGCGCGGTCGTGGAGCCGGCGAGGTCGCCGTACCAGTTGAACATCCACCATCCGCCGTTCGCCCCGTTGTTGCGCGAGGAGTTGTCGGAGAGGTTGCCCGCGTAGTTCCAGTACGCCGTCTGCGCGTCGACCTTCTCACTCTCGAACATCGAGATCCATTGGATGAGCTGGCCGGGCACGCCCATGTCGCGCAGCATCCCGAACTCGGTGATGTTGACGGGGATGGGCGCGATCCCGAGCCGCTGGAGCAGCGCGGTGTACTCGTCGTGGTGGCCTCGGAACGTGGCCAGGTTGTAGGTGCCGAGCTCGTGCCAGATGAAGATGTCCGGGAGTTCGGAGTGGGCCTTGGCGTAAGCGAGGATGTCGGCGCTCCGGTCCGGGCGCCAGACGGCGTCGCCCGGGCCTCCGACGCGGGCGTGCCCGAGGCCGTGCTCGGCGTAGACGCCCTGGATCACCTGGTAGGCGGCCGACCAGTCGGCGAGGAACTGGTCCTTCTGCGTCGACCAGTTCGGGTACCAGTTGCCGCCGTCGGGTTCGTTGAACGGGATGAAGACGTACTTCTCGGGATGCTTCGACGTCGTCGCGACGTCCTCGACGACCTTCTTGAGGATGGGGAGGTAGTCCCAGACCCCGTCGCCGTTCGCGTCGCCCGGCCGTGTGCCGCCGTTGTAGGGCCAGTCCGGATACATGTCCTGCGCGTAGACGTAGAGGTCCTGGCCTCCGCCGGCGAAGAACGACGACTCGACCTGCAGCGCATCGCCGTTGGGATGCTGAGCACCGAAGGGCGGCTTCTGCGACGTGTTGGTGATGTGGGCGCCGTTCAGGACGGACTGGCTCGGAACCCCGTCGTCGCCGAGTCCGTAGAGCGTGCCGGTGGCGCCACCCCGGAAGGCGCCGGTGGTCTGAGAGAAGTCGACACCGAGGTGGTCGACGCCGGCGGCGCCGGCGGGAAGGGCGGAGAGGCCGCTCACCGCGAGGGCGAGCCCGGCAGTGATGGCGATCGAGGGCGGGAGGATGCTGCGCAGGCGGCGCCTGCGATGTGTTCCGTTCACGCGGTACTCCTTCGTACGGATCGGTTGGACGGTTCCGGGCTCGCGTCGGGTCTCCACCGTGGAGCGCCACTCTGAAACCGCTATCATGATAGCGATATCGCCGCGGCCCGCAAGTATTGGTATCGCCCAGTGACCGTGCCGCTGATAGCGCTATCAGAAAAGACTTGCGCAGTGGTCTGATAGCGCTATCATGAACCGACGCGGCAACCGACCGCCACCATCCACGATGACGAGGAGACCGATGACCGACCGCCTGAGCTGGGGCACCGAGAAGCTGACCGTCGAGATCGAATGGTCGGCCGACTCCGCGCCCCGAATCGCCGCGGTCGAGCACGACGGGCTGCGGCTCGAGATGCCCGCGGGGCTCCCGCTGGTGGACGTGCTCGCGGTCAACCAGGGTCACTCGCTCGCCAGCGACCGGCTGGTCCACACGGCGATCGGGCACGACCTCCGTTACGCCGGCCACGACGAGGCGGCCACCGGCGCCGGATCCGCATTGCGGGTCCGGCTCGACCACGCACAGACCGGCCTCCGCATCGAGTTGCTCCTCGAACTCACCGACGGCCTGTCGGTGCTCCGTTCGTCCGCCACCGTCCTCAATGACGGTCAGGAGCCGGTCGTGCTCCGCTCCATCCCATCGCTCGCGCTCTATCTCGGCGGCAACGGCCGCAGCAGCATCCGCGAGTGGGAGGTCTACCACGCGCTCAGCGACTGGCTGGGCGAGGGGCGGTGGGTGCGCGAGCCGCTCAACGGCGTCCGCTTCCCGCGCCTCGAACAGCAGCTGACCAACCACAACCCGCGCGGAGAGTTCAGCGTGATCTCCTCCGGCACCTGGTCCACCGGCAAGCACCTGCCCGTCGCGGCGGTGCGGTCGACGCGGCTCGGAGCCGCCTGGGCCTGGCAGATCGAGCACAACGGCGCCTGGCGCTGGGAGCTGGGGGAGGACACCGCGAGCGGCTACCTCGCCCTCTCCGGGCCCACCGACACCGACCACCAGTGGAGCGAGGAGCTCCGGCCGGGCGAGTCGTTCACCACGGTCACCGTCGCCCTGGCTCTCGCCCGCGATGTCACCTCGGCGATCGGCCAGCTGACCGCCTACCGGCGCGCACACCGGCGGCCCCATCCCGACAACAGCGCGATGCCCGTCGTCTTCAACGACTACATGAACACGTTGAACGGCGACCCGACGACCCAGAAGCTGCTCCCGCTCATCGACGCGGCCGCCCGCGTCGGCGCCGAGGTGTTCTGCATCGACGCGGGCTGGTACGACGACAGCGGCGAATGGTGGGACACCGTGGGGGAGTGGATGCCGAGCACCACGCGTTTCCCCGGCGGGCTCTCGGAGGTCATCGACCACATCCGAGACGCCGGGATGGTGCCCGGCCTCTGGCTCGAGCCCGAGGTCATCGGGGTGAACAGCCCGATGGCGGACCGTCTGCCCGACGGCGCCTTCCTGCAGCGCAAGGGCGAGCGCGTCGTCGAGCACCACCGCTACCACCTCGACCTCCGGCATCCCGCGGCGCGCGAGCACCTGGACTCCGTCGTCGACCGGCTCGTGCACGAGTTCGGGATCGGCTTCTTCAAGCTCGACTACAACATCAACCCGGGGCCGGGCACCGATCGGGATGCGGACAGCGTCGGGGCCGGACTGCTGGCCCACAACCGCGCCCACCTCGACTGGCTCGACGGCGTGCTCGACCGCCACCCCGGTCTCGTGCT
Organism: Leifsonia sp. 1010; assembly: GCF_031455295.1. Taxonomy (NCBI): domain Bacteria; kingdom Bacillati; phylum Actinomycetota; class Actinomycetes; order Micrococcales; family Microbacteriaceae; genus Leifsonia; species Leifsonia sp. 1010. The sequence continues at coordinate 1,532,646 of NZ_JAVDSL010000001.1, forward strand.
CGAGAACTGCGGTTCCGGGGCGATGCGCTCCGACTACGCCATGCTCTCCCGGCTGCAGATGCAGTCCACCTCCGACCAGCAGGACTTCCTCAAGTACCCGCCGATCGCGGCGAGCGCGCCCGCGGCGATGCTGCCGGAGCAGGCGGCGAGCTGGGCGTATCCGCAGCCGGAGATGACGATGGAGGAGGTCGCCTTCTGCCTCGCCACGGGGCTCCTCGGCCGCTACTACGTCTCCGGGCATCTGGCGCGGATGGACGCCGATCGCCTGGCGCTCGTCTCCGACGCGGTCGGGGTCGCCAAGCAACTGCGCGGCGAGCTCACCGCATCCACCCCCTTCTGGCCGCTCGGCATCCCCACCTGGGACGCGGGGTGGACCTCGCTGGGGCTCGCGATCGACGACGGCGCCCTGGTGGCCGTCTGGAACCGCGACCCGGCGACCCCCGAGACCCGGCTCTCCCTTCCGGCGTTCGCCGGACGCGAGCTCACGGTCTCGACCGTCTTCCCGCGATCCCTTCCCGACTGGGAGACCCACTGGGACGCGGGGACAGGAGAACTCACCGTCACCAGCCGCACCGGCGAGGTCGGCGCGCGGGTCCTCCGCCTCCAGGCCGCGACGAACATCGCGTCCGCACCGCATTCCGCAACCCGAACCCAGTAGCGCTACCGTCGCTACGTCACTCAAGGAGAGCAGTTCAATGAAGATCGCTTGGAAGGGAGCCGCCTCGATCGCGGCCATCGCCGCCGCCGCGGCGCTCGTGCTGTCGGGGTGCAGCGACCCCGGATCCGGAGGCGGCAGCGCGGGCAGCGCGTCGTGGCCGGCGCAGGACACCAAACTCGACGGCGTCGACCTCACCATCTGGGCCGCGCAGAACTCGAACAAGACCCCCGAGAGCGTGATCACGGGCTTCGAGAAGCTGACCGGCGCGAAGGTGAAGGTCGTCACCATCCCCGACCCGTACGAGCAGGGCGTACAGACCAAGGTCGCGACGGGTGACAAGCCGGATCTCGCCTTCTGGCAGCCCACCGCGTCCGAGCTCACCGCGCTCAACGCGACGCAGAACCTGCAGTCGCTCGAAGGCGCTCCCTGGGTGAAGAACTACACGGGCAACCTCGCCGACATGACGGGCACGCTCGACGGCACGCGCTACGCCGCCCTGGTGACCACCCCGGCCGTCATCGGCGTCTACTACAACAAGGAGGTGTTCTCGCAGAACGGGATCACCACCACCCCGAAGAACTGGGACGAGTTCATCGCCCTCGCCGAGCAGCTGAAGGCCAAGGGAGTCGACCCCTTCTACGAGATGGGCGGCGACAAGTGGGCCACCCAGTGGTGGGTGCAGGCGCAGCTGGCCGACGCCGCCAAGGACGGCCTCTGGGACAAGGTGAACAAGAACGAGGAGAAGTTCACCGACCCGACCATCCAGGGCGCGATCGACAACTATCAGAAGCTGATCCAGCAGGGGCTGTTCAACTCCGACATCAAGACCGCGACATTCGTCGACCAGGGGAACGCCCTGCTCGGCGGCAAGGCGGCCATGGCGATGCAGGTCAACTCGTTCTTCGGCGAGCTGCAGGCCACCTCCAACACCGAGGAGCTGAACAAGAAGATCGGCTTCTTCCCGATCTCGCCGAAGGGCAACGTCGGCACGTACATCCCGGACCAGTCGAACGCCCTCGTCGCCTTCAAGACCGGTGACAGCAAGCGGGAGGCCGCCGCCCGCCAGTTCCTCAGCTACTGGCTCGGAGACGGGTACGCCGACTTCGTGAAGGCGCAGTCGACCGTGTCCCTGATCACAGGCGTCGACACCCCCAGCACCGTCCCCACCGCCCTCACCGATGTGGCCGCATCCCTCGACGGGTCGGTCGGTTCGATGCAGGCGCTCGCCGTCGCGAACCCCGACCTGTACCTGAACCTCGCCGACATGATCCAGGGGACGAAGACCCCGGTCCAGGTGGCAGAGGCGACACAGGCGCAGTTCGCACAGCTCGCGAAGGCGCAGGGAGTCAAGGGCTTCTAGCCGACGGGCGCCGGGGCGGGCCCCCCCCCCGCCCCGGCGCTTCCCGACCACTCGCAGAAAGGCAGACACCGTGACCGCCCAACTCGCCCCGCCCGCCCCCGCGGCCGCGCCGACGGCCCGCCCGAGTGCGCCGCGACCGCGAGGCCGCCGACGGCAGGACCACCCCGCTTGGTTCCTGGTGCCCGCGCTCCTCGTCCTGATCGTCTTCTTCTTCGTCCCGACGATCTTCAACTTCGTGTACGCGTTCACGAACTGGTCCAGCTTCCACAGCGACATCGGCTTCGTCGGCACCGACAACTTCGCCGCCCTCTTCACCAACGGCAGCCTGCTGAACGACCTGCGGATCACGCTCGTCTACGCCATCCTCGTCGCCGTGTTCCAGAACGTGTTCGGCCTGGTCCTCGCGCTCGTGCTGGAGCGCGACACCCCGATCAACCGCTTCGCGCGCGTCGCCTTCTTCGTCCCCGTCGTGATGTCGGCGCTCGCCGTCGGCTACATCTTCCAGGCGATGCTGAAGCCCGAGGGCGCGCTCAACCAGATCCTCGGCTTCGTCACCGGGCAGCACGTGTCCATCGCCTGGCTCGGCAGCACCACCTGGACCATCGTCGTCGTCGCCCTCATCCACGCGTGGAAGTGGATGGGCCTCTCCATGCTGATCTACCTTGCCGGCCTCAAGACCATCAACGAGGACATCCTGGAGGCCGCCCGCCTCGACGGCGCCGGCTGGTGGACGACGTTCCGCACCATCCGGTTCCCCCTCCTCGCCCCCGCCGTGACGTTCAACGTCGCGACCGCCTTGCTCGGCTCGATGAACGGCTTCGACATCGTCCAGGCGACGACGGGAGGCGGCCCGGGCGGCACGACGGAGCTGCTCAACATCTTCATCTTCCGCACGTTCGGGCAGGGGCTGTTCGCGCAGGCGACCACCATGAGCCTCACCCTGTTCCTCATGGTGACGGTCCTGGCCTTCCCGGTCATCTACTTCCTCCGCAGAAGGGAGAACGTGCTGTGAGCGCGCTCGCCTCCGCCACCCGCCGTCGCCGCCGGACCCTGAAGCCGTCGCGCGTCGTCCAGCCGATCGTCGCCATCCTGCTGGTCGTGCTCCTGCTCGGCATCCCCTTCTGGCTGGTCGTCGTGACCGCGGGAAAAGACCAGGCCGAGGCCCTCAACCCCAGCCTGGCGCTGCCGACCAGCTGGCACCTGCTGCAGAACTTCGCGACCGTCCTGGACCAGGGACGCATGGTCCCCGCCTTCTTCGGCAGCCTGCTCGTCATGGTGCCGTCGGTGTTCGGCGTCCTCCTCCTCGGCGCGATGGCGTCGTGGATCCTGGGCCGACGGCGCGGGCGCGCGATCTCGTTCGTCTACGCCCTCGGCATCAGCGGGATCGTGCTCCCGCCCGCGGTCGTGACCATCGTGCTCCTGCTCCGCCAGCTGGGGCTCGCGGGCACGGCCGTCGGGATGATCGGCGTCTACATGGGCATGTACATGTCGACCGTCATCTTCTTCGTGACGGGTTTCGTCCGCACCATCCCGGTCGAACTGGAGGAGGCGGCGCGCGTCGACGGCGCCGGCCCGGTGAAGGTGTTCTTCCGTGTCATCCTGCCGCTCCTGACCCCGACGCTCGCGACGGCGACGATCCTCATCTGCCTCTACATCTGGAACGACGTGTTCTACGCGCTGTTCGTTGTCGGGGGACGGCTCGACACCCTCCCGCTGAACCTCTACCAGGTCGCCAGCGCCGGTCTGTACCTGCAGAACTGGCACCTGATCTTCGCCTACATCATCCTGATGAGCCTTCCGCTGCTGATCACCTTCACGGTGATGCAGCGCCGCATCATCTCGGGCATCACCAGCGGGGCCGTGAAGTGACGGAGCGGGGCGCGTGGCTATGCTGAGGGCGATGCCGAACAACGCGCCGAAACCGCCCGTGATCAGCGACGTCGCGCGCCGCGCCGGCGTCTCGGTCCCGACGGTGTCGCGCGTCCTCAACGGCGCCGCGTACGTGTCCGACGAGAAGCGCTCACGCGTCATGGAGGCGATCCGGGAGCTCGACTTCCGTCCCTCCGCCGCGGCCCGCGCCTTGGTGGCCCGCCAGCCGCGGCTCATCGCCGTGATCGCCGGCAACACCTCCCGGTACGGGTACGCCGAGACGATCCGCGGCATCGAGGAGCGCGCCCGCGCGGCCGGCTACACCGTGAGCATCACCGTGGTGGAGTCCGCCGACGATGAGACCGTCGACGGGGCCGTGTCGCTCGTACTCGATCAGCCGATCGCCGGGGTCGTCGTGCTCAAATTCGACCCGCCGGGAGTGGCGGCGCTTCATCGGCTTCCGAAGTCCATCCCGACCGTGTCGATCTCCGGCGTCCGCGAGTCGGGGGTTCCCCAGGCGGTGCTCGCCGAGGCGGACGCCGCGGAAGAGGTCGTCGACTACCTCCTGGAGCTCGGCCACTCGACCGTCCATCACGTGCGCGTGCCGCCGTCACGCAAGGAGGACGGCCGCACGACCGGCTGGAAGCGGGCGCTGACCGCCCACGGAGCCCCGGTTCCCCCGCCGGTCGACGCGACGTGGGAGCCGGAGTCCGGGCGCGAGATCGGACGCGCCCTCGCCGACGACCCGTCCGTCACCGCCGTGTTCTGCGGAAACGACGAGATCGCGATGGGAGTCATCCGCGGTCTCGTGGAGAAGGGCAAACGCGTGCCGCAGGACGTCAGCGTGGTCGGGTTCGACGACCATCCGCTCGCCCGGATGTGGAGCCCGCCGCTGACCACGGTGGACCAGGACTTCGTCGGGCTCGGCTCCCGCGCCTACGACCTGCTCGAGGGCGTGATCGCGGGCGGCAAGGTACGGAAGTTCTCCTCGGAGCGCCCGACCGTCGTCATCCGCGAGAGCACGGCGCCGCCGCCCGCCTGACGGCCCGGCGATGCCGGTCGCGGCCCGACCAGATCCCGGGAGCGTATGACTGGAGCATGACGAACACTGCTGCCACCACCGACGGCTGGACGGGCGCCTGGGCCGGCGACCCCGGCGAGCTGGTGTACGGACTCGACCTGTCGCGGTTCGCGGACGGCGACGGCGACGGGTTCGGCGACTTCGCGGGGGCGATCGAGCACCTCGACTACGTCGCCTCGCTCGGGGTGACCTGGATCTGGCTGCTGCCGTTCTATCCCAGCGCCCGGCGGGACAACGGGTACGACGTGGACGACCATCTCGCGGTCGACCCGCGGTTCGGAGACCTCGACAGCCTGCGCGCCTTCCTCGACGCGGCGCACGAGCGGGGGATGCGCGTGCTCATCGACGCGGTGCTTCACCACACCTCCGACCGGCACGGCTGGTTCCGTGCGGCGGTCGACGCCCCGGACTCCACGGCGGGACGCTTCTTCATCTGGAGTGAGGACGACTCGGTCGAGCCGGGCGACCATCCGATGTTCCCGGGGGAGGACGACGCCGTCTGGGCGTACGAGCCCCGCGCCGGCAGGTACTACCACCACCAGTTCTACGCGTTCCAGCCGGACCTGAACGCGACGGACCCGGACGTGTTCGAGGAGATCGTGCGGGTGCTCGGCTACTGGCTGGGCATCGGCGTCGACGGCTTCCGCATCGACGCCGCCCTGCTGATCGTGCAGGGAAAAGGCCGGCCGGACACGGACGTGGACGACGGCTCGTTCTTCGATCGGCTGCGCGCGCGACTCCGCGAGGTCAAGGAGGATGTGGCGCTGATCGCCGAGGCGGACGAGTCGCCCGAACTCATGGCGGCCCTCGTCGAACGCGGCCGCTTCGAGGCGGTCATCGACTTCACACTGAACAACTCCCTCATCCTGGCGCTCACGCGCGGCCGGGCGCAGCCGCTCGTGGATGCGCTGCGACGGCTGGACGACACCATCCCGCCCGATGCGCGCCTCAACTTCGTGCACAACGCCGACGAACTCGACCTTCAGCAGTTGAGCGACGACGAGCGGAAGGAGGCGTTCGAGCACTTCGCGCCCGACCCCTCCATGTTGATCTACGGCCGCGGAATCCGGCGCGGCTGGGCTCCGATGATGCAGCCGGAGCAACGGGTGCGGATGACGCTGAGCCTGCTGTACGCGCTCCCGGGCGTCCCGCTGCTGCTCGCCGGGCAGGAGCTCGGGGTCGGCGACGACCTGAGCATCGAGGGGCGCGGGGCGGCGCGGACCACGATGCAGTGGGACGACTCCCGGTGGGGCGGGTTCACGAGCGCGGAGGAGTCGCCGCTCACCCTGCCGGCCCAGGTGGACGGGCCGTACGGGTTCCGGGAGGTCAACGTCCGGGCTCAGGAGGACGATCCGGCGTCGCTGCTGACCCTCGTGCGGAGGATCTCAGACCTCCGCCGGTCGAAGGGCGCGGGCGCGGCCGGATGGACCGCGCACGACATCGGCGCCCCCTCCGTCCTCGCCCTGCGCCGGGACGGGCTCCTCACCCTGCACAACCTGTCGGACGAGTCCGTCGAGCTCGATCTCGGCCGTCACCTCGACCTCGGGGGCGAGCCGGAGGCGCCGCTCGCGGAGGGATGGGACGGCCGGGTGCTCGGCCCGTACGGCTTCGCGTGGCTGTCCCTGTGAGCGCATCCGACGGAGTGTCGACGGCGGGATGACCCGCTCGACACCGCGTACAGCGTTGCCGACGGCCGGCTCCGCCTAGCATCGCAGTGCGCGCGGCCCGTCGTGGAAGGCCGCGCGCACCTTCTTCCCCTGGACGGCCTTCGCTAGACGGCGCGGATGGTCCAGGATGCGGTGGCCGATGCGCCCGGTTCGAGCACGATGAGGTCGGTGCCCGAGTTGTAGGCGTCCGGCGGGCACGTCATCGGCTCGACCGCCAGTCCGAGTCGGTTCAGCTCGGGGACGGGCTGGTCGGCCGTGTGGATCTGCACCCACGGGCAGTCCTCGCCCCAGGCGAGCTCCACTCCGGTGCCCTCCGCGGTCGTGACACGGACGACGGCCGCGCCGTCCGCCGAGCGGCTGAGGCCCGTGAAGGCGTGGTCGATGAACGTGTCGCCGATGGTCCGGGGCGTGCGGAAGTCCCAGTCGCCGTTCTGCTCGGTGGCGACGTCGGCCAGGCCGGTCGGGATCAGGCGGTCCTCGGTGACGGTGAGCACCTGGTCGGCGGGGAGCGACAGGGTCCAGTCGTCGACGCGCCCGTCGCCCGCGACGAGGTACGGGTGCGGGCCGGTGCCCCACGGTGCGCGCGTCGGGCCGGTGTTCGTCCCGGTCACCGTCGTGTGCAGGCCCTCCTCGTCGAGCGAGAACGCGACCGTCACCTCCACCCGGTGCGAGTAGCCGGCCTGCGCCTCGATGGTCGCCGCGAGCGTCACGCTGTCCGCGCCGCGATCGACGGCGACGAAGTCGAGCCACGCCGCCAGGCCGTGGAGGGCGTGGCCGCGGGACGGCTCGGTGAGCGCGAGCTGCTGCTCGTCGCCGTCGAACGTGTAGCGGCCGTCGACGACCCGGTTCGGCCAGGGTGCGAGGGTGGCGCCGCGGAACGCGGGTCGCACCTCGTCGGCCTCGAACGGGACGACGAGGTCGCGTCCGTCGAACTGGAGCGTCCGCAGGGTGGCGCCGACCGACGCGATGGTCGCGTGGTAGTCGCCCGCCGTGAGGCCGAAGTGGGTACCGGAGATGGGTGTGCTCATCCGCCCATTCTCTCCAACGATGCACCCAAGCCAACAGTTCCTGAGTTTTTCGGGCGAATGAGGCGCGAAAGGGCGAAAAACTCAGGAGCTGTCGGCTTGGGTCAGGCGGAGGCCCGGAGGGCGGCGTACAAGTCGGCGCGGGCGGCGAAGGAGGTCAGGTCGCGACCGAGCAGACGCTCCGCCTCGGCGACGCGCGCCCGCAGGGTGTGTCGGTGGATGCCGAGCTTGCGGGCGGCGACGTCGTACACGCCGTCCGAGTCGAGCCAGGTGCGCAGGACGCCCGGCAGCGTCGGGTCGGCCGCGGTCAGCGGCCGGAGTGCGCTCTGCGCCACCGCGCGGGCGTCCGGCGTGTGCAGCAGCGCCAGCATCCCGGCTCCCGCCACGTCTTCGAACGAGGGGATGGGGTCATCGGCGGTCGCTCGGCCCCGCGCCGCGTTCGCCTGCTCCAGCGCGGCGGGCAGCGCATCCAGTTCGGTCGGAGCCGACAGGCCACCGCGCAGGTCGAACCGCACCGCGATGGCCGAGGCCGCGTCGTCGTCGCCGAGCACCAGGAGGTCCGCGCCCTCCCGTGCGAAGAAGCCGGATGCGTTGGTCTCCAGCCAGTCGAGCGCGGCGGCGATCGCCGGGCCGGTCAGCACGGCGAGGCGCAGCGGTGCCGCGGGGAGCGCCCCCAGCACCGGCTCGGCGACGGACGCGGCGACCCCCAGATCGCCCGCGAGCAGGGCACGCCACACCGCCGTTCGAAGGCGCTCCCGCGCCGCATCGGCCGCCCGCGACTGCTCGAGCGCCAGCCCGGCGAGGGCGACGACGCCGGTCACCACCTGCTGGGCCGCGGCATCCAACCCGTCCGAACCGACGGCCAGGACGCCGCGGAGGCGCCCCGCGGCGCCGAGGGTCTGCAGGGCGAACGGTCCGGCGTCGGTCCCGACCGTGCCCGCCGCGCGACGGCCGCTCCGCAGCAGCGGGTCGGCGGCGTCCGCGAGGGCCCTGCGGGCCCGTGCGTCGAGTGCACCCGACGGGTAACTGCGCGCCACAGCGCCGTCGCCGCCGACGAGCGCCACCGGCCGCTCGATCTGCCGCGACAGTTCGGACAGCACCGCCCCGAGCGCGTCGGGCCGCAGCGCCGCGAGCGAGATCGCCCGCGACGCTCGCAGGGCCCACGTGCTGCGCGCGTACGCATCGGCGGCGACCCGGTCCGCCACGAACCGCGCCACGGCGATGAACGGCGTCCGATAGGGCACCTCGAAAAGCGGGAGGCCGTGACGGGTGCACGCGTCGACGAGCGCTGCCGGCGCCCCGTCACGGACCACCTCCGTGCCGAAGCCCAGCGCCGCGATGCCGTGCTCGGCCAGCCGGCCGACGTACGGGTCGGCGTCCTCCGGCGGCTCGGTCACCAGGAGCACCTGGCCGCGCGACAGGAAGGGCGTCGGGTCGGGCAGGTCCGAGCTGTGCGCCCACGCCAGCGGCGCATCCGGGTCGCCCACTCCGGCGGGGGTCAGCAGGCGCAGGCCGAGCTCGCCGCGCGCGAGCAGCTGGGTGAGGGTGGCGGGCATCGTGCTCCATCTGCCAGGGTGTCGATCCCTGACGCTGCGATTGTACGTCGCGTCCAGGTCGCGGTTCGCGCCGACTTCTTACATTCGACTCATGACCATCCTCGACACCGCCATCGACACCCCCGTCGGCGGACCCTCGCTCCCGCAGGAGCGCCGGCTCGTCACCCCGATCCCCGGCCCCGAGTCGCGTAAGCGCGCCGAGCGCAAGGCGCAGGCCGTCGCCGCCGGCGTCGGCACCACCATCCCCGTCTACACCGTCGCAGCGGGAGGCGGCGTGCTGGTGGATGTGGACGGCAACTCCCTCATCGACTTCGGCTCCGGCATCGCGGTGACGGGCGTGGGCAACGCCGCCCCGCGCGTCGTGGACGCCGTCACCGCCCAGGTCGCGGCCTTCACCCACACCTGCTTCACCGTCGCGCCGTACGACTCGTACGTCGACGTGGCCGAGGCGCTCAACCGGCTGACGCCCGGCGACTTCGCCAAGCGCAGCGCCCTCTTCAACTCGGGTGCGGAGGCCGTCGAGAACGCGGTCAAGATCGCCCGCCACTACACGGGCAAGCAGGCCGTCGTCGCGTTCGACCACGCGTATCACGGCCGCACGAACCTCACGATGGGCCTCACCGCCAAGAACCAGCCGTACAAGAACGGCTTCGGGCCGTTCGCCCCGGAGATCTACCGCGCACCGCTCAGCTACCCGCTGCGCGACGGCGGCCTCTCCGGCGCAGAGGCGGCCAAGCGCGCCATCACCATGATCGAGAAGCAGATCGGCGCATCCAACCTGGCCGCGCTCATCATCGAGCCCATCCAGGGCGAGGGCGGCTTCATCGTCCCGGCCGACGGCTTCCTCCCCGCCCTGCAGCACTGGGCGAACGCGAACGGCGTCGTCTTCATCGCGGATGAGGTGCAGACCGGCTTCGCTCGCACCGGCACCATGTTCGCGTCCGAGCAGTTCGGCATCGTCCCCGACCTCATCGTCACCGCGAAGGGGATCGCGGGCGGTCTCCCGCTGTCCGCCGTCACCGGCCGCGCCGAGATCATGGACGCCCCGCAGGTCGGTGGCCTCGGCGGCACCTACGGCGGCAACCCGCTCGCCTGCGTCGCCGCGCTCGCGGCCATCGAGACCTACGAGCAGGAGGACCTCGCAGCCCGCGCCCGGCAGATCGGCGACATCCTGTTCGAGAAGCTGGGCGCCCTGCGCGACGCGGACGCCCGCGTCGCCGAGGTGCGCGGCCGCGGTGCGATGGTCGCGATCGAGCTCGTCGACCCCGCCACGGGTGAGCCGGATGCCGCGCTCACCGCGAAGGTCGCCGCGGCCGCACACGCGGCGGGTGTCGTGCTGCTCACCTGCGGCACCTACGGCAACGTGATCCGCTTCCTCCCGCCGCTCAGCATCCCGGACCACCTCCTCATCGAGGGCCTGGACGTCGTTGCCGAGGCGGTGGCGGGCGCATGACCATCGTCGACACCACCGCTGAGCTGACCGCACGCGAGGCCGAGCTGCTCGCCCGCGTGCCCGACGGCCTGTTCATCGCGGGCCGCTGGGAGGCGGGCTCACGCGATCCGATCCAGGTGCAGGACCCGGCCACCGGACGCGTCATCAAGCGCATCGCCAACGCCGATCCCTCCGACGGGGTGCGCGCCCTGGATGCGGCGGTCGCGGCAGCCGACGAGTGGGCCGCCACCGCGCCCCGCGTCCGCGCCGAGATCCTCCGCCGCGCCTTCGACCTGCTGCAGGAGCGCCGCGACGACTTCGCCCTGCTGATGACGCTCGAGATGGGCAAGCCGCTCGCCGAGGCGAACGGCGAGGTCACCTACGGCGGCGAGTTCCTACGCTGGTTCTCGGAGGAGGCGGTGCGCATCTCCGGCCGCTTCGGCCAGAACCCCGAGGGCACCGGCACGATGGTCGTCTCGCAGCGCCCGGTCGGCCCGTGCTTTCTGATCACCCCGTGGAACTTCCCGCTCGCCATGGCCACCCGGAAGATCGCGCCGGCGCTCGCCGCCGGCTGCACGGTCGTGGTGAAGCCCGCCGAGCTGACGCCCCTGACCACGCTGTTCTTCGCGCAGCTGCTCGCCGACGCGGGAGTGCCCGCCGGCGTCGTGAACGTCATCCCGACGAGCACGGCGCGCACGGTCTCCGAGCCGATCATCGCCGACCCGCGGCTGCGGAAGCTGTCGTTCACGGGCTCCACCCCTGTGGGCCGGTCGTTGCTCGCCCAGGCCGGTCAGAACGTCCTGCGCACGTCGATGGAGCTCGGCGGAAACGCGCCGTTCGTCGTGTTCGGCGACGCCGACCTGGACAAGGCGGTCGAGGGCGCGATGCTCGCGAAGTTCCGCAACATCGGCCAGGCCTGCACCGCCGCGAACCGGTTCATCGTGCACGAGTCGGTCGCCGACGAGTTCGCCCGCCGGGTCACCGAGAAGGTGGAGGCGCTGCGGATCGGTCGCGGCACCGAGGAGGGCGTCACCATCGGGCCGCTGATCGACGACCGTGCCGTCGCATCCATGTCGGCCCTGGTCGAGGATGCGGTGGGCCGCGGTGCCCGCGTGCTCACCGGCGGTGCCGCGCCGGAGGGCGACGGCTGCTTCTTCGAGCCGACCGTGATCGTGGATGTGCAGCCTGGCAGCGAGATCCTCCGCGAGGAGATCTTCGGGCCGATCCTCGCGATCACCACCTTCTCGACCGAAGACGAGGCGGTGGCCGCGGCGAACTCCACCGAGTACGGCCTCGTCGGCTACGTGTTCACCCAGGACCTCGCCCGCGGCCAGCGGATGATCGACCGCATCGACACCGGGATGATGGGCCTCAACACGGGGCTGGTGTCGAACGCTGCGGCGCCGTTCGGCGGTGTGAAGCAGTCGGGCCTGGGCCGCGAGGGCGGCCTGGAGGGCATCCACGAGTACCTCAGCACGAAATACACGCTGATCCCGGCCTGACCTGGATGACGTGGGAGAGCGCGCCGATCAGTCGGCGCGCTCTTCTGCGTTCAGCTCCTGCTTGACGTCGTGCTCGATCAGGACAGGCACGAAGTCGCGGACCGGCGCCCCGTCGAACTCCTCGTGGTGCTTCTCGACCAGCTCGTCGATGCGCTCGCGCGGCACCTCGGGATAGCGTTCGGCGAGCCGCTCGGCGGCGTGCTCGACGGCGAGGTCCTCTTCGTTGGCGTTCTGGCGGTCGTCGATCGTCATGGCGCGATTATGCACCCGCCGGGTTAACGAAGTGGAGGCCTTCTGCCAGGCTGATGCCATGGATGAGACCATCGAAGTAGTCGTCGTTCGCGTGTTCACGAACGAGAGCGGCCGTAACGGCAACGAGCTCGGCATCATCACGAGCTCGCCGGCCACCGCGTCCCGCGAGCAGGACATCGCCAACGCGCTCGGGTTCAGCGAGACCGTGTTCGTGGATGCGCTGGATGAGGCGGGGCGCGCCGCCACGATCCGCATCTTCACGCCGGCGCGGGAGCTGCCGTTCGCGGGCCACCCGAGTGTCGGCACGGCCTGGTGGCTGTCCGATCAGCGGACCCCGGTCGATGTGCTGCGGGAGCCGGCGGGGGATGTCGAGGCCACCGTCGACGACGACACCGCGTGGATCACCGCCCGAGCCGAGTGGGCGCCCACCTTCGAGTGGCTCGAGTTGCAGTCGCCGGAGGACGTGGATGCGCTCGACCCGTTCGCGTTCACCTCCGGCCACCACTACGCCTACGCGTGGATCGACGAGGCCGCGGGCACGTTGCGCTCGCGGATGTTCGCGCCGGACATGGGCATCATCGAAGATGAAGCGACGGGCGCGGCGGCCATCGCGCTGACGGCGCGCCTGGGGCGGCCGCTCAGCATCCTGCAGGGCGAGGGGTCGCAGCTGGCGACCGAGCCGCTCGGCGACGGCCGCATCCGAGTCGGCGGGAGCACGGTCTATGACCGCACCATCGAGGCGACGCTCTAGCAGCGGTCTCCGAAACGCGGCACGCCGCCATCCCGAGCGGGATGACGGCGTGCCGCGCCTGTGGACGGGTCGTGCCTACTCGGCGACGCCCACGTACTCCGCAGCCTCGTCCGGGGTCTGCGCCGCCGAGTCGAGGCGGTCGCGCAGCGCACGGCCGAGGGATGCGTCCACGTTCGTCCAGTATTGGATGGCGCGCTCGCGGATGTCCTCGCGCTTCACCCCTCCGACGGCGCCGGCGATCGTGTCGAGGAACCGGGCGCGTGCCGCGTCGTCGAACACCTCGCGGTACAGCGTGCCGGCCTGGCCGAAGTCGTCGTCCTCCGCGTGCAGCGTCGCCGCCGAGCGGACGAGCGCGCCGTCGGACTCCCACGAGCCCTCGCCGGCGCGGTCCGCCTGGGCGGACGGGCCGCCGAACGAGTTGGGCGCGTACACCGGGGCGTCCGCCGGCTTGAAGCCGTGGCGCGCCGCGCCGTCCTGCGAGTAGTTGTGCACCGGGGCGACCGGGCGGTTAACCGGCAGCTCGTTGTAGTTGGTGCCGACGCGGTAGCGCTGGGCGTCAGGGTAGGAGAACACGCGGGCCATCAGCATCTTGTCGGGGCTGATGTCGATGCCGGGAACGGTGTTCGCCGGGGAGAACGCGGCCTGCTCGATCTCCGCGAAGAAGTTCTGCGGGTTCTCGTTGAGGGTGTGGATGCCGACCTCGATCAGCGGGTAGTCGCTGTGCGGCCACACCTTGGTCAGGTCGAACGGGTTGAAGCGGTACGTCTTGGCGTCCTCGTACGGCATGACCTGGACGGACACGCGCCACGCCGGGAAGTCGCCGCGCTCGATCGCCTCGTACAGGTCGCGGCGGTAGTAGTCCGCGTCGGCGCCGGCGAGCTGCTCCGCCTCGACGCCCGTGATCTCCTCGTTGCCCTGCAGCGAGTGGAAGTGGTACTTCACCCAGAAGCGCTCGCCCGCCGCGTTGATCCACTGGTAGGTGTGCGAGCCGTAGCCGGGCATGGTCCGCCACGAGCGGGGGAGTCCGCGGTCGCCCATGAGGTAGGTGACCTGGTGGGCCGACTCGGGCGACAGCGTCCAGAAGTCCCACTGCATGTCGGCGTCGCGGAGGCCGGAGCCGGGAAGGCGCTTCTGCGAGTGGATGAAGTCGGGGAACTTGATGCCGTCGCGGATGAAGAAGACGGGGGTGTTGTTGCCGACGATGTCGTAGTTGCCCTCGGTCGTGTAGAACTTCACCGAGAAGCCGCGCACGTCGCGCCAGGTGTCGGGTGAGCCCTGCTCGCCGGCGACCGACGAGAACCGCTGGAGGGTGCGGGTGGCGGTGCCGGGCTGGAACACCGCCGCCTTGGTGTAGGCCGTCACGTCGCCGGTGACGACGAACTCGCCGAAGGCTCCGCCGCCCTTCGCGTGGACGATGCGCTCGGGGATGCGTTCACGGTTGAACTGGGCGAGCTTCTCGACGAGGTAGCGGTCGTGCAGCGCGGTGACGCCGTCGCGTCCCGCCGTCAGCGAGTGGGCGTCGCTGGCGACGGGGGTTCCGGTCTGGGTCGTGGTGTAGTCGTCCGTCATAGTTCTCCCGGTGTCGGTGAGCGCTCGCGAGTCTGAGCGTTCAGGATTGCTGAGCGCGCGTGGCGCGCTCCTGGCAGGACGGGCACAGGCCCCAGAAGGTGACCTCGGCCGTGTCGATCGCGAAGCCTCCCGCATCCGAGGGATGCAGGCAGGGCGCGTGACCGACGACGCAGTCGACGTCGGCGACCGCGCCGCATCCGGTGCACACCACGTGGTGGTGGTTGTCACCGATGCGTCGCTCGTAGAGCGCGGCGGAGCCCGCCGGCTCGATCCGCCGCAGCAGTCCCGCCGCGGTCAGGTCGCCCAGAACGTTGTGCACGTTCTGGATCGACGTGCCCGGAAGCGACGGCAGCACCGTCCGGAAGACGGTCTCCGCGTCGGCGTGTGGTCGGTCCGTCAGCGCTTCCAGCACCGCTACCCGGCCGCGGGTCGCCTTCAGGCCGGCCTCGCGCAGTGCGCTCTCGAGCCGTGCCGTGTCCATGACTCGACCCTAGCCCGTCATTTTGAATTACTAAAAATACGTGATGACCCGGGCGTGGCGCCGCCCGAGTTCCCCGCGCGAGCGGCGGGTCGGCAGTTTCTCGTGTGCGATGGTGACCGGGCCGATGGCCTTGCTGATCGTGCGCAGGGCGTCGCCCTCGGTCTCGGCCTCGACGGCGACGACCATGCGACGTCGGTCGCGGCTGCGAATCACAGTGAGTTCCATGACGCTCCTCTCCTCCCGCCCCCTGCGGGTGTCACTCACTTGAGACGAAACGATGGAGCGGTCGTGACGCCGGAGCCGGGCGTTCGCAGACGTCTGTCAGGAATTGCTAGCGCGAGCGCGAACGGAGGCGGGTCTCCTCCAGGTCGAGCAGTGCCTGCGCCTCGGTGAGGACGCGCGACGGGTACGACCCGCGGGAGCGCTCGAGCAGCAGGCGCTCGCGCTCGGCGTCGACGACGGCGAGCCGCAGCGTCCGGTACACGTGGTGCGGGCGGCTGTCCTGCGGGGCATCGCTCAGCAAGGTGCGCTCCCACGCGGACTCCGCTCGCAGGTACGACGACTGCCGCACCCGCTCGACGACCTCCGGATCGATCGGCGTCGACGTCTGCAACGCGGTCTCCGGGTCGTCGAGCACAGAGAGCCCCGCCTCGCTCAGGTCGTCGAGGAGCTGCGCGAGCAGCCGACGGTCCTCGCGGGCATCCGCTCCCTGGAGGCCGAGGGTCCGGATCAGCCAGGGGAGCGTCCCGCCCTGCACGACGAGGCTCACGAAGGCCACGGTGAACGCGATGAGGATGAGCTGAGGGCGGTACGGGATCTCGCTGGGCAGCGACTGCGCCGCCGCGAGGGTCACGACGCCGCGCATCCCGGCCCAGCCGAGGACGACGCCGCCCTTCCAGTCGATCGCCTCCTGCCGGTACTCCTCGAGGTCCGTGCGATGCCGCTCGTACCGCTGCTCGGCTCGCTGTTTGCGCAGCGCCTGCCATCGGTAGCGGACGGGATGGTCGCGGAAGTAGCTGATCATCAACCACTCCCGCAGCACCGAGCGTTCGGCGAGCTCCGCGCGTCTTCGCAGGCCGTAGATGAGCGGGACGATCAGCACGAAGCGGATGATGATGAGCGACAGCACGGCGATGAGTCCGAGACCCACCGCGTTCCACACGCTCAGCACCTCCGGGTTCTCGACGTCGCCGACCAGCGTCCGCAGTTCGAGCCCGATCAGCAGGAAGACGCCGTTCTCGAGCAGGAACTGGATGGTTCGCCAGTTGATCTGGTCGCTGATCCTCGCCTGCGCGCTGAACTGACGCGGTGCGGCGTGACCGGTGTAGAGGCCGGTGATGACGACGGCGAGCACGCCGGAGCCGTGCAGCGCCTCGGTCGGCGCGAAGGCGGCGAACGGGACCACCACGGAGAGCGCCGTGTCGAGGACGGGGTCGCTGAGCTTCGACCGCACCCAGACCGAGACGAAGCCGACGACCAGCCCGACGACGAGCGCGATGACCACGGCGGAGATGAAGTCGACGACGCCCGCCCAGGGGGTCGCGAGGGCGCCGAGCGCAGCCGCGAGGGCCGTACGCAGGAGCACGAGGGCGGTGGCGTCGTTGACCAGGCCCTCACCCTCCAGCACGGTCAGAAGACGGGGCGGGAGGCCGAGCTTGCGGCCGATCGACGTGGCCGCCACGGCGTCGGGCGGGCTGATGATCGCGCCGAGCGCGATGGCGGCGGCGAGGTTGAGGTCCGGCAGCATCGTGAACAGGACGAAACCGGAGGCGAAGGCCGTGATCACGACCAGGACGACGGAGAGTCCGGCGATCGGGGCGAGGTTCCGCCGGAAGTCGGTCAGCGGGACGCTGATGGCCGCTGCGTACAGGATCGGCGGGAGGAGCCCGTCGAGGATGATCTCGGGCGGCACCTCGATCTCGGGCACGCCGGGCAGGAACGACAGGGTGACGCCGACGATGACGAGGATGATCGGAGCCGCGATGCCGAGTTTGCGCGAGAACGCGGCCACGCCGACGATGACCGCCACAGCGATCACCGCATAGACGCCCAGCTCCATCCTCTAAGCGTACGGGGCCGTCCGGCGGGGCGCCCGGGTCAGCGGGGGCGGAGGCCGTCGATGGCCATGGCGAGGACGCGGTCGCGCTGCTGGTCGTCGTCGAACGCGACCCCGGCGATCCCGGACACCATGCGGATCACATCCCCGATGGTCGCGTCGGAGCGCAACTCACCCGCCTGCTGCGCCCGGCGCACCAGCGGCTCGCCGGCGTCGTAGAGCGAGGTACGGCAGCTGAGCAGGACGGGGGAGTCCTTGTTGAGGCCCTCGATGAGCGCGCGCTTGGTGCCGACGTAGGCGATGAAGCGGCGGAGCCACGCCTGGACGGCCTCCCACGGCTCGAGCGATCCCGCCTCCTCCGCTGCGCGGACGACGGCGGCCACCTCGTCGATGTACACGGCCTCCACCAGCGAGTCGCGCGTGGGGAAGTTGCGGTACAGCGTCCCGATCCCGACCCCGGCGCGGCGGGCGATGTCCTCGAGCGAGGCATTCGGTCCCTGCTCGGCGAACGCCTCTCGCGCGGCGGCGAGCAGCGCGTCGAAGTTGCGTCGGGCATCCGCCCGCTGCGGTCGGGCGACGCTCGGTGCGGTGGTCTCGGTGCCGGTCACGGCAGCTGTCCTTTCGGGTCGGACCTCGGGGGTCGAAAACTCGAGGTTGCGAAGCGGAGGCACCCTCCGGTAATGTGATGACCGTAACCGGAGGAACCCTCCGAACGGAGCCTCCCTCCAATTCTACGCCTTTCGGCACCTCTCGAGAAACGGAAACCCCGGACAATGTCTCGATCCCATCCCGGACTGACCTTCGCCATCCTGGCGCTCAGCGTCGGTTCCTTCGCGACGCTCCAGTCGCTCGTCGTCCCCGTCCTCCCCGTCATCCAGTCCGACCTGCACACCACGACCGCAGGCGTCACCTGGACCATGACCGCGTGGCTCATCGCCGCCGCGGTCGCGACGCCCCTGCTCGGTCGCGTCGGCGACCTCGTCGGCAAGCGTCGCATCCTCGTCCTCGCGCTCCTGGCCGTCGCTCTCGGAAGCGTCGTGGCCGCCGTCGCTCCGTCGATCGGCGTCGTCATCGCCGGTCGCGTCATCCAGGGCCTCGGCGGGGCGATGTTCCCGCTCGCCTTCGGCATCATCCGCGACGAGTTCCCCGCGCGCCGCCTCCCGTCCGCGATCGGCGCCATCGCCTCGATCATCGCCATCGGCAGCGGGCTCGGGACGGTGCTCGCCGGACCCCTCGCCGACGCGCTCAGCTGGCGCGGCCTGTTCCTGCTCCCCGTCGCCCTGACGGTGACCGCCGCTGTTCTCGCGCTGATCTTCATCCCCGAGTCGCCCACCCGGGCGACCGGTGGCGTGAACCCGTGGGCCGCCGTGCTGCTCTCCAGCTGGCTCGTCGCCCTCCTCCTGCCGCTGAGCACCGGCGCGCAGTGGGGCTGGTCGTCGCCGGGCGTGATCGGGCTGTTCGTCGCGGCCGCGCTGCTCCTCGCCGGCTGGATCATCGTCGAGCTGCGCTCGCGGCATCCCCTCGTCGACATGCGGCTCATGCGCGAGCCGGGCGTCTGGTCCATGAACGCGGCGGCCGTCTTCATCGGCGCCTCGATGTTCGCGATCTTCGCCTTCTTCCCGCGGTTCGTGCAGACGCCCACCTCGACCGGCTACGGTCTGGGCGCATCCGTGGCGGAGTCGGGGATGCTGATGCTCCCGATGCTGGTGACCATGGCCGTGACCGGCTTCCTGAGCGGCCCGCTCGCCCGCTGGGTCGGCTTCCGCGCGCAGATCGTGGTCTCGGCTGTGCTCATGGGGGCAGCGGCCCTCTCACTCGCCTACCTCCACGGATCGCTCGTGGCCGTCGCAGCCGCGTCCGGCGTGTTCGGCATCGGACTCGGCCTCATCTACGCGGCCATCACGAGCGTGGTGGTGCAGAGCGTTCCGGCCACGCAGACCGGAATCGCGAGTGGGATGAACGCCAACCTGCGCACGGTCGGGTCGGCGGTCGGGGCGGCCGTGATGACCGCCCTCGTCACCGGCGCGATCGCCCCGGACGGGCTCCCCGCGGAGTCCGGCTACACCGAAGGGTTCACGACGGCGGGCGTGCTGGCGCTCGCGGCGGGGGTGGTGACCGTCGTGGCCGCGTTCCTGATGCGGGCGGCGCGGCGCCGCGTCGAGGCCGAGGCTGAGGAGATCGTCGCGACCGCGGTCGTGGAGACGGTCGATCCCGCCGGCGCGGTGGTGGACATCGCCGCGCTGTCCTCCGCCGAGGCCGAAGCGGCCGAGATGGCTCGCCTCGCCGCGAAGGTCGAGGGGGAGCTGTCCGTCACCCCGCGCGACGGACGCCGCGAAAGCCTCGAGGTCGCCTGACCCGTCGCGTCCCTGCACGGAGGCCCGGGCCCGAGTGGGTCCGGGCCTCCGTGCTGTCCGTACCGTCGGAGATCCGGCGCTCCCGCGCACGGATCTCCATCCGCGCCGCGGTGCGTCGGACTTTTGGGGCACTTTCTCCGACGCTGTTCTTGGGTCGGAGTCCTGCCGGCCACGGTCGGAGACCTGCCGGTTGTGCGCTCGGGTCTCCATCCGTACCGCGGTGCGTCGGAGACTTGGGGCACTTTCTCCGACGTTGGTCGCGGTCGGAGTTCTGGGGGCTGCGGTCGGTGGCCCGCCGGTCTTGTGCTCGATCTCCGTCCATACCGCGGTGCGTCGGGACTTGGGGCACTCTCTCCGACGTTGGTCGCGGTCGGAGTTCTGCCGGCTACGGTCGGAGACCTGCCGGTTGTGCGCTCGAATCTCCATCCGCGCCGCGGTGCGTCGGAGTTTTGGGGCCTTTTGTCCGACGCTGATCCCGGTCGGAGTTCTGGGGGCTGCGGTCGGAGACCTGCCGGTTGTGCGCTCGGATCTCCATCCGCGCCGCGGTGCGTCGGAGACTTGGGGCACTCTCTCCGACGCTGGGCGCGGTCGGAGTTCTGCCGGCTACCGTCGGAGACCTGCCGGTTGTGTGCTCGAATCTCCATCGGTACCGCGGTGGGTCGGAGTATTGGGGCCTTTTGTCCGACGCTGGGCGCCGGAGGCGGCCGTCCGACGCGAGCGCCGGTCAGACGCGGAGGGCCGCGGCCTCGCTGCGCCAGCGCGCGAGCACCGCCCACGGGTCGTCGGCGCCGGCGCGGACGAGCTCCACGTGGGCGAGCAGCGCCGGGTCGGTCTCGAACCACTCGGTGCCCGGGATGCGCAGGTGCGCGAACTGCTCGTGGCGGCGGTGCTCGACGGCCCGGTCCCCGCGCTCGAAGGCGAGCACCTCGTCGTGGGGGAGCGCCGAGAACCGCTGCGCCGGGTTCGCGGTCGTGCCGATCTTGATGCGGTCACGGAAGCGCAGGTAGTAGACCACATCCACCCGGGATGCGGCCGGCCCCTCCGGAGGCGGCTCGCCGACCCTCCACTCGCACACCGCGCACAGCCACCCCGACGGGTACCGGACGCCCAGCCGTGAACCGCAGAACGCGCACGGCGACGGCAGCACGTCCGTCACACCGAACTCGGCGTCGACAAGATCGTGCGCCTCCAGCAGGTGCGTGAGGCACAGCCGGAGGGTCGCGCCGGAATGCGCGCGATTACCGCAGAGCGCGCAGACGGTGTCCATGAGGTGAGAGTAGCCGCGCCCGCCGACAGTGGACCCACCCGGAAGAGCGCGCTGCGCCTCAGCGCGGCGGGCGGCACCGGATCAGGTCCAGGTCCCCGCTCACCCCGATCGGCCCGTCGGCGAACGCGGTGAGCACCGTCGCACCACGACCGAGCGGCACGGCCGCTCCGCCCTTCGTCTCCAGCGTCCCCTCTCCGCCGAGCACGACGAGCACGGAGAACCCGGGCTCGAGTTCGCGCGAGCCGGAGACGTGGATGCGCTCCGCCGAGAAGAACGGATCGGCATCGCCCGGGAACAGCGTCTCCGCACCGCGCCCCTGCCGCAGGTCGGCGATCCGCTCCTCGGGCGTGACCTCCCGGGTCAGTCCGTCGATCGCGGTCCGGAGGTCGAGGCCCAGCAGCGCGTCGTGCTCGGAGAGCATCCGTCGCTCCAGCAGGACCGAGAGGTCGGTGGGCTGCTGCAGCTCGACGAGGGTCACGCCGGGTCCGATCGCGTGCGCGAGCCCGGCCGGGACGAGCAGCGTGTCACCGGCGGCCAGCGGGACCGCGTTCATCGCATCGAGCATCGCGTCGGCGTCCTGGCCGTCCCACCAGCGGCGCACCTCGTCCGTCGACACGGGACGGCGGAATCCGAGGAACGCGGAGGCGCCCGTGTCGGCCTCGATGACCGCCCACGCCTCCGTCTTGCCGAGAGCGCTGTTCAGGTGGCGCGCGGCGAAGGCGTCGTCCGGGTGGTAGTGGACGAACAGCCGCTCTGCGGTGTAGAGCAGCTTCACGAGCAGCATCGTGCGTGCGCCGTAGCGGGCGACGTGCTCCTCGCCGAGGAAGGCCACGGGGTCGGCGGCGACCGCGTCGCGCAGTGTACGGCCGTCGGGCAGCACGGTGAGACCCACGCCGCCGCCCGCGAAGACCTCGGTGGTCGAGGCGACGAAGTCCTCGGGCGTGAACGGGCTCGGCTGCGGTGTGCCGCGGAATCGGGCGATGCCTGCACCACCCCGGTACGGCCGGTCGAGAGGCTGGTTCGGGCCGAGCAGCAGCGGCGTCGCAGTGGTCACCGACACAATGTAGTACCGCGTGCGCGGTGCCGGGACGGGCGCCCCGCTCGCGCTACGTTGGGACAATGCGTGCAGAGGACGGGCGGCTCGGTCGAGTCCGCCCGTTCTGGCTGCTGCGGAGCCGAGCGCAGCGCGGGACGCTCGTGTCCACCGGTCTCGTCGTGGTGGTGATCGCGTTCCTAGCGTCGCTGATGACCGGGCTGGCGCTCCGTTCTCCGGACACAGCGGTACGGGCCACGCTGCAGCACGAGCCGCCGGCGGCGACCTCGCTCGCGCTGCAGGCGTCGCAGGGCTCCGATCCGGCGGTTCAGGATGCCGCGGTGCGGTCGGTCGTGGCGCGGCAGTTCCGGGGGGTGCCGCTGCGGATCGCGCAGACGGCGTTCGTGCCGTCGGTCGGTGCGGCGGGCGGCGGCAGCGCGACCCTGCTGGTCGCCTCCGACGACCTGCGGGAGCGGGTGCGGCTGACGTCGGGACGCTGGCCCGCATCCACCTCCACGCCGTCGACGGGCGAGGCGGCGGTCGACGCCGAGTTCGCCCGCACGCACCGGCTGGCTCTCGGCGACACGGTCGTCTTCTCCGGCCCGGATGCCCCGGTCACCGTCACCGTGGTGGGCCTCTGGAGTCCGGTCGCCCCCGCGTCGCCGGCGTGGCTGGGCCTTGGGAGCGGTGCCGGCGGAACGGACGGCCGAGCGATCGTCCCGGACGCGGTGGCGGCCGAAGCGGGCGACGGCACGTCGGTGCAGTGGGTGCTCACCCCGGACGCCGACAGGGTCACCGCCGCACAACTCCCGAGGCTGCAGTCCGGGCTGGCCGCCGTCGCGGACGCCCTGAGCGAGGACTCGACCGCGGCCGCCAGCCCGTTCTCGTCGAACGGACGGGCGCTCGCGACGACGTCGGCCATGGAGCGTTCGGTCGTCGCCCTGCGCGCCGTCATCCCCATCCCGCTGAGCGTGCTCGCCGTGTGCGCGGTGATCGCGCTGGCGCTGCTCGGCCGTCTGCTGGCCGACGCGCGCCTCGTCGAGACGCGGCTCCTCCGGTCGCGCGGCGTGACCCTTCCATGGCTCGCCCGCGCGGCGGCTGTGGAGTCGGGCGCGGTCGCCCTCGTCGCGGTGATCGTGGGCACCGCTGCCGCCCAGCTGACGCTCCTCGCACTCACCGGAGGGCCCTCCGCGGGGCTCCCGGGAGCGGTGGATGTGCTGCTCCCGCCGCTCGCCGCCCTCGTCGCCGCCCTGGCCGCCGCCACGCTGACGACCGTGCTGTCGGCGCGTTCCCTCACCGACGCTCCTGG
The DNA here is from genome assembly GCF_031455295.1 of Leifsonia sp. 1010. Taxonomy (NCBI): domain Bacteria; kingdom Bacillati; phylum Actinomycetota; class Actinomycetes; order Micrococcales; family Microbacteriaceae; genus Leifsonia; species Leifsonia sp. 1010. The sequence goes on from NZ_JAVDSL010000001.1 coordinate 1,555,868, forward strand.
AGCCGTCGAGGCCGGCCGAGGCAGGACCGCCGTCTCCGCCGGCCTCGCGGTGCTGGCGATCATCGTCGCGGGCGTCGCCCTGTGGCGCTTCGTGGTGTTCAGCTCGTCGGCCGCCTCGGGCGGCGGGGGAGGGATCGACCCGGCCGGCGTCATCGCTCCGGCGGCGGTGCTCTGCGCCATCGCACTCCTCGGGCTGTCTCTGTTCGGTCCGGCGGCGGGTGCCGTCGAGCGGCTCGCGGGTCGCGGACGCGGCGTCGCCGGTGTGCTCCCCGCGCGCCAGGTCGGTCGCGGGATCGCGCTGTTCTCAGGACCCGTCGCCCTCATCGTCCTGACGGTCGGCGCGTTGACGTTCGCGGCGGGATACGCGGGCACGTTCTCCGGCTTCCTCCGTGACTCCACCCTGCTGACCACCGGAGGAGCGGTCCGCGCCGATCTCGGTGTCGGCGGCAGCCCGAATGACGGAAGCGACCTGTCCGGCGCCGAACGGCTCCAGAACACGGGTGTCACAGCGTCGCCCGCCATCGTCGAGGACGCCACCATCGGCGACACGGATGCCTCCGTGATCGTCATGGACACCGGTCGGCTCCCCGCTCTCGTTCCTGTGGGCGGATACCTGCTCGACACGGGGGCGCTCGCCGCATCCCTCCCCGACGGGGCCGGGCTGCCGGGAGCCGACCTGCCCGCCGACACCCGGTCGGTGGCGCTGCGCGTGACGGCGGTCTCGGGACAGGGCCCGAGCTCCGGCGCCGCGACGCCGACAGAGACGACGGTGTGGATGGCGACGGCAGCGGGCGAGGCCGTGCCGGTCACCGCGCGGCCGAGCGCCTCGGGCGACGTCGTCGTCGAGCTGCCGGAGAACCTCGGGCGGCGGCTCGTCGCCGTGGACGTCACGACCGAGTCCGCGGGGGCGACCGACGTGACGGTCGCCGTGACCGGCCTGCCCGTCGCGTCGAAGCCGGCCGGGGAGTGGTCGCTCGCGCCGGCGTCGTTCGGGTCGGAGACGCCGTTCCGAGCCGCCGGAGCCGGACGCGCGACCGCCGCCCTGCTGGAGGGGAGAGCGACGGTCCGCTTCGTTCCGGATGCCGAGCCGACGCTGCGGGTCGCCGTCACGTCGGCTCTCGCCGCCGACGACTCCCTCCGGGTGGGTCAGCAGATCGACGTGAACAGCCCGATCGGTGGACTGACCGCGACCGTCGCCCGTATCGTCCCGGCTTTGCCCGGGACGACGGCGGAGCGCGCCGTGCTCGCCGACTACTCCGCGGTGACCGCGCAGTTGCTCCGCACGACGCCCTCGGTGTCGCGGGCGACGTCGATCTGGGCCACCGGTGGGGACACGGAGGCCCTCGAGCGCGCTGCCGCAGGGGTCGCCGGACGGGATGCGGTGGTCACCACCGCGGAGGGGGACTTCGTGTCGCGCTTCCTCAGCGGGGCGGTGCTGAGCACCTGGCTGGGTGCGGCGGGCTGTGCGCTTCTGGCCGTCGCCGCGGTGGCGGCCGCGATCTCGTCGGCGCTGCGCCGTCGCCGGGGCGAGGTCGTCGTGCTCCGCGCTGTCGGCCTGTCGGCGAAGCAGCAGGCATGGACGCGACGGGCCGAGGTCATCGGGGTCTCGGCGGCAGCGGCCCTGTTCGGCCTGGCCGGTGGAGTGGTCGTCGTGCTGCTCGTCGGCAACACCCTTGCACGGCTCTCGGTCGTGACAGCGCCGTCGACGCTGTCAGTGCAGGGGCGCGTGGATCCGCTCGGGATGGGGATCGGCCTCGTCGCCCTCGTCGCTGCTCTCGCCGTCGCCGTCTGGGCGTACGGGCGGTCCGTGCGCCGGCAGGTGCACGACACGGCCTACCGGGAGGAGACCCGGTGAACGCGCGTCCCGTGTCGGACTTCCGGCTGTTCCTCCGCTCGCTCCGCGCGTTCGGCGGCGGCCTCGCCCTGCTCGGTGTCGTCGCGCTCGTGACGGCGACCGCTCTGGCGGCATGGCCCCGCGTGAGCAGCGAGATCCTGGGCGGCGAGCTCCGCCACGAACTCCAGCAGGCGGGGGCGGGCGGGCGCGACCTCACCACCGCGATCCGCACCGGCCTGATCTCCAACGGCCCTGCTGTCGATCCGGTCCAGCTGTGGAACGGCCTGCCCGGCATCGCGGAGAACGTCCGCGACCGGATGGCGCCGACGCTCCGGGCCGTGACCGCAGCGGGTGACGCCGCGGCGCGGAGCGACGAGCTGCCGACGCCCGCTCCCGCGGGCGCCGAGAGCAACAGCCACTACGCGGTCACCGTCGAGGCCTACCGGGACCTGCGGAAGACGGCGCGGCTCGTGGACGGCACGTGGCCGACAGCGACCGGGGCACCGACGGCTGCGCCGATCCCGGTGGTGCTCGCAGCCGATGCCGCACGGCTGCTCGGCTGGCGCGTCGGCGAGGACCGGCAGTCCTCGACCGCGCCGGGAGAGGCGCTCACCTTCCGCTTGACGGGAACGATCGCGCCGCGGGATGCGTCCGCCGACTTCTGGGATCTCGACGTCAGCCGGGCGCGCGGTCACTTCGTCGACCGGGGCGACGCCGGCAAGGACTTCGGAGCGGTCGCATGGGTCGATCCCGGAACGTGGACCGCGCTCGCACCGCGCCTCGACGCGACCTTCGCCTCCGTCTGGTTCCCCGTCGAGCCGCAGCGGTTCAGCTCCGAGACCCTCCCCGCCGTGCGGAGCGCACTGGGCGGGTTCCTGGCATCGCCCCTGTCGGCCACGGTGGGCGGCGCGGCCGTCCCGCTGGCGATCGCCACCGCGGTGCAGGGGCCGCTCGACGAGTTCGTGGCCCGCGCGCAGCCGGCTCAGACCCTGTTCGCGATCCTCGTCAGCGGCCCCCTGGTGGTCGCCCTGACCGTTCTCGCGCAGGGGGCTCGCCTGGTGCTGGACCGCCGGCGACCGGCGCTCGCCCTGATGACCGCGCGCGGCGCATCCCCGGTCCGCCTCCGCTCCGAGCTGGCGGCGCAGGGGTTGTTCGTGTCGCTCCCCGCCGCGGCGCTCGGACTGATCGCGGCGGTCGCGCTGACGCCCGGCGGCGTTCCGCTGGCACTCCCGGTCGCCCTCGCGGGCTTCTGCGCGGTGCTGCCCCCGATCGCGCTGGTGGTGGCTGCGGGGCCGCTGTCTCCGACGGTCGAGACGGGCGGGCGGTCGCGCTGGTCATGGGTGGCCGAGACCGTGGTGATCGGGCTGGCGGTGCTCAGCGTCGTACTGCTCACCCGACGCGGCCTCGCATCGCCGAGTGCCGGACTCGACGTCGACCCCCTCACCGCCGCCACCCCGGTGCTCGTGGCGCTCGCCGCCTGCGTGGTCGTCGTGCGGGTGATCCGGTACCCGATCGGCTGGATCGCGGCCGTCTTCCGGCGGGGCCGGGGACCGGTGGCATTCCTAGGCGCTTCGGCGGCCCGCCGATCGCGGTCCGGACTGCTCTGGCCGGTCTTCACCCTCGTCGCCGGTGTGAGCATCGCGCTCTTCTCCGTCAGCATGCTGGCCACGGCGACCGCCGGAGTGGCGGAGGGTGCGCGCATCCGGGTCGGGGCGGATCTGTCGCTCACCGCCGCATCCACTCTCAGCCAGCGGCAGGTGGATGCGGTCGCCGGCCTGTCGGGCGTCCAGCGCACCGCGACGGTGGAGTGGGCCGGAGGCCTGCGTCTGACGGCGGGCGGAGTGTCGTCGGACGTCTCCGGCTACCTCGTGGACCCCCGACGGCTGGACGCGGTGCAGGCGGACCTGCCGCCCGAGGCGCGGCTCTCCACCGCCCTGAAGGGCGGCATCCCCGGGCGCACCGCGGCCGCACTGGGCGGCTGGTCGAGCCAGATCCCCATCACCAGCGCGCTCGTCGTCACTGGCGGAACCAATGTGCACCTGGGGGTGAAGGAGCTCGACTTCGTTCCCGGTGTCTACGTACGCGATGCGGAATGGGTCTTCCTCGACTCCGCAGGGCTCCCGGCGTCGAGCGACATCTCGGGTCGTCCGCAGACCGTGCTGGTGAAGCTCGCTCCCGGCGCGGATGCGGCACGCATCCACGCCGAGCTCGCCCGGATCGGCGGGGAGGGAGCCGTGGTCGGCGACGCGATCGCCGAGCGCGACGCCCTGCGGTCGTCCCCGTTGGTCGCGGGCACCGAGCTGCTGGCCATGCTGTCCATCGGGCTGACCGTCCTGCTCTGCGTGGCCGCGTTGCTTCTCACGCTGGTCATCAACACGTCGGCGCGGGTGCGGCTCGTCGCGACGCTGCGGACCATCGGATACACCTCGCGCCAGACCGCCGGGGTGCTCGCCTGGGAGCTGGGGCCGGTGCTCGTCGTGGGCATCCTCGCCGGAGCCGTCGTCGGGCTCGTGCTGCCCGCCGTCGTGCTGGAGCCGCTCGACCTGCGCGGCTTCACCGGCAGTCCCGTCCAGCCGCCCGTCGTGCAGGACCCTCTGCTGGTCGCTGCGGCGCTGGCCGGATTCGTCGTCGTCGCCGTCGTGGCGACGCTCGTCGCCCTCGCGGCGGCACGTCGCCGTTCGGCGGCGGCCGTGCTGCGCATCGGAGGAGGAGAATGACCACCGTGACCGCCCCTGCCGACGCAGCCATCGACTGCACCGACCTGGTGCGCATCTTCACGGCCGACGGCATCGAGGTGCAGGCACTGCAAGGGCTCACCCTGCGCGTCGAGAGCGGTGGCCTGGTCGCCATCGTCGGGGCGTCCGGCTCCGGCAAGTCGACGCTGCTCGGCATCCTCTCCGGACTCGACAAGCCGACGGCCGGGTCGGTGACCGTGGCCGGCCGCGACCTGCTCGCGCTGCGCAGCCGCGAGCGCGTGGACTACCGGCGACGGACGGTCGGATTCGTCTGGCAGCAGACCTCCCGCAACCTCCTCGGCTACCTGACCGCCCGCGAGAACCTGGCCCTCGCGATGTCCGTCGCCGGAACCGGCGACCGCGACCGACGCGCCGCCGAACTGCTGGAGCTGCTCGAGGTCGGGCACTGCGCCGACCGCCGCCCGACCGAGATGTCCGGCGGGGAGCAGCAGCGCGTCGCGATCGCGGTCGCCCTGGCCAACGAGCCGCGGGTGCTGCTCGCCGACGAACCGACGGGCGAGCTGGATGAGGCCACCAGTGCCGAGGTGCTGGAGGCCATGCGCGGGGTCAACCGCGAACTCGGCGTCACCACGCTGATCGTCACGCACGACCCCACCGTCTCGGAGCATGTGGCGCGCACCGTCCAGATCCGCGACGGGCGCACGGCGACTGAGGTGCTGCGGCGCACGGGCGTCAACGCGGAGGGCCACGAGCACACCGTCGCCGAGGAGTACGCCGTGCTCGACCGGGTGGGGCGGCTGCAGCTGCCGCAGGAGTACCTCACCACCCTCGGGATGCGCGACCGCGTCCGCCTGGCGCTGGAGCAGGACCATGTGGGCGTCTGGCCGCATGCCGCAGAGGAGCCGCACGCAGCAGAAGAGGAGGGCAGGCCGTGACGATCGCAGAGACCCGGCCGGGTCGGCCGGACAGCGAGCAGGACGTCCCGCTGCTCGTGGCCGACGGGGTGACCCGCACCTTCGAAACGGCGGCGGGGACCGTGACGGCGCTCGCCGAAGCGAGCCTGACCGTCCGTCCCGGTGAGCTCGTCGTGGTGAAGGGCCCGTCGGGTTCCGGCAAGACGACCCTCCTGAACGTGCTGAGCGGCCTCGACCGGGCGAGCAGCGGTCGCGTGGTGCTCGACGGCGTCGATCTGTCGACGGCGTCGGAGGCGCAGCTGGTCGAGCTGCGGCGCCGCAGCACCGGATTCGTCTTCCAGTCGTTCGGACTCGTGCCGGTGCTGTCCGCGGCGGAGAACGTCGAGCTGCCGCTCCGCCTCCTCGGCATCGCCCCCGCGGAGCGGGACGCCCGGGTGGAGGCGCTGCTCGACAGCGTCGGGCTCGGCGGCCACGCGCGGCAGCGGCCGACCGAACTCTCCGGCGGTCAGCAGCAGCGCGTCGGCATCGCGCGTGCGCTGGCGGGTGAGCCGCGCATCCTGTTCGCCGACGAGCCGACCGGGCAGCTGGACAGCGTGACCGGCCGGGCGATCATGGACCTGCTGGTCGACCTCGTCCACGGTGAGGGGATCGCCGCGGTCGTGACCACGCACGATCCGTTGCTGATGGCCCGGGCCGACCGTGTCCTCGAACTGCACGACGGGCGGCTGGGCGCCGGGACGTCACGCCCGCGCGGCCGCCACGCGGCGCCCCTCGTGGGCGGCGAAGTGGCCGACGACGGCGGCGGCCGCGGTCACCACCGTGGCGAGTCCGAGCGGTAGGGCGATCCCGAATCGCAGCAGGAGCGCCCCGACCAGGGCGCCCAGCGCGATGAGCACGACCGCGCCCGCGCGCCGGCGCCACGGCTGGCCGGAGCCCCCGGCGAGCACCGAGTCGGCGGCGAGGCCGGTGATGGTGGAGGTCACGACGACCGTCGTCACGTCCTTCACCGCCAGGTGGCGGGCGACCGCGGCCTGGAACCCCATCGCCGCGGCGAGCAGGACGGTGATGCCGAGCTCCCACGGCTTCGGCGGGACGCCGCCGGTCGCGATCGTGACTCCGGTGAGTACCGCCAGAGCGGCGGCGACAGCGGTGAACGACCAGCTCGTCCGCGTGTTCCAGCCGATCGTCTCGCGCCGCAGCGTCCGCCCGCCGATCACGGCTCCTGCCATGAACGCGATCAGCGCGACCAGGGGCCCGACCCACGGCAGCCCTTCGGCGCCCACGATGGCCATTCCGAGGATCACCACGTTGCCGGTCATGTTGCCCGCGAACACCTTGTCGAGGCCCAGGTAACCGACCGCGTCGACGATCCCGGTCGAGAAGGTGAGCGCGAGCATCAGCACGAGGGTCATCTCGCTCTGCCGCTTGCTGTCGTCTGTCATCGGTCCGCCTTCCTGCCCCAGACAGGATCGCACGGGGGCGCGCGGAGGCCCGCATCGGGGTGCTCGATAACGACTTCGTAACGGCCGTTTGCGTCAACGCGTTTGACGCTCATAGCGTGACGTCAATCGATTGAAGTCAACCGATTGACGTACAGAGCAAGGGAGCGCCGATGCTGACGATGAAGGACATCGCCTCGCACGTCGGCGTCTCCGTGTCGAGCGTCAGCCTGGTGCTCAGCGGTCGTGGCGAGGGCCGCGTCAACGCGTCGGTCGCCCAGCGCATCAAGCAGGTCGCGGACGAGCTCGGGTACGTGCCCAATCAGCTGGCGCGGTCGCTCAAGACCAAGCAGAGCCGCACGATCGGGATGGTGTCCGACCAGGTCGCGACGGTGCCGTTCTCCGGTCACATGCTCGCGGGCGCGCAGCAGGCGGCGTGGGACAGCGGCTTCATGCTGATGCTCATCGACACCTACGGCAACGACGAGGTGCAGACGCCGGCGGTGCAGTCCCTCCTCCAGCGCAACATCGAGGGCCTGATCGTCGCGACCAACTTCCACAAGCTGGTGGAGCTGCCGCTCGTCCCGCCGACGATGCCGGTCGTCATCCTCGACGGGCGTCCCTCCGTGGAGGATGCGCATCCCACGGTCGACTACGTCGTGCCCGACGAGGAACTGGGCGCGTACACCTCGACCCGTCTGCTCATCGAGGCCGGCCACACCCGGATCGGCTTCTGCGACGTCCGCGCCTACCCGATCGCCTCGCGGCTGCGCGCCCGCGGCCACGAGCGCGCGCTGGCGGAGGCCGGCCTCCGCCGGGACGAGAGCCTCACCGTGGTCGCGGAGGACGCGGCCACGCGGTTCGCGGTCGAGCCTGCCCGGCAGCTGCTCGACCGGGAGGACAGGCCGACCGCCGTGTTCTGCTTCAGCGACCAGACCGCGATGGGCTTCTACCAGGTGGCGCGTCACCTCGGGCTCGACATCCCCGGTGACCTCTCGATCGCCGGCTTCGACAACCAGGAGTTCGTCGCGGAGGCGCTCGACCCGGGACTCACGACCGTGCAGCTGCCGCACCGCGACATGGGTGAATGGGCGGTGCGCCGCGTGGTCGGACGCCTCGACGGATCCCTCGACGGCGCCGAGCGCGAAGGGTTCCTCATGCCCTGTGCGCCCGTCCTCCGGCACTCGATCGGGCCGCCTTCCGGCACCTGACCGCGTCCCGGGCCACGCATCCGGCCCCCACATCCCGAAGCACCGACCGGAGACACCGGTGGCGGGAGCCTGCCCGCCCGCCCGCCGTCCTCCTCACCATGCCCACCATCCGCACCACCCGAACACCCGCACCCCGAACACCCGATGCAAAGGAGCAACGCAATGACAACACCCCGGAAACCGGGCGGCCGCACCGTCGCCCGCCTCGCCGCCGCAGCAGCGGCGGTCGCCGTGGCCGCCGCCGGCCTCGTCGGCTGCAGCAGCGGCAACGGCGGAGACGCCGGCAAGACGTTCACGATCCTCCAGTACGAGGACCCGAAGACGGCGCAGGGCCAGGGCTGGCAGCTGGCCCTCGAGATGTTCAAGAAGAAGCATCCCGACGTGAAGGTCGACTTCCAGACCACCAGCTTCGACGCCGTCCGCAAGAACGCCAAGCTCACCCTCGGCGGCAACAAGGTGCCCGACGTCGTCGAGTTCAACAAGGGCAACGCCGACGGCGGCCAGCTCGCCAGCCAGGGACTGCTCACGCCGCTGAACGACCAGGTGGAGAAGTACGGCTGGGACAAGAAGGTCACCGGCGGCATGCAGTCCTTCGCCAAGTACGACGAGCAGGGCAAGGCCGGCTCCGGCGACTGGTACGGCATCCCCAACATCGGCGAGTACGTCACCTTCTACTACAACAAGGACCTCTTCGCGAAGGCCGGCATCACCGCCGAGCCGAAGACCATGGACGAGTTCGTCGCGGCGATGCAGAAGCTGCAGGCCGCCGGGATCACGCCGGTGTCATCCTCGGCATCGACCAACCAGGGCTTCAACCAGATGTGGGTCTGGTACTCGCTCGTCTCCGCCTACGCCGACCGGAAGCAGATCGACGACTTCATGTTCCTGAAGGGCAAGGTCGACTTCTCCGCGGACCCGTGGAAGAAGGGCACCGAGCAGTTCCAGGACTGGATCGACAAGGGCTACCTCGGCACCGACCTCGCCGGCCTCACCTACGAGCAGGCGAACGTCAACTTCCTGAGCGGAAAGACCGGGATGCTCATCTGGAACAACGGCGTGTTCTCGCGGGTGAAGGACCAGAAGGACTTCGCCTGGGGCTACTTCACCCTGCCCGGCGCGAACATGTCGATGGGGTCGTCCGGCCACCTGTGGGGCGTGCCCGCCAAGGCGAAGAACAAGGACCTCGCCTACGACTGGATCGACACGACGCTGAGCCCGGAGGTCCAGAACAAGATCGGCGAACTCGGCGGCCTCCCGCTCGCGGGCGACTCCTCGAAGATCACCGACCCGGTGACCCGCGCGTACACCGAGCGCTTCGACGAGATCGTCAAGGCGGACACCCTGACCTTCTACCCGGACTACCCGGTTCCGGGATTCCTGGACTTCATCCAGACCAACATGGCCGCGATGTCCAACAAGAACGAGACGGCGGACGAGTACATCCAGAAGCTCCAGAAGTTCTACGACGACGGCAAGAAGGCGACCGACCAGGGCTGAGTGGATGGGCGGGGCCGCCGACGCGCGGCCCCGCCCCTCCCTCCGGACCCGGAGAGCATGACATGACGACAGCGACCTCCGCCGCGGCACCCCCGCTGCGGCGCCGACGCCCCGCACGACGCGCCGGCTACTGGATGTACCTCCTCCCGATGATCATCGGGACGGCGGTGATCGTCCTCCTCCCGTTCGCGATGAACGTGTTCATCAGCCTGTTCCGCTGGAAGGGCGGCATCGCGCCGATGCGGTGGAACGGCCTGCAGAACTACGTGGACCTGCTGCACGACTCGCAGTTCTGGCTGGCCTTCACCAACACGATCTTCATGATCGTCGGCATCGTGATCGTCCCCACCCTGCTCGGACTGCTGCTCGCAGCGATGCTCTTCGACTACATCGGCCGGGAGTTCGGCGGCAGGACCGCCGCGTTCCTCCGGGCCACCTACTATCTGCCGCAGATCCTCCCGATCGCGGTGGCCGGCTTCATCTGGAGCTGGGTGCTCGCCACCCAGAACGGCCTGCTCAACAGCGTGATCGAAGCGCTGGGCGTGAAGAGTCCGCCGGACTGGCTCGGCGACCCGAGCATCGCGATCTACGCCGTCATGCTCATGCTGATCTGGCTCCAGCTCGGCTACCCGGTCGTGATCTTCATGGCCGCCCTCCAGCGCGTCGACCCGGAGCTGTACGAAGCAGCCTCCCTCGACGGCGCCGGCTGGTGGCGGCGGTTCCGCGCGATCACGGTCCCGCAGATCCGGCCGGAAGTGTTCGTCGTGGTGATCACCGCGACCGTCGGGGCGCTCAAGGTCTTCGCGCCCATCCTCATCCTCACCGGAGGCGGGCCGGAGGGCTCGACCGTCGTGCCGTCCTACTACTCGTACCGGAACTTCTTCGAGCTCTCCAAGGTCGGCTACGGCTCCGCCATCGCGACTGCCATGTCCATCGTCATCTTCCTCGTCGCCGGCGTCATGCTCTGGCTCCAGCGGCGGGGCGCTCGAGAGGAGGCCGCCGGATGACCACGACGACCGCACCCACCGACTCCCGTCCGCGCCGGGTCGATGCGCCGCAGCGGACCGTCCGCGCGGGCACCCGTCGACGCCGCCCGCGCCGGCCGCTCCGGTGGCTCATCCTCGCCGCCGCCGTGCTGATCGCGCTGGTGATGCTCGCGCCGCTCGTCCTGCTCGTGCTCAATGCGTTCAAGACCGGCACCGACTACTCGGCGCACGGCCCGCTCGCGCTTCCGACCAGCTGGAGCCTGCAGTCGTTCCAGGACTACCTCGACCGCGTCGACTTCCTCCGCGCGCTGTGGAACTCGGTGGTCATCTCGACGCTGGTGGCCCTGCTGGGAACGCTCGTCTCGCTGCTCAGCGCCTACGCGATCGGCGTCGGCCGGGTGCGCGGGAGCACGGCGCTGCTCGCCGTCTTCCTGCTGGCGACGATGCTGCCGCAGGAGGCGCTGATCTACCCGCTGTTCTACGGGGCGCAGGCGACGGGCACCTTCAACACCGTGTGGAGCGTCATCATCGTCTTCACCGTGCTCCAGGCGGCCTTCGGCACCTACCTGCTGTCGAGCGTGATGTCGACGCTGCCGCCGTCGCTGCTGGAGGCCGCCGCGCTCGACGGCGCCGGACGCTGGCGCATCCTCTGGTCGGTGGTCTATCCGGTGATGCGGCCGACGCTCTCGGTGCTGATGGTGTTCTTCTTCGTCTGGACGTGGAACGAGTTCTACATCCCGCTCATCCTGCTCTCCGACCAGTCGGTGCAGACCGTGCCGATCGCCCTGGCGACCCTGCAGGGTCAGAACTCCATCGACATCACCTCGCTGAACGCCGGGTCGCTGCTCTCGCTGCTGCCGACCCTCGTGTTCTTCATCATCTTCCAGCGCACCCTGAGCCGCGGCGTGACCGTCGGCTCGGTCAAGTAGCGGCCCGACCCATCCATCCGATCCACTCATCAGACCTGAGGAGAACCGTGCTTCCCACCCTGTCCGACCTGCTCGCCGCCGACGGCGTGCGCTCCCGCTCCATCAACGCGGAGAACCCCACCGGCGCACCCGGCGCGGCTGCGGCGGCGAGCTCGCACCTCGGTCCCGGCCGGAAGGGCAGCGCGTACGCGGCGCTGCCCGCCGGCGGCAGCCTGACGCTCGCCGACATCGAGGGCCCCGGCGTCATCCGCCACATCTGGATCACGGTCCCCGACCGCACGGACGGCGGACCGTTCGTGCTGCGCGACCTGGTGCTGCGGATGTACTGGGACGACGAGGAGCAGCCCGCGGTCGAGGCGCCCCTCGGCGACTTCTTCTGCAACGGCTTCGCCGCGCGGGCGCTGGTCACGTCCGAGCCGATCGTGGTGGCGCCGACCGGTGGGATGAACTCCTACATCCCGATGCCGTTCCGGCGGCGCGCGCGCATCGTGCTCGACAGCGACCACGCGGCCTCCGTCGACCACGTCTTCTTCCAGGTCGACTACACCGTCGGCGACGACATCCCCGAAGGGACGCCGCTGTTCCACGCGCAGTGGCGGCGCTCCAACGCGACCACGGCACTGGGGGAGGACCACGTCATCCTCGACGGCGTCACCGGCCGCGGCCGCTACCTCGGCACCTACATCGGAGTGGCTTCGCTCTCGCGGTACTGGTGGGGCGAGGGCGAGGTGAAGTTCTTCGTCGATGGCGACACCGACCTCCCGACGCTGTGCAGCACCGGGCTCGAGGACTACGCGGGCGGCGCCTGGGCATTCCAGGACGAGTTGCGCCACGATCCCGAGCCCGTTCCGCTGACGTTCAGTGCGCCGTACTGCGGTTATCCGTTCTTCAGCACGCGTGACGAGACGCGCGGGGGTACGTTCATCACCTCCACGGCGCCGATGCACGCGGTGTACCGCTGGCACCTGCCCGACCCGATCTTCTTCGAGAGCGACCTGCGCGTGACCGTGCAGCAGATCGGCGTCTGGGACAAGGGCCTCTTCGAGCGCACCGACGACGTCTTCTCCGTCGCCTACTGGTACCAGTCCGGCCCGCAGCCGGAGGCGCCGGCCTTCCCGGACGCCGCGGCCCGCGTCCCGCGCTGATCGGCGTCAGTCGACGAGCAGGGGGCCGACCTCGTGCTCGTAGAGGGATGAGGCGAGCATCTCCATCCCGATGCCCGGCGCCAGCGGCGCGCGGTAGCGGCCGCCGGTCACCTCGGCCGGGGTGACGAAGTGCTCGTGCAGGTGCGTCGTGTACTCGATCATCCGGCCCTCCTGGCTGCCGGAGACGGCGACGAAGTCGAACATCGAGAAGTGCTGCACCGCCTCGCACAGGCCTACGCCGCCGGCATGCGGGCACACCGGGACGCCGAATTTCGCCGCGAGCAGCAGGATCGCGATGTTCTCGTTGACCCCGGCGACCCGGGTCGAGTCGATCTGGACGATGGAGGCGGCGCCCGCCTGCAGCAGCTGCTTGAACAGCACCCGGCTCATGCCGTGCTCGCCGGTCGCGATCGGGACGGGCGCCACGGCCTCGGCGATCGCCCCATGCGCGAGCACATCGTCCGGGCTGGTGGGCTCCTCGACCCAGGCGAGGTCGAACGGCTGGAGGGCGCGGATCCACTCGATGGCCTGGTCGCGGTCCCAGCGCTGGTTGGCGTCGATGGCGATCCGGATGTCGGGGCCGACCGTGTCGCGGGCCACGCGAAGACGGCGGAGGTCGTCGTCGAGCCGGTCGCCGACCTTGAGCTTGATCTGCGTGAAGCCGTCGTCGACGGCCTCGCGCGCCAGGCGCCGCAGCTTCTCGTCGGAGTAGCCGAGCCAGCCAGGCGTGGTCGTGTATCCGGGATACCCGTCGGCGAGCAGTTCGGCTTCGCGCGCGGCGCGGCCCGGCTCCGCCGCGCGAAGCAGCTCGAGCGCCTGCTCCGGGGTCAGGGCGTCGGTGAGGTACCGGAAGTCGACGAGCGAGACGAGCTCCTCCGGCGACATGCGGGAGAGCAGCTGCCACAACGGGAGGCCGGCGCGCTTGGCCTTGAGGTCCCAGAACGCATTGACGACGGCGCCGATGGCCATGTGCATGACGCCCTTCTCGGGGCCGAGCCAGCGCAGCTGCGAGTCGTGGACGAACTCGCGCCAGAACCCGCCGAGGTCGTCCAGGATCGCTTCGACGTTCCTGCCCTCCACGCGGTGGGCGATGGCCTCGATGGCGGCGACCTGGACGTCGTTGCCGCGTCCGATGGTGAACACGAAGGCGTGGCCCTCGTGGCCGTCCGGGGCGTCGGTCGTAACGCGCAGGTAGGCGGCGGAGTAGTCCGGGTCCGGGTTCATCGCGTCCGACCCGTCCAGCAGGGCGGATGTCTCGAACCGCACATCCAGGGTCTCGAAGCCCGTGACGATGCTCACGCCGTTGTCCTCTCGCTCGCCGTTGCTCAATATCCTATTGGATATAGCCCTACGAGCGCCAGCAGAAAGGGAAGCGACGGAGGGGGAGGGGCGCTAGCCGGCCTTCTCGGCCTCGGCGAGGCTGGCGGAGATGCGCGCGTACGACTTGGTGATGTGGTCGAGCATCGCCTTCTCGGCCGAAGCCGGCTTGCCGCTGCGCAGCGCTTCCAGGACGGCCTCGTGCTCGCCCGACGTCTCATCCACGACGCCGTGCTTGAAGTAGATGCGGTACTGGTGCATGTGCGAGCGGAGGCGCCCGATCGCGTCGGCCAACAGCGCGTTGCCCGAGTGCTCGGCGATGATGCGGTGGAACTCGGCGTCCTGGTTGGCGAAGTCCTTGTAGTCCTTGAAGCGGTCGCCGCCGGTCTGCGCCGCCTGGCCGCTGCGGTGCATGGCGTCGCAGAGGTCCTCCAGCTGCTTCAGGGTCTCCGCATCCAGCTCGCCCGCTGCGTTGCGGGTCGCGTACGGCTCCAGCAGCCGGCGCATCTCGAACAGCTGGCGCAGCCCGTCGCTGTCGAGCAGGGGCGCGGCTGTGTAGCCCTTCAGAGCCTTCTTGACGACGAGACCCTCCGACTCGAGACGCGCCAGCGCCTCGCGGACCGGCGTGGGGGAGACGTTGAGCTGACGCGCGATGCCGTCGATGCTGGCGCGGCTGCCCGGCTCGATCACCTGGTCCATCAGCAGGCCGAGGACGGCGTCGTACACATCGTCGGCCAGCGCCCGCCGCGCCGGAAGGAAGTGTTCCCCCGATTGGATCGTCATGTGCACATCCTAGGTCTGCGTCCGCGGAACCGAGAGGATAGAGGATGCAGGATCGTCACGGCAAGAGACCGTCCTCCCGCAGCTCCTCCCACACCGCATCGGGCACCGGGGGAGTGGACAGCCGGGCGTTGCGCTCGATCTGCGCCGGGGTGTCCGCGCCGAGCACCACGGTCGAGACGGCGGGATGCCGCAGCGGGAACTGCACCGCGAGCTGCGGCACCGTGGCGCCGTGCCGCTCCGCGACATCGGCGATGCGGTTCACCCGCCCGATGAGCTCCGGCGACGCCGCGCCGTAGACGAAGGTGGCATCGGCTGCCGGCCGGACGGTGGCGAGGATGCCGGAGTTGAAGACCGCCGCGACGGCGACCGACACCCCGCGTTCCTGCGCGGCCGGGAGCAGCTCCTGCTCGGCGGACGGGTCGAGCAACGTGTACCGGTTCGCGCACATCACGATGTCGAGGTCCGTCTCGCGGACGAATCGGGTGAGCATGGCGGTCTGATTCATCCCGGCCCCGTACGAGCGGATGACGCCCTGCGACCGCAGTTCGTCGAGCGCCGGGAAGGCGCCCTCCAGGGCCTCGCGCTCGTGCTCGTCCGGGTCGTGGACGAACAGGACGTCGATGCGGTCGACACCGAGGCGCCGCAGCGAGTCCTCCACCGAGCGGAGCACGCCGTCCCGCGAGTAGTCGAAGCGACGCCGCAGAGTCGCGGGCACGTCGAACAGGTTCGCGATGTCGGTGTCGCCCGGCCGGTATTCCGGGTTGGGATCGAGGACCCGGCCCACCTTGGTCGAGAGCACGTACTCGTCGCGCGGGAAGGCGCGCAGGCTCTCGCCCAGGCGCTCCTCGGCGAGCCCCAGGCCGTAGTGCGGCGCCGTGTCGAAGTAGCGGACACCGGCCTCCCAGGCGGCGGGGACGATGCCCGGCCACTCGTCTTCCGGCCGCGGCCGATAGAGGTTGCCGAGAGCGGCGGAGCCGTAGCCGATCGGGCCGACGGTCAGCCCGCCCCGCCCGAACGTACGCTGCGGTCCCATCAGGCGACCCGCAGATCGTCGACGGCGTCCAGGTCCCACTCGATGCCGAGCCCCGGTTCCGACGGCGCCAGGCCGTGGCCGTCGCGGATCGTCATCTCCGAGCGGGTCACCGCGCGCAACTGCGGGATGTGCTCCAGGTAGAGCGCGTTGGGCACCGCACAGCACAGCGACACGTGCAGCTCCATCAGGAAGTGCGGTGCGACAGCGACGTTGAACGCCTCGGCGAGGTGCGCGACCTTCAGCCACGGCGTGATGCCGCCCACCCGGGCGACATCGACCTGGACGATGGAGGCGGCCCCCGACTGCAGGTACTCGCGGAAGTGGCCGACCGAGTAGATCGATTCGCCGACCGCGACCGGGACGCTGGTCGACTCGGCGAGCCGGCGGTGCCCGGCGACGTCCTCGGCGGGGAGGGGCTCCTCGAACCAGAAGATGTCGAGCTTCTCGAACAGGGCTGCGCGGCGGATCGCCTCGGCAGCGGTCAGGGATTGGTTCGCATCCACCATGATGTCCATCCTGTCCCCGACGGCCTCGCGGACGGCGCTCAACCGCTCGAAGTCCTCGTGCGCGCGCGGCTTGCCGACCTTGATCTTCACGCCGCCGAGCCCGCGCCGCTGCGACTCGACCGCCTGCGCGACCAGCTCGTCCGTGCTGAAGTGCAGCCAGCCTCCCTCGGTGTCGTACAGCGGGATGCGCGGCTGCGCACCTCCCGCCGCCACCCAGAGCGGCAGGCCGGCCGCCTTGCAGCGCGCATCCCACACCGCGGTGTCGACGGCGGCGAGCGCGAGCGAGGTGATGAGGCCGACGGTCGTCGCGCGTGTGGAGGAGAACAGAGCGCGCCAGACGTCCTCCGGGCGGTTCACGTCCATCCCGACCACGACGTCGAGCAGGGTCTCGCGTAGGAGGCTGAGGACGGCCGCGCCGCCGGTCCCGATCGTGTAGCTGTAGCCGATGCCCTCGACCCCGCCGACCGTGCGCAGCCGGACGAAGATGGTCTCCTGCTTCAGGAACGACTGCACCGCGTCCGTGCGGACCGTCTCCACCTCCAGGTCGCTCAGCCACGCCTCGGCGCTGACGATCGTGCCGTCGACGGCGGTGAGGGCGGCGGGCGGGGCGAGGCTCATGGTGTTCTGCTTTCTGGTGAGGGACGGGGAGGTCAGCGGCCGCCGAAGCCGCCGAGGGCGACGCCCTTGATCAGCTGGCGCTGCAGCAGCGCGACGATGATCAGCGACGGGATGATCGCGATCGTGGATGCGGCCATCATCAGGCTCCACTGGGTGCCGTGCTCGCCCGTGAACATGGAGAGGCCGAGGGGCACGGTCGCCAGCTCCTGGCTGTTGATGATGATCAGCGGCCACAGGTAGGAGTTGTAGTAGCCGACGAACGAGAACACGCCCAGCACCGACAGCGGCGCGGTGAGCTGCGGGAGGAGCACCGACCACAGGGTGCGGAAGCGCGAGGCGCCGTCGATCAGCGCCGCCTCCTCGAACTCGATCGGGATCGTCAGGAAGAACTGACGGAGCAGGAACGTGCCGAACGCGGTGAACGCGAACGGGATGATCAGGGCCGTATACGTGTCGACGAGGCCGAGCTGATTCATCATGATGAACAGCGGGACGACCAGCACCTCCTGCGGAAGCACCAGCGTCAGCACGTAGAGCAGGAAGATGCGGTCGCGGTACTTGAAGCGCAGGCGCGAGAACGCGTACGCCGAGAGCACCGCGACGATGACCGAGAGCAGGGCGCCGCAGATCGAGACGAAGAAGCCGTTGAAGATGAACCGGCCGAACGGCACCAGGGTCCAGGCGTCCACGAAGTTCGACCACTTCACCTCGGACCCGATGAATGTCGGGTTGGGCGAGAACACCTCGGACTCCGGCTTGAGGGCCGAGAAGAACATCCAGATGAAGGGGAAGGTGAACAGCAGCGCGACGATGGCCATCAGGAGCGTGTTGAGCCAGGTCTTCGTCACGACGACGCGCTGGGCCGGGCGGAGCCGGTGACGGCGGCCGCTCGTGCGGCTCCGTTCGAGCGTGTCACTTGTCATAGTTGACCCACCTCTTCTGGCCCGCGAACTGCAGCGCGGTGATGATCATGACGACGATGAAGAGCATCCACGCCAGTGCCGACGCGTAGCCGAGCCGATCGAAGACGAATCCGTTGCGGTAGAGGTAGAGCACGAACGTGTTCGTCGACTCGCCCGGTCCGCCCTGGGTCAGGATCTGCGGCTGCACGAAGACCTGGAACGCGCCGATCATCGTCATCGTCATGGTGAAGAACAGTGACGGCGAGATCATCGGCAGGATGATCGACCGCAGCCGCTGCCACGCGTTCGTGCCGTCCATCCGGGAGGCCTCGAGGATCTCCTTCGGGATGCCGCCGAGGCCGGCCGAGAGCACGATCACGTTGTAGCCGAACGACTGCCACACCGACATCGCGATGACGGACGCCAGGGCGAAGCGGGAGTCGGACAGCCAGCTGGG
The DNA here is from genome assembly GCF_031455295.1 of Leifsonia sp. 1010. NCBI lineage: Bacteria > Bacillati > Actinomycetota > Actinomycetes > Micrococcales > Microbacteriaceae > Leifsonia > Leifsonia sp. 1010. The sequence continues at coordinate 1,574,135 of NZ_JAVDSL010000001.1, forward strand.
CCCGTCGATGCCGATGCCGGCGAGGGCCGAGTTCACCAGGCCGTTGTCGCTGAGCAGCAGACGCCAGACCAGCGCGTTCGCGACCATCGGGGTGATGGCCGGGAGGAAGAAGATGACGCGCCAGAAGCCGGCGAACTTGATACGCGTGTTGAGCCACAGCGACACCGCCAGGGCAACGGCCAGATTCAGGGCCGTGTAGACGAAGGCGAAGATGATCGTGTTGATCAGGACGGTGTAGAACGTGGGGTCGCTGAACAGCTTCTGGTAGTTCGCCAGCCCGATGAAGGTGGGGGCGCCGAACAGCGGCCACTCGAACAGGCTGATGACGAGCGACCCGATCAGCGGGACGACGATGAAGAAGGTGAAGCCGGCGAGTCCCGGCCAGAGGTAGGCGAGGGCGACGAGGCCGTCCCCGCGGCGCTTGCGGCCGCCCCGGCGCGGAGGGGTGGGATGCGGCACGCCGAACGGGCGAGTGGGGGGCGCGGCGGGTGCCGCCGTCTCCTCGGAGACGACGGCACCCGTGACCAGGGGGGAGGTCATGCGCTACTGCCCGACCGACTTCTGGATCGTGCTCAGCACGTCCTTGGCCGTCTTGTCACCCCGGTACCCCTCGACGCCGTACTGGGTGAACAGGGTCTCCACCTGGTTCCAGGTGGGGGTGGTGATCTGCGCCGTCGCGTTCTTCAGCAGAGCCTGCACCGCGGCGTACGCCTCCGGCGACTTGCCCTCGGCCCAGGCCGACTGGGCGTCAGCACGGGAGGGCACGATGCCGCGCTTCTCCGCCTGACCCTTCAGGACGCTGGTGTCGGTCATCGCGACGATCGCCTTGAAGGCCGCGTCCGGGTTCTTGCAGTTCTTCGCGATGCCGAAGCCGGAGCCGGCCGTCATGCCGTGCGCCTCACCGGAGGTGCTCGGGACGATCGTCACGCCCATCGTGAACTTGGCGGCGTCGGCGAAGGTGCCGTACATCCACGGGCCCTCGATCAGCATGTCGACGGCGCCGCTGGTGAACGCCGACTGGGAGACGTCGGAGCCGTCCGCGGCCTCGGGGGCCTTCGCGATGCCCTCCTTGCCGACGAGGTCGAAGTAGGACTGCACCTGGTCCACCAGCTTGGAGTTGGTGAGGTCGAGCTTGGAGTCCTTCACGGCCTCCGCGCCGTCGGCGATGGCCCAGGCGTTCGGGATGAAGAAGCCGGGGGAGATCGCGAGCGCCTTGTGGTCGCCCGTCGTCAGCTTCTTCGCGTCGGCCAGGAACTGCTCCCGCGTGTAGGTGGTGCTCGGGAGCTGCAGGCCCGCCTTCGCGAAGGAGTCCGCGTTGTAGTAGAGGACGATCGGCTCGGCGTCGTAGGGGATCGCGCGGATCGTGCCGTCCACGGTCATGCCCTTCAGCATCGACTCGTCGAACTTCGAGGTGTCGAGCTTGTTCTTCTTGATCAGGTCGTTCAGCGGCATGAGCAGTCCCGAGAGCTCCTGGGCCCGCGCGGCCTGGGTGGTGAGCAGGCAGGGCGGGTTGGAGCCGCTGAGGCGGGTCTTGACCTTGGTCCAGTAGTCGTTGAAGCTCGGGCCCTCGATCGTGACGTCGAGGTCGGGGTCGACCTTCTTGCCGAGATCGATGAAGCCTTCCCACTGGTCGCGGTCGCTCTGACTGCTGACCCAGGTGTACATGCTGATCGGGCCGCCCTTGGCGTCGCCCCCGCTGCCGCCGGCGCAGCCGGCCAGTGCGGTGAGTGCTCCGGTCAGCAGGACGGCGGTTCCGATCCTGGCCGCCCTGCGCTTGCTTCGTGGTGTCACGTGCTGTGCCTCCTCCATTGGATTCATCCAGGTGATCGCCTTGCGTTGGTGGTGCCTGTCGTGCTGTCTTCGTGAGGATCGTCCGGGGCGTTCTCGCCCGGTCGGGTGGTTCACAATCCTATAGGGTCTACGATATAGGCCTCATGCGGAGCTTAGAGCCGGGCCCGGGCGCGGGTCAAGAGGTCGGCCCGGTCTACGCGAAATCGATCGCGATGACATCGACGACCGCGTCCGATGCTGCCGGCGCGGGGATGTGGAGCTCGCCCAGCGGGTCGACTCCGGGCGCCGGCTGCTCGTGCACCTCCAGGTTCACTTCGTAGGGGAGCTCCTCGCCGGTCGCCAGCAGGCGGACCCCGGTGACCCGGCCGACCGGGATGCCGCGCACGACGACCTCCTCGATCGGACGCATCACCAGGTGCAGGTACAGCGTCCCCGGCCGGGCGGTGGACGGACCGTAGAAATCGACTCCGACGGTGGGGGCGACGTCGACGACGCTCTCGGCGTGCACGTCCATCCACTCGCCGATCTCCCCCAGGGTGCGCACCTGCGACTCGTTGAGGCTGCCGTCGCCCTTCGGGCCGATGTTCAGCAGGAGGTTGCCGCCGCGCGACGCCACTTCGATCAGCGTCGTGATCAGGGAGGTGGTGCTCTTGCTCTTGGTGTCGCCGGGTCGCCACGCCCACATCTGCCCGATGGTCATGCACAGCTCCCACGGCCCGTCGGGCGCCGTGACAGGGAAGCCCTGCTCGGGCGTCTTGTAGTCCCCCTGGCCGAGCAGGCGGTCGTTGATGACGACATCCGGCTGCAGGGACTTGATGAGGGCGCGCAGGCCCGCGCTGTCCCACTCCTGCTCGGACCGCTCCCACTCGCCGTCGAACCAGAGCAGGTCGATGGTGCCGTAGCGGGTGAGCAGCTCGGTGAGCTGGCCGCGCAGATACGCCTGGTACCGCTGCCACTGCTCGGGCGTCGCGCGGCGGTGGCGGTCGTCGGCGACCGGCGTGCCGGCGTTGGCGGGGTCGCCGGCGGCCGGCCAGTGCTCGAGCGCGTACGGGCGGTCCTCCATGCGGAAGGCGGGGTAGTCCGGGTGGTTCCAGTCCGGGAGGCTGTAGTAGATGCCGACACGGATGCCCTCCGCGCGGATCGCCTCGACGAACTCGCGCGTGATGTCGCGACCGAAGGGCGAGTGCTCGATACCGAAGTCGGACTGCTCGGTGTGGAACATCGCGTAGCCCGCGTGGTGGCGGGCGGTGAAGACGACGTAGCGGGCGCCCGCGCGCTTCGCGAGACGGGCCAGAGCGACCGCATCCCACTCGACCGGGTTGAAGGTCGCCGCGGTGGACTGGTACTCGTCGACGGACACGGTGTCCTCGACGCCGTCGGAACCGGGGATGATGGAACGACCGACCAGCGGCCAGGAGATCTCGATCCCCTGCTGGCTGGCGTGGTCCCAGTGCACGAACAGGCCGAAGCCCGCTCCGATGAACCACTCGCCTCCGGGCAAACGGAAGTCGGTGGGCCGGACGAACGAGGCGGGGGGTGCGTCGAGCGCGGTGGTCACGGGAACTCTCCTTCGAGTGGGGGAATCGCATCGTTGAAGACGGATGCTATTGCCTATAGGATATGGATTCCGGACGCATCCCACAATCGCTCCGGCGCATCCATTCGACGACGAAGGAGACCACCCGTGGCCATGTTCACAGACGATCCCGTCCGCCCGGAGAACTACCGCCGGTTCGAGCGCGAGGTGCCGCAGTGGTTCACCGACGCCAAGCTCGGGATCTTCGTGCACTGGGGGCCGTACTCGGTGCCAGCGTGGGCCGAGCCGATCGGCGAGCTGGGCACGATCGAGAAGGGGTACTGGTTCGCGCACAACCCGTACGCCGAGTGGTACTACAACACCATCCGCATCCCCGGCAGCCCGGCCGCCGAGCACCAGCGGGAGGTCTACGGCGGGGCGCCCTACGACGACTTCATCGACCAGTGGGACCCGGTCGACTTCGACCCCGAGGCGTTCATCGCGCTCGTGAAGAGCACCGGCGCCCGCTACTTCGTGCCCACCACGAAGCATCACGACGGTGTGACCCTGTGGGACGCGCCCGGCACCGACGGCCGCAACACCGTCGCCCGCGGACCGCACCGCGACCTCGTCGGCGCTTTCGAGCAGGCGACCCGTGCGGCCGGCCTGCGATTCGGCGTCTACTACTCCGGCGGGCTCGACTGGCACTACTCCGAGCTGGAGCCGATCACCGACGACGGCCAGGCCTTCCGCCGTCCCGTCGACGCCGGCTACGCCGAGTACGCGTACGAGCACGTCGCCGACCTCATCGACCGCTACCGTCCGGATGTGCTCTGGGGCGACATCGAGTGGCCGGATGCGGGCAAGCCCAGCGGTCCGCACAGCATGGAGCGGCTGTTCGAGAAGTTCTACGCGGCCGCCCCCGACGGCGTCTCGAACGACCGCTGGGGCGAGACGCACTGGGACTTCCGCACCAGCGAGTACCAGAACGGCACCAACGTCGAGGGCGCCGGCGCGTGGGAGAACTGCCGCGGGATCGGGTACTCCTTCGGGTACAACACGCTCGAGGACGAGCGCCACATGCTGAGCGGCCCGGATGCGGTGAAGACGTTCGTCGACATCGTCTCGCGCGGCGGCAACCTGCTGCTCAACGTCGGGCTGACCGCGCGCGGGACCGTACCCGATCTGCAGCGGCGGACGCTGGAGCACCTGGCCGCGTGGAACGCGGTGAACGGGGATGCCGTGTTCGGCTCGCAGGTGTTGGACGCATCCGTCGCCCGTCCGTCGGACGAGCCGTGGGTGCGCTGGACGCGCGGCGGCGAGGGCGACTCGACCGACTCGATCGCGAACGCGTTCGTCGACGCGACCGGTTCGGTGCGCCTCGAGGGCGTGTCGGCTGCGGTGGATGCGGACAGCGCGCGGCTCGCGGACGGCACGCCGGTCGCCGCGACGCGGGACGGTGACGCGATCGCCCTGACCCTCCCGGAGCCGGCGGTCGCCGGGCCTTCCCTCGTCCGGTTCGACCTGGTCTGAGCCATGGCGATCGACGCGCACCTTCACCTGTGGGACCTCGAGCACGGGACCTACTCGTGGCTGTCCGACGCGGTCGCCCCGATCAACCGCACGTTCACGCTCGCCGAGGCGGAACCGCAGCTGCGGGAGGCCGGGGTGGACGGGGTCGTGCTCGTCCAGGCGGCGAGCACGACCGAGGACTCCGCGGCGATGTTCGCCGTCGCTGCGGAGTCGCCGCTGGTCGTCGGCGTGGTTGCGTGGGTCGACCTGCTCGACCCCGACCGGGTCGGAGAGCAGCTGGACCGGTGGGCTGGGGCGGGGCCGCTTGTCGGAATCCGGCACCTCATCCACGACGAACCCGACCCGGACTGGCTGGCGCAGGAGCCGGTGCGCCGGTCGCTCGGTGTGCTCGCCTCCCGCGGGCTGACGTTCGACGTGATCGGGGTTCTCCCGCGGCACCTGGAGCACGCGGTCGCGCTCGCCGACGAGCTGCCGGAGCTGCGGCTCGTCATCGACCACCTCGGAACGCCGCCGGTCGGCGCGGAACCCGGTGACTGGGGGAGGCTGATGGATTCGCTTGCGCGCCGCCCGAACGTCTTCGCGAAGCTGTCCGGCCTGACGACCCTCGGGCCGGCCGGGCGCGCGTCGGCCGCGGACCTGCGTCCGTACGTCGATCGTGCGCTCGCCGCATTCGGCCCGTCGCGCCTCCTCTACGGCGGCGACTGGCCGGTCTCGACCCTCGCG